>JAGWWZ010000061.1 GCA_018970165.1 Planctomycetota bacterium | reverse complement strand
CCGGGAACAAGTCCCGTATGGCTTTACGTTGCTCGTCAGCGCTCAGGTCGCGTAAACCCGGGACCACCAACGGCTCGGTCGCAGCACCTGGCAATTCGGAGGGCAGGCTAAGCGGGCCCCGATCACTCAGCGGGCCCCGATCACTCAGCGGGCCCTGATCACTCAGCGGGCCCTGATCAATTTGCGGAGCCTGGTCAATTTGCCGAGCCTGATCAGCCGTCTGTTGATGGCTTGCAAGGGTTAACAGAGTGGGTTCCGATTCGCTTGGGAAGGGAACCGTTTGTTCCAGGGAAGCCTTTTTGACCGTTCTGCCTGCGCCACAGGAGTTCCAGAAGTCCGCAGCCGAGCCATCGGTTTGATTGGGAATGCAGTGAAATGTTCGGCACGGAAAAACTTGCGGCGCCTTGCATCCCATGATGGCGATAAGTGCCAGCAGATGTATCCAAGCAGGTCGATGCATCCTTGTATACCAAAAGACCATCGGACTTTATCCTTGAACAGGCACTTTGGATTCAACTTCCCTGTCTCTCTCCGAGAGCCTCTAATGAATCCGATCGACGCTATCGTGCGGGAAAACGCAACACAAGTTTCACGGCAGGTACTTTAGTTGCAATCGCTGCGAGCAACAGAATCGCATTATCTTTCCTCATCCCACGACCTCATCGCAAACCAGGCAAGCTGCGAAAACTAGGAAGAAAAGGTTTGGATTGCCGACAATAACGAAAGGGCTTAGGGCATCGGTCATTCGGGTTCGATAATTCCTTGCGCGTGCAAAGAGTTTATCGTGTCAGTTCAGCGAGAATGGGAAACCGTCCAATGCGTCGTTCATGGTTTGCTATCGTATCGACGGCATCCTTTCTGGCCTTAGGTGCAAACTCGCTGCAAGCTCAGAATCCATGTTGCGATGCGGCACCTAAGAAGTGCAGTGCATGTTGCCAAAGCAGTCCACGCGTTGGCGTTTGCATCCCCTCTCTACAGTTCCTGGTCTTCGACCGTTTGTCTGCTGCAGGCGACCGCTTGGAACGATCGATGCACGGTTCGTTGAGTCGCAAACAACTCCGCAAACATACGGCTATCACGAGTTCATGTGCGGAGCCAGTCTGCGGGGCCGAGCCAGTCTGCGGGGCCGAACCGGTCTGTGGCGTAGAACCCGCATGCGGGTTTGAAAGCTTTCATAGGATCGATACGACAATGGCGATGCCCCCCATATGCGACAGCTCCGGTGAATGGTTGTCGAAACATGAATCTTCACGCATCCCAAACGCCATTGCGGAGGGTAGCCAAGGTTCGATTTCCGATGTGGTTCCGGATGCGCCGAGGCACATTGCCATCCAAGATACCCCTGAGAAAACCGTGACGCCTGTTGTTCCAAAACTGCTTCCAACACCGGTTTCTGAACAAGTCACTGCACCGAAGTACTCGGATAACCCCGAGCCGGTCACGGATATCTCGGATCGGATTCCTGTTTCGCAGGTTCCTGTGTTGCCGTCAACAGAGGTGCCGCCAGCAGAAGAACCAGCGGTTCCCGAAGTTCCGCAGCAACCCTTGCCCGATATCTTGGTGGATCCGTTTATTGAAGATGTCGGACAATCTAAGACTAGCTCTCGATCGCGAGTAGCTTTGGCATCGAGTCTTGAGACTGTACCGGTCAACGCGCTTCGAGAAGGGGAGCCCAAGCGACTGAGCCCGAGCCAGAAGGGGATCATTGCGAGGGAGCTTGCCGCGCCCCGGGCGACCCGTATCATCTTCAAGGGATCCTTTGACGGAAAGATTGAACCGTAGGCCAGCGAAGTAGGTTACGAGTTGATCGCGGTTATGATGAACAACAGGATCACGAGACAGCTGACCGCCATGGCGGTTCCGGCCAGCACCATACCGATCGCGGTGAGATTTCGTTCGCTGGGCGAGGCTACACCTCTAGCGATATTCCTCAAATCACTGTAGCCGATTGCGAGAGCTACTCCGGACATCACCAGCGAACCCACCCAGGTGATGCACAGCATCCAACTGACGATTCCTAGGATCAGAACGAGGGTTCCTCGGCTTGCGATCGGGTATTGAACAACACTGCTTTGCGCCCCAGGTATTTCGCCAAAAGCGAACGACGAGGGTGCAGGATTAACAGGTTGAGGGAGCGAACCGGGTTGCATGACCATTGGGATTGCGTTTCCGGGCAATTGGACCCATTCCAAAAACGGGATCCAATTCTCTTGACCTTCCTCGCGAATAAAGCAAGCGGCATTGATTCTGTTCTCTTGCAACCAGCCAACGAGGACTTCGTAGGAGATCGGTCCGTACTCGGCGCCGGTGGGAATACGCGCGAAGTATTGTTTCTTCCGGGCTACCTCAACTTCTTTTTGAAATTCAGATTGCGAACTTATCGGCACAACGTAGACCGTGTTGCAAACCGGACATTGCGCTTCGGTTCCTGCATGCTCGTCTGCGACTCTAAGAGTGCGTCCGCATCCTGGGCAAGTTGAGTCGATTGGCATGGCGTTGCCGAGTTCATGCGCTCGGGTGTTTGTGCGGATGGAGGTAGATGAAGGATTTGCCCAACCGTCCTCCGTAGTTACCGGCGGAGATGCGGACTAAGCCGTGGACCGGGAGTGCTGCCTCGATGGCTGCGTAGGTGGCGCGAGCGACATCCTCGAGAGACGAGCCGTTGACGATGATCTCCATGATCGATCGCACTCCTTCGGGAACGCGCGATGCATCCCCCAGTTTCTCGCGAAGGGTCGGGCAGTACTCGGCATAGGTGCTGGCGATCAGAAACTTGTACTTGCTACCTGCCTTGCTCGCACTGGCAGCGACACCACCAGGGAAGGTGGTGATGACATTCGGAGCTGCGTTTGCAGCCTGGGCCGCTCGATCCGCCGCCTCGATGGCCGCATCCTCGGTGGTACCAAGAAACCAGAGATTCCCCCCCATGATGCCATCAGCATACCCGAAGCGCCGACTGAGAAAAAACTCTCCGCCGAGGGTCGGGATCGTCCAACCCTTTTGACCATTGAGCTCGCTGCGAAATTGATGGCCATCTCCAAAGAAAGCGATCTTGCGACCGAGTTTGAAGTACGGATCGCTGTCGAGAGCATTGAAGCATCGGGTGGTTGGACAGGTGAGCACGTTTTGCGAGAGCCGCGCTAGAAGAACTCGTTCGAGATGTTCCGCACGATCCTTGCGAAAGCGGGGAACATGGAACTGTAGTAAAGCGCCGATGCGTCCGTCGGGAGTCTGTTGACCTGCCGAGGTTCCATCGAGGATTTGTTCGATCCCTGCTTCGCAATCACAGAGAATCGTACTTGACGCGTGACCGGTCGCTTTTTCGCATGCGGCCAACAACCACTTGCGATCCCGTGCGGTGACCAACACGCGAGCGTAGATGCTGCGAAAGGCTTCCGCGTAGGTATCATCGACGAGCGACTGCCAATCGGGTCGCGTCCAAGGCTCGTTGTTTGCCTCGCTGTTTACCTCGCTGTTTGCATGGAGCGTCATTTGCGACCACGACCCTCGTACGCAGCCGACTCGGTGATGATCTTGTCCATGTAGATGTCGTGCTGATCCATCGGAATTGCTTCGAACATCTGGCACTCGAAGGCTAGGGCAACCAAAGGCGTTTGCAGACGAGCATGCTCGAGCAACTTATCGTAGTAGCCTTTGCCGTGACCCGTGCGACCACCGGTTCGATCGAATGCTACGCCGGGAACCATGATCAAGTCGAGATCTTCGGGTTGCAGATGCTTGGCCGCGACATCCCGCAGTTCGTTCTTCGGTTCAAGAATCCGATACATTCCCAGCTCGAGTTCGTCCATCGACTCGAGCCAAAACAATTCCAACTCACCATCGACACAGTAGGGAACCACAATTCTCTTTCCGGTCGTCAATGCTTCGGGAAGGGCCTGTCGAGTTCGAACTTCGTCCCGGACATCGACATAGAACATCACGGTCTTAGCGGCATGATATTCGGGCAGTTCCAGGAACCGCTTCATGATCGCGTTGGAGACGCCGTCCTTGTCCTCTTGGTTGCGACGGTTCTCATGGGCTTGTTTGCGAATCGCAGCCTTGCGTTCCTGGAATTCGCTGACGGGTACTTCTGACATAGTCGAGTAAATCGTTTGTGATGGAAATGACGGCAAATCAAAGGATGAATCGTAGCAAGCCGTGTGTCGTTTGTCATGCAGAGATTTGCGTTTCATGGCGGCTTGTCTGCTGGGAGCCTGCTCCGTAGAGTTGTGCATCGGGCGGGCGAAGGACGTTTCCAGGTGGAGACTCTCGAAAGGGACTCCTGTGTGAGACGACTCGGGCCCGCCTCGACTATCTTGTGCAGGACGCATATCCCTATCGTATCGATTGGCCACCGCATTCTCATCGGGCCTTTGATCCGCGGGTCACGGAATCGATTCCAGGTCGCTACCACCCTATTTTGCGTCACGTCGGGATCGAGCGCGCGAAGGATTGACGGTTGCGAAAGATGGCCTGCGCGATTCTCGTCGGCTGTTTTTTGACCGGCACATTCGGTGCTTTATACTCGCGTGTCCCATCGAGTGTTTGCCCCATGCACCTATTGATTCGCTCCAGCATGCTCACTTGCACACGAATTTGCTACGCCCTCCTCACGGTCGGCTTGACCGCCTTCATCGGCATAGACCGCAGCCATGGCCAGGGTCCAAGCTCCATCTCCGGAATCAACGCGGGCGGCACCTCCGAGACTCGCGAACGCGAGGACGTTTCGGTACTCCAGATCGGGCGCCAACTCGAATCGGAGAAACGTTGGCACGAAGCGATTCTGTATTACGAAAAAGCGATTCGACAGGATGTGGGTAATGCAGAAATCGTCAACCGTCTACAAACTGCCCGCGTCCATTTCGACGTTGTGCGTCGATACAGCGACCGCAGCTTTATAGAAACCGTCAAGCGATCTACTCCCTCCGAAGCGCTCGAGGTGTATGGCGAAGTCATCGCTAAACTCGAGGCATACTTTGTCGAAACCGTAGACTATTCGAAGTTGGCTCTCTACGGGACCGCTTGCTTGGAGATCGCATTGACCGAACAGGATTTCATCGACGCTCACTTGCCAACCGTCCGCCGAGAAGCGATCGATGCATTCCGCCGGAAAGTTCATCAAACAGTCATTCAGCGACGGATCGCATCGAACGCCGAACTCCGATCAGTCGTTTCTCAGGTTGCCGTGCAAGCGCAGCAGCAGATCGGTCTATTGCCCTCCGCGACGATCTATGAATTGTTGGCTGGATCGGTCTGCATGCTCGATCCCTATTCCGCGTTCCTGACACCCGGAGAATACCGTGAAGTCATGTCGCAGATCGAGGGAAATTTGATCGGCTTGGGTGTAGAGCTTTGGGCCGAGGGTTCGGAACTTCGGATTGTCGATGTGTTTCGGGGAAGTCCCGCGTATGAAGCGGGCTTGCGCGGTGGGCACTTCATTTTGGAAGTCGACGGCAACTCGGTCCGCCAGGTCGGCGCGAAAAAGGCCGCCGATATGTTGCGAGGGCCTGAAGGAAGTCGCGTGCAACTGGTGATCTCCAACGGTGGAGACGAATCGGTAGCGATCGAAGTGATACGCAAGCGGGTCGAGATCCCCAGCGTTTCGATCGCGGAAATGCGGGATGGCGGAGTAGGCTACGTCCGCATCACGAACTTTCAAAAAACAACTGTTCAGGAAGTTGGACGCGCGATGTTCCAACTGTCCCGCGAGGGGATGAAGTCTCTAGTCATCGATCTGCGTCGCAATCCCGGCGGACTTCTGGAGTCGGCTGTGGACCTCGCAGATGAATTCTTGTCCCAGGGAGGAATTGTCTCGACGCGAGGTCGAAACGGGGAAGAAAATCGCAACTATGCAGCCAAGCTTCCAGGAACTTGGGATATTCCCTTGGTGGTTCTAATCGATGGCGACAGCGCAAGCGCGAGCGAGATATTCGCGGGTGCGATCCGAGATCACAATCGAGGCTATGTCGTCGGCCAAGTCTCGTATGGCAAGGGAAGTGTTCAGGGTGTGTTCCACAATGATCGCGGTCAGGGTGGACTCCGGTTGACGGTATCGAAGTTCTACTCTCCAAGCGGCATCGCGATCAGTGCCCGAGGTATAATCCCCCACATCTTTGTCCAGGAGGAATCGTCGAACGCACCTCAGAGCCTGACGGCTCTGAAGCCGAATCTGGATCGGCCCAAGTTGGTTGCTCAGGGGCTTCCTACCCAAGGATCGGGCCCTACGCTTGAGTCGTTGACAGCAAGGAGACCTGCTGCCGAAGGAACCAACTTCGACAGTGCTGCCAGCGGTGCCGATCCCATCGCTTCGCGTGACGCGACATTGGAAAAGGGCCTTCAAGTGGCTCGCGAGATGCTTCTGCAGGCTCGTTCTCGCTAATGTCAAGGCGCCTTTGTCGCCTGGCCGCATCGGTTAAAATACGACGCGTTGATCCTATCTGTAGCTACTTCATTGTGGACCACACGTCTGGAGACTTGATTCATGTCGCGCTGCATGGCTTTGATTTGTTTATTGCTGATACCCTGTTCGTCTTTCGGACAAAATACCGATCCGATGAGCGTTCTCAAGCGAGAGGTCGGCGTCTGGGATTGCGATGTGAGATTCTATCCCGATCCCAACGGACAAGCGGTTGTCAGCAAGGCGATTGAGAACAACTACATGGTGGGGAACGTGTGGTTGGTTGGAGACTTCCGAGGGGAGATGGCCGGAGCATCTTTTCATGGAAGCAGTCAAATGGGATACGATCCTAAGAAAAAGAAGTACATCGGATCTTGGATCGATTCGGCGAGTCCTTACCCGACCGCGATGGAGGGATCGTACGATGCAGCCTCGAAAACATTGACCATTATCGGTATCGGAAAAGACCCCAACGGTGCGGAATCCAAAATGAAACTCGTTTCGGTCTTCAAGGACGAAGACAATCGAACGATGGCGATATCCATCGCGGGGACCGGCGACGAGTGGCTGCGCATGATGGAGTGCGAGTACCGACGGAAGAAAGATCGCTAGTCGCAGGTTGCCGGTCGCGACTCGATGACTCGGGCCTAGACTCGAGCTTATCCATGGAGTTCGTCATCTTCGAGAGCCCGCTCGAAGCCTCTCACCATTTCTGCGGCTTCCTGAATCGAAATGGTCATTCGCGTGAGCGTCTCTTCGAGTCCAGGGAAGTTCTCGGAATAAAACGAACGAGCGGTCGTGTCATTCCAGATTTCCTGGACGGCTACCATCGATTCGCGCCATGAGTTCAGGCTGCTGGTAATGCGAGCTTTGGATCCCACGAGATCGTTTCTACAACGTGTGCTCATGGCTTGGTGGATGTATCCTTCACGAGCCGATCGAGTCCTTGCAGATTTTCTATCAAGCGTTGACGCGCATCGAGGTCGGTGTGGTTAAGGATGCCGATCGGGCCTCGAAATCCGGATTGGGCGATGACTCGGACCCAGTCTCGATCCCGATCTCCTTCGCCGATGACCAGAATTTTCTTTCCGATGCGATCGCCATCGGTTTGCATACCGTTGAGGTTGAGTGCGAGCAACTTGGGACCGATCTTCTTTAGGATTTCGGGCAGTCGTTCGATTTGATCGTGGGCGTGGTGCAAGTTGTAAACGATTCCGACATTGGGGAGATCGATCGCTTCGATCAGCCGAAGTTGGTTTTCAGGGATGCCGAACCAACCGCCATGGTTATAGAGGGCGACTTTGCAGTTCGCTTCCTGAGCCGCCAGGGCAATCTCGCGCAGCCGCCGCACCTCCGATGCGATGAACGCGGTTTCCGCATCCCCCTGCATCGACGGATCTCCTCCTCCGGTAACCCAAAGCTGCGGATGCACATCGTGTTTCTTCAGCAGCGAGAGAATGAGTTTTGCTTCGTCGTTGAGAACGGTCGGGAACCACCACGCTGTCAGCTCGATGCCGTGTTTTTTTAGAGTTAAGATCTCTTCCTCAAAGCTCGCGACGTGTTCCGCTCGATAATCGTAGGCGAGTCGGCGAATCCGGAGCTCGTCGAGCATATCCGCCCGTTGTGCTGGCGTACGTTTTTGAGAGTCGAAGGGTACAATGCACCAAGCCACCAAATTGGACCGGTCATAGATTTCGGGTCGAGACTCTTGAGAACGCGCGAGATCGCAGAAAAACAGGCTGTTCGATATCAGGGCCCAAAAAAACAGCCCGATCCACGCTACCCGCGCCTTGTCCGTCCTCAATTTCGGAACTCCCATCGAAATCCCCTTTTTTCGAAAAGCTGTTGTTTCGTAGCTCCACTCCTGCGGTCAACCGATAGAACCGCCCAGTATACACAACTCGTTGCAGGATCGCTCGATCTGAGGTTGTGCGGCGCGCGGTTCGCGAATACATTTTCTAAGCGTTTTTCACTCTCCAAAAGCCTCTGTTGACCCCCTTCAAGACGTCATGACATCACCTACCCCAGTTACGGTCGCGTACGGCGACGGCATCGGTCCCGAAATCATGCAGGCAACCTTGCACATCATCGAGGAAGCCGGAGCAAGCTTGGAAAAACATGTCATTGAGATCGGTGAAAAGCAGTATCTCAAAGGGAACATGGCTGGCATTGAACCCAGCGCTTTTGAATCCCTAAGTTCGACTCGCGTGTTCCTCAAAGCACCGATCACGACACCGCAAGGTGGTGGCTTCAAGTCCCTCAACGTGACGACGCGAAAAGCGTTTGGCTTGTATGCCAACATCCGTCCCTGCTTGAGCTACGACCCATTCATCCGCACCAAGCATCCGAAGATGGATGTGGTGATCGTCCGGGAGAATGAAGAAGATTTGTATGCGGGGATTGAGCATCGTCAAACACTGGATGTGATGCAATGCTTGAAGCTGATCTCTCGTCCTGGGACAGAGAAGATCGTTCGCTATGCATTCGAGTACGCTCGCGCGTACGGTCGCAAGAAAGTCACTTGCTTCACCAAAGACAATATCATGAAGCTGACCGATGGTCTGTTTCATAAAATTTTCGATGAGATCGCAGCGGAGTACAAGGACATCGAGAACGAGCATTGGATTGTGGACATCGGCGCCGCCAAGCTCGCTGATACTCCTGAAGCGTTTGACGTCGTCGTGATGCCAAACCTTTACGGCGATATCTTGTCCGATGTCGCTGCTCAGATCGCTGGTTCGGTCGGTTTGGCAGGGAGCGCAAACATAGGTGATGGTTGTGCGATGTTCGAAGCCATTCACGGTTCCGCACCTCGACGCGCCGGTCAGAACCTCGCGAATCCCTCCGGTCTCTTCCTCGGCGCCATTCAAATGTTGGTTCATATCGGCCAAGCCGACATCGCCGAGCGTGCCCAGAACGCTTGGCTCAAGACCATCGAGGACGGCGTTCACACCTACGATATCTTCAAGGAAGGGGTTTCCAAAGAGAAGGTCGGCACCAAGGAGTTTGCCCAAGCGGTTGTCGCGCGATTGGGTAAGAAGCCGGAAGTTCTCAAGGCGGTGGATTACAGCCGAGCACCGCGCCGCCCCCTAACCGATCGCCCACCCTATGTTCGTTCGACCGAAAAGCGGGAAATGGTGGGCGCCGATGTGTTCGTTGCATGGACCGATTCCATCGATGCGTTGGCCGCCAAAATCAAACCGTTGGCAAGCGATGGTATGTCGCTGGAGATGATCTCCAACCGCGGAATGAAAGTTTGGCCCGATGGAATGAAAGAAACATTCACGGTCGATGTCAGCCGATGCCGATTCTCCCTCCCAGAGGGTTCTGGCGGAAGTGTCCCTCACACAGCGATTATCTCCCTTTTGGATCGTATTACCAAAGCGGGTCTAGAATTTGTCAAGCTCGAAGGACTTTACAATTTCGATGGCAAGCCTGGCTTCTCGCGCGGTCAAGGTCAGTAATTCGAGCGTGATCCCTCCAAGAGTTGCGAAAGAAATCAGCATCCTCTTCGGCGCCGCCGCAAACCTATCGGCCATCAACGATCGCGGATTGAGCAAAGCGATCGTTTATCGAATCGATACCCTCGCGGCTCGCTACGCCATGAAGCGATGGCCGGTCACGATGGAGCGGGAACGGCTTCAAGAAATCCATCGCTTCCAAAATCACTTAGCGGACAGCGAAAAACCGTTTACTCCCGGTTTGGTTAAGTGGAGCAATGGCAACACGCTTCTCGAAGCCGATGGGGTTTGCTGGGAGATCTCCGATTGGAGACCCGGTTCACCAATCGAGAATTTGGGGGATGCTGACGACAACCAAATTCGCCAGTGTGCCGAGGCGCTCGCAGGCATTCACTCGCGCAGCGAATCTTATGGAACTCAGGCGATCATCCCCCCGGGACTCAAGCAACGGTTCGATGGCATGGTTGCCGCGATCCGCCCTCAGACCGTGAAGCGGCGAAGATTTCTCGATTCGATTTCCGCTCATAACAAGTATCTTGCTGCCAATGTTCTCAACGATATCTACTTGAGAGCGATATGCGTCATTCCAAGCGTTTTCGAACCGGTCAAACGCTTGTCCGAAACATCGACAAAATGCTTTTGGATTCTTCGAGATGTGTGGCGCCAGCATCTTTTGTTTCGCGAGAATCGGCTCTCGGGAATTCTCGACTTCGGCGCGGCGAGGATCGATTGGCCAGGCCTTGATTTTGTGCGCGCATTCGGAACATTGATGTTCGAATCCGATCCTCGGTGGCCTATTGCCTTGGAGCATTACCTGAATCAGCGGCCTGACGATAGTCTTGTATTAACAGACCTCGTCGCTATCCATCGCGCATCGGTTGCCTTGTCGGCACTGCAATGGTTGGATTGGTTCGCCGAGGGGCAATTCGATTGGACGAATCGATCGTCCCAGGTTTGGAATCGCATATTGGAGTTGCAGCAGCAACTCGAAGACTTTGAGAAAAACGAAGCCGCTTCTTGAGTCATCGCAATGTGTCTGAGCAGATGATGCGATCGACCATCTGAGTCGATTTTTTCACCAACCGCGCTAGGCGTCTTGCGGGGAGACCCTACCGCTGGCGCGTAGATTTTTCTCAGTGACAATACGGTTGATCGCGTTGAGGATCGCCGAGATAGTGGCTTCGACCGAGTCGATCGATGCGCCATTGCCGCGGTAGGTTTGGCCTTCATGTTCGACTTCAACATTGACTTCACCCATCGCATCCCGTCCGATCGTTGCGCTTCGCACGCGGAATTCCTTGCACTCGGTCTTGATCCCGATGATTTTTTCCACTGCCCAAAACGCAGCGTCGATAGGGCCGTCACCCTGTTGAACGCGCTGGGTAAAGGTTTGGTCACCGTGGCGCAATGTGAGTTCAATGCAAGGAACGCGATCGGTTCCGCTATCCAAGGAATAGGAGACGAGCGTCCAAGCGGTGTTGCTGGCATCTGCGATCTGCTGTTGAATCAGCGCGATGATATCGCCGTCGAAGATCTGCTTTTTCTTATCCGCGAGAATCTTGAATTGATCGAACACCAGTTGAAGTTGCTCGCCATTGAGTTGAAACCCGAGTTCACGGGCGCGATCAGCCAGGGCCGCCCGTCCGCTATGTTTCCCCAAGACCAAGTCGGTTTTGGCGAAACCGACATCTTCGGGCCTCATGATTTCGTAGGTTCTCCGCTCCTTGAGCATCCCATCCTGGTGAATTCCTGCTTCGTGAGCAAACGCGTTTCGGCCGACGACAGCTTTGTTGCGCTGCACATCTAGACCGGTAATCTTGGACAGCAGTCGACTGGTAGGTACCAAACGCTCGGTCTTGATGTTGGTATGAGTTCCGTAAAGATCCTGACGAGTCCGCATCGCCATGACAACTTCTTCGAGCGAGCAGTTTCCCGCCCGTTCCCCGATTCCATTGACGGTGCATTCGATTTGCCCCGCTCCAGCCGCGACGGCTGCTAGCGAATTCGCGACAGCGAGCCCCAAATCATCGTGGCAGTGGCAACTGATGATCGCCTTGTCGATGTTGGGAACTCGGTTGAGCAGGGCCTGCACGCGCTGAAACATCTCCTCGGGAGTGGTGTAACCAACGGTGTCGGGAACGTTGATGGTGGTCGCACCGGCTTCGATGGCTGCCTCGACGACTCGGCACAGAAAATCGATTTCGGTACGAGCTGCATCCTCGGCTGAGAATTCGACATCGTCGCAATAGGCGAGAGCCCGCTGCACACCGCTGACGGCTCGGGCGATGATCTCGTCCTGGGTCATGCGAAGCTTGAACTCCCGATGGATGGCGCTGGTAGCCAAGAAAACATGGATTCGGGCCCGCTCAGCCTTCTGCAAGGCTTGCCAAGCCCGGTCGATATCGCCGTCGTTGCATCGGGCCAAGCCGCAGATCACAGGACCACGAATCGTGGCAGCGATCTCCCGCACAGCCTCAAAATCTCCAGGCGAGGCGATCGGGAAACCGGCCTCCATGATGTCGACACCGAGTGCCGCCAGAGCATGGGCCACTTCCAGTTTCTCACCCAGGTTCATGCTCGCACCCGGAGACTGTTCCCCGTCGCGTAGCGTGGTGTCAAAAATTCGAATGTTTCGAGGGTTGGTCTGCGTCATCGAGGATCCGCGAAAATGTGCAGCAAAAATGTGTAAGTTCAGGAATTCTAACGTTGGCACACAGGTTGGGTACTGGTGCCCGTTCGGCGGAGTGATCGATTCCCAGGAGATCACCGTGGCAAAAAGGTTGGGAATTTTTTCGGTTTTCCGCACGGATTGCGTTCGCAATAAGAACAACTTCCAACAGACGTCATCTTTCCTTACGAGTGTTACTATGCGACTAACCCTGCGAACCCTTCTTGCATACCGCGACCAGGTTTTGGAGCCCAAGGATTCGGAGATCCTGGAACAGCGGCTTCGCGAGAGCCAGACCGCTCGAAATATCTCCGACAAGATCAGCCACCTTCTCGCCCACCCGGTCGCGACTCCGTTGGCGGGGGATGCTCTCGAGTTTGGGCTCAATCCGAACGATGTCGCAAGTTTTCTTGACGATGCCATGGCGACCGATCGCGTTGCGGATATGGAGCGCAAATGCCTTGAAAACGATGCACTTCTTTCGGAGGTAGCCAGTTGCCACCAAATCTTGGTCAAAGCCGTCCGGTCTCCGGCGCCTGTCTCGATCGGCTTTCGAAATCGAATCGTGGGACTGTGGAATCGGAGAAATGGGGGAAACCAATTCGATAACGATGAATCCGATACTCAGCGATTGCGCGCCGATGCATCCCATAACTCTGTCCCTGATCCCTTCGGTATCCCAACAGGCAGAGCGCGACCAGAGCCTATCGAATCCGTCTCCCTCAGCAACAACGATATCGATGCCTCAGGGCCATCGCGACAACGCAAGAAAAAAGAGATTCCGAATTCTCTGCAAAAGTCTGACGGTCATTGGATCGGATCAACGCTGCGGTTATTGATCCTATTAGCCCTACTGGCCGTATGCGTAGCGCAATCTTTGGGACCGAGAGAGAAATTGAGAGAACTGTTGGATCGCCAATCTAACGATTGGTCGTCGGTACCGAAGGGGAAGCCGTCCCCTGGGCCAGCCGAACGTTGAGTGCTCCGATCCGTTGATACAACTCTGGTTGCGTTGCATTGATTGCCAAACTCTGTTGATAGTTTTGGATCGCCTGCATCAACTCCCCCGATGACTCGCGCAGATTCCCCTTAAACGACCAAGCGCGATAATTGTTGGGGTCCATGGCCAACGCCTCGTCGAGGTACTGCTCGGCCGCCTTGTTCTGATTGAACTCCTGATGCATCCTAGCTAACTCGATCCGCGGTTCCGACAAAGTCGGGTTGGCGATCGCCCAATTCTTCAGAAGAGTGAAGCCTTTGTCCGCCTTGCCCATGTCCACCAACAACACCGCTAAACCGCGGTGGCATTCGACATGATTAGGGGATAGATCCAAACATTGGTTGTACATGGCCTCGGCGTTGTCGAGCATCTTGGAATCCTTGGCGGCCACGCCTAGCTTGTGATAGGTCGATGCCAGGTTGTAGTAAGTATCCGGATTCGCTGCGTCTGTCTGCTTGGCCTGTTCAAAGTATTGCAAAGCTTCCGCGTATCGGCCCTGCTGATAGAGAGCCACCCCTTGGCCATTCCGATTGCGGCTCCCCAATTGGCATCCGCTCGCAAACATGGTCAATATCAACAACGCAAACACGCAACACCGAAATGGTATCTTCGATTTGGATTTCGAAGTTGACATGATGACCTCAGAAACGATGGCCTCGGTAACGGAGACTTGAGGAGCGAACCGAGGCACCCAACCGCCGTCCGCTTACCCTACGACTTACCAGGTTTCTCCTTTGGAAATCAAGGCGAATCAAGGCCGATTAAGCCTACACTCCTCCGCGTGTTTCAATTTCTCCATCACGAATAATCGATACTGCCGCTACATCAAGAAGATCATGAAGCGAGACAAAGATGAACTCCGTTGCGTCTCGAGCCGATTTCCAAGTGTGACGATTTGCTTCCAACTCGAGGATGATTATGTTTCGCTCAATGCTTGCATTTGTCCTGCTGTTTGTATTCTCGGGAGTGGCTTGGGGGCAGTATCCGTTTGGACTGCATTCGTCTCGGACCAATGAAGGACCGTTGACGAATTTGGGACGATATCACGGTATCGGATATGGTCCTGGCTACCACAACTCCTATTCGCGACCCTCGGCGATGCGTTGGTTTCCTCGCGAGACGGGGCCCAAGTCTTATGTGGAACTCTCGCGCGCTCCGAGTTCTCCATCTGCTGGCCGCCTCCATCAATCACCCTCAACAGTCAATGCTCCACGTTGGAATCCGCTCCGTTGAGGTTAGGGACGGGGATTGCTCTTGACTCGAGTACCCGACTGCGACTAATTCCCGTTCTATGCGCCCAGGCGAGTGGCGCGCGATCCCTCCCGCAATTCCTAGAATGTGGAATCAAAGATCATGAAACGAACTTTATGGATAGCCTTCGTGGCTGTTGGTCTTGCTCAAGTCGGATGTGGTGGCAAATCGGATCCTTCGGTTGCTGGCGGGCCTTCGGTAACTGGTCAGCAGTCGAATCAAATCGCAGAGGGGACTGGTGCACCTCCCCCACCCCCTGGCACACCCAATCAAGCACCTGCAGCCGGTTCGCTCGACGCGATGGTTCCGCTGAGCTCCTTGAACTTGACCAATCCGACAAAGCCCGAGGAAGTGGTCGGCGCTTTCCTGGACGGCATGCGTACGGGTAATGCAGCGGTGATTGCTAACTTACTGTCCACGCGAGCACGCAAAGAAATCGCAGACAAGGGCCTGGATATTGCACCGATCGGATCACCGCAGGCGAAATTCGAGATCGGAGTCGCCCAAGTGGCCGATCCGAACGATCCGAACACGGTGCTGGTCTCGAGCAACTGGTTAGAGCCGGGAGCAGCCAATGGTCAGCCTGCCAGCGAGTACGAGGTGGTATGGGCCCTGGTTCGCGAGTCTGCTGGCTGGCGTATTTGCGAGATGGCGGTTGATACCCACCAAGAGGGCGAAGAGATCCAAGTCGTCAACTTTGAGAATCTCTCGGATGTGGTGCCAGCGGGCAACGCTCCCGCGGCAAACGCTCCACCGACGAGCAATCCGGCAGGCAATGTTCCTCGTACGGCCGCCAATCCAGGCGGGCCGGCGTTGCCTCCCGCAAACTTCCCTGCGAGCAACTTCCCTGCGAGCAACCCACCTGCAGCTGGCGGATTGCCCGCTTTGCCGGGTGCTCCTGGCGGTGGCCCGGGAAGTCTTCCTCCCCTGCCTCCCGCAGGCCTGGGAGCCGGGAATTCCGGACAGTCTGGCATTCGATGAGTGGATTTCCCAAAAATCGTGGCTCAAAGCGCTATCGTTTAGGGCTTTACAAGCCCTTCATGGCTTGACCGCTTTTGCTAGAATCCTCTATCCTTGTGGCCCGTTCCGGAGCGAGGCATTCTCGCTTCGAGAACCTTTTACTTTACGCATCAGCATCAGATAAGTGGTTACGGGAGCTCCCTGTTATGGCAACCATAGAGGAACGAGTCATTGAAATCGTCGCCGAGCAACTCGGGGTCGAGAAAGAGAAGATCAGTCGCGAAACTCACTTCGTCAATGACTTGGGAGCCGATTCGCTGGATACCGTTGAATTGGTGATGGAGCTCGAAGAAGAGTTCGATATCAGCATCCCCGAAGATGCCGCCGAGAAAATTCAGCGAGTGGGTGAGGCGGTCGATTACATCGAGAAGCAACAGGCCTAGGGCCGTGATCGATAGTTGGTAGTCGAATGAAGCGTCGTGTCGTCGTTACAGGCTTGGGATGCGTCACCTCCCTAGCTCTGAGTGTCGAAGGCTTGTGGCAAGCCATTTTGGAAGGCAAGAGCGGTATACACGCGCTCTCGGTTGTAGATACGTCGCAGCAAAAGGTAAAGTTTGGAGGAGATATCCCCAACTTCGATCCCGGCCCGTCTTGTGATCCAAAGGAAGCCAAGCGACTCGACCGATTTTCCTTGTTCGCAATGGCAGCCGCATATCAAGCGGTATTGGATTGCGGCATAGACTTCTCGAAAGAGGATCCTTTTCGATGTGGTGCCATCCTCGGATCAGGCATCGGTGGTCTGAATGAAATCGAATCGCAAATGTTTCGGTTGTTCAGCAAGGGGCCGGATCGTGTGAGCGCATTTACGATCCCTACGATGATGCTCAACGCTGCAGGTGGCAACTTGGCCATCCGCTACGGTTTGCAGGGTCCCAATTTCGCTGTTGCCACAGCATGTGCTAGCAGCAACAACGCCATGGGTGACGCGCTCAAGGCGATTCAATACGATGATGCTGATGTCATGCTGACCGGCGGCACCGAAGCAGCCATTACCTCGATCGGCGTCGCGGGCTTCGCCAACATGCGCGCACTGTCGACCCGTAACGACGAACCTGAGCGCGCGAGCCGTCCCTTCGATATGGACCGCGATGGTTTTGTATTGAGCGAAGGATGCGGCGTCCTCGTCTTTGAAGAACTCGAACATGCCCGGAAACGGGGCGCTCGCATCTATGGAGAGATCTTGGGTTATGGCGGATCTTGCGATGCCGGACACATCACCGCACCCGATGAACATGGTCGCGGTGCCGCGAGGTCGATGAGAAATGCATTGGCAGATGCAAAACTCAATGCTTCCGATATCGATTACATCAACGCCCACGGAACCAGCACCCCTCTGGGAGATCGCGCAGAAACAGTCGCAGTGAAATCAATCTTTGGCGACGATGCCTACAAAGTATCGATATCGAGCACCAAAGGGCACTTGGGCCACGCCCTCGGCGCCAGCGGCAGCATCGAGATGATCCTCTCGATCCTCAGCTGCTTCCGCAATATCGTTCCTCCCACGATCAACCTGGAAACGCCAGATCCTACATGCGACTTGGACTACACTCCGCTCCGCCCCAAGGATCGCGAGATTCGCTACGCGATGAGCAACAGCTTCGGATTCGGCGGCCACAACGCAACTGTGATTTGTGGCAAACTCAAGTAGGGACGAGGTTGACCCGTTAGTCCCAACTCTGAGATCGATTTTTTTTCTTTTCCCCAGTGAGCTTCTTGTTCTCCATTCGCCGTCGCTGGGCTCCCGCAGTGGGACGAGTCGGCTTGCGCGGTATCACCGGCTTGATCGCCTCCAGAAGCAATCCCCGCAACATCTCGCGGCACGCCTCTAAATTGCGAGACTGTTCGCGATGCACTTGGCAGCTCAACACGAGCAACCCCTCTTCGTTGATCCGATTTTTGGCCAGCGCACGGAGTCGCTGCATCGTTGTTGGAAACAGGGCCTGGGTTACATTCAGGTCCCATCGCAACACCGCCTTGGAGTTGACTTTGTTGACGTTTTGCCCACCTGGACCGCCGGATCTGGCAAAGGAAGCTTGCAGTTCCGAGGCGGGCACCGTCAAATGGGGAGTGATGATTAAGTCTTCCATGGGCATTTAAGGTAGCTTGCAATGGCCTGTCGTGCGAGACTCCAAAACATGATCTCCCTGGGTTGCATCTTTATCCTCTTAGGATGCACCGGTGCCAATCCTGCGGTTTCGCAGTCCGAAAAACCAGACTCTCTCTGGACTCGTCCTACGGGAGAAGACTGGCCCCGCATGCTTGGGGTTCGCTTCGATTCTCATAGCCTCGAAAAAGGGATCCGCACCGATTGGGGCAAGGATGGACTCCCGATTCTCTGGACGCAGCCAGCCGGGACCGGATACGGCAACGGAGTCGCAGCCCTAGGGCGTTGGTTTCAGTTCGATCGATTCGGAGGAGTGGAACGGCTCAGTTGCTACGTCGCGGAAACCGGCGAGCTTCTCTGGAAATGGGAATCGCCAGTCGTTTACCGAGATCCCTACGGCTACAACGATGGCCCCCGGGCAAGCCCTGTCGTGGATGGCGATTGCGTCTATGTCTACGGAGTGGCAGGGACACTCGCCTGTGTCGGCATCGCCGATGGTTCGCTCCGATGGAAGAAAGATATGAACCGCGAATACGGAGTGGTTCCCAACTTCTTTGGCGTAGGAGCTTCACCTCTCCTTTACGGCGATCTCGTACTGGTCATGGTAGGGGGAAGCCCCAGTGGTCCACCATTGCCTCGCAACCCCACCGTAAACGATATGACCCGCGCGACCCCGAATGGCTCGGCTATGGTGGCGCTCGATAAATCAACCGGCAAAGAGGTTTATCGCGTCGGCAATTATCTCGCCAGTTACTCTGCGCCGATAATCGCTCCCATGGATGGAAAAGAGAGATGCGTCGCACTCGTCCGCGAAGGATTGCTAGTCTTTGATGCAGCAACTGGAAACAATGAAGCGTTTTACCCGTTCCGAGCTTCGATCTTCGAAAGTGTTAACGCCGCCTCTCCCGTCTTGCTCGATGGCAACCGCATCTTCATTTCCGAAGCCTATGAAATCGGCAGCGCGATTGTCGAACTCCGCGAGGGAAAACTGATTCCGATCTGGGAAGATCAGGGTGGCCGAAGCAGCCAAGCGATGCGAACTCACTGGGCGACTCCCATTCGATCGGGAAACCTCCTGTTCGCCAGCAGCGGACGCAATCAACCCGATACCGATTTGCGATGCATTGAATGGAACGGCGAAGGAGCCCCCCGCGTTCGATGGAGCCAACGCAATCGAGACCGCGGAACCGCACTGATGGTCGATGGCCATTGGCTGTGGCTCGGCGAGTTGGGCAAACTCCAACTATTCGCGATCGACGCAACCGAGTACCAGCCGATCGCCGAGATGGACCTGGGCTCCATGATCGATCCAAAGAATCGCAAACCCTTCATCAATCCACCGAGTTGGGCCCCTCCCGTCCTCTCGCATGGACTACTGTATGTTCGAGGCGAAGATCGGGTGATCTGCCTCGAATTGATCCCGAAGTAAGGCTGGAACAACATGTTGCACCGAAGACGCATCCTGGGTACAGCCCTAGCTGGCGCTGCGGTAATGGCGTGTCGAACGAGTCCTGTCGGCGCAGCCACGTTGCTCCCGTTCACTGTTCTTCCGAAACCGCTCAGAGGCGAAGATCTCATCCAGTGGATTGAACGTACCAAGGGAGCGTGGAGCCAAGAGCTTTATCTGGCGATGCTGGGCGCTGCCAACCCGTTCAAAGAAGGGGATGAAATCCTCGGTGTTGCGGCTACCTCCGAGGAGCAACGTGAAATAGCGCGCGAGCTTTTGTCAAACACCACGATCGGAAAGATTGATGCCAGGCCTCCGTTCCTCGATTCGATGCACACATGGAATCAGCAATGGCTGCGATCTGATGCGACAGCCAAGGTAGCGGCCATGACGTTTGAGGAGTTGAAGCAGTATCTGCTCACTCGCTCCGAAACCGAGATCCACGCCATCAAAGAGGGTCTGTCCAGCGATGCGATTGCGTGCGTTGTCAAACTGATGAGCAATCAGGAATTGATTCGTGTCGGAGCGAACGTATTCAACCCGCTCCCAGGTTCATTCTTGGGCTCACGTGGCTACATGGGAGCCCGTATTCAACCCAACTCTCCGACCGATCACCCGGACGATATCCGCTGGCAGGTTTTCAATGCCTTTGCGTTCGCCGTTGGCGATGTGCTCATCGGTACCAATCCTGTCTCGAGCGAGACCACTTCGGTTCGCGTCATCGAGGAGACGTTGAAAGACATCGTTTCCACATTTGGTTTGACTGGAATACTGCCCCATTGCGTTCTGGCGCATATCGATATCCAAGCCCAGGTTGAACGCGAGTCACCCGGTTCTACCGCGTTGTGGTTTCAGAGCATCGCTGGTTCCGATGACGCGAATGGCACCTTTGATGTCACGTTGGAAAAGATGGTCCGGCATGCAGAGCAGCGAACCGGACCGTTTGCCCTCTACTTTGAAACAGGCCAGGGAGCGGACTTTACAAACGGACATGGCCACGGCACCGACATGGTCATTCACGAGTCACGCAAGTACGGATTCGTCCGCGGGTTGATGCGTGTCGTATCCAATACCCGCCAGCGGCAATCCCTCGGCTCGCAACCCTGGGTCCATGTCAATGATGTGGCCGGGTTCATCGGTCCCGAGGTGTTCCGCAGTCGCGAACAACTCGTCCGATGCTGTCTCGAAGATATCGTCATGGGTAAGCTGCACGGGCTAATGATCGGGTTGGATGTTTGTACAACGCTTCACATGGATGTTTCTCTCGACGATTTAGGCTGGTGCATCGAGCAAATCATGCCCGCCAATCCGGGCTATTTGATGGCCCTGCCAACACGCATCGATCCAATGCTTGGTTACTTGACCACCGGATATCACGATCATGTCCGCATCCGAGAGCAATTCGGTTATCGGGTCAACGATGCCATGTGGACCTTCTTTCAGCAACTCGGCGTGATCGATGGCAATGGTCGGCCGACCAAGCATTTCGGCGATCCGGTTTGGGTCTATCAACAGTATTGCCGCCGCAATGGTGATCCACGAAGCAGTGAAGAGATAACCATCGAGGCGCAGCAGTCTCTCGAGCAAGTTCGCCAGCGCGGGGTTTTGATCAGCCGAGGGTACGACCGCGAACCAAGTCGACTGCCAGTCAATTTGGATCAAGAGATCCATCGCATTTACGACGATGCGAAGCGATGCATTTGGGCGGAATTGCCCGACAACTTCGCGGCATCGATCCCGTCAACGGTCCCAATCGCAACTCAGTCGGCCGATCGCAACGATTACATCTTGCATCCCGCATCGGGTGAAGTTCTTCATCCCTCGAGCATGGAAAGACTCGAACAATTAAGAAGCAACCATGGCGACTCCTACAACGCCCTGATCGTCTTGTCCGATGGTCTCAATGCCTTGGCGCTCACAAGCGATGACCAAGCCAAGTCTCTCCTAGAACAACTCGAGAGCGAATTGAAGGAGTCGGGGATACGAGTTGCTCCCGACCGTATTCTGATCCGTGCCGGACGGGTGCGCGCAGGCTATCGCATCGGCGAACTCATGTTCGGTGGACGAAGTGGACCGATGCATCTGTTGCATGTGATCGGCGAGCGACCTGGAAGCGGACATCGCACGTTGTCTATCTACATCACCACGGCCGATGGAGAGGCGTGGGGGAAACCGGCCGCCATCGACCACAATATTACCAAGGTTGTTTCCGGGATCGCTTCTACAGCTCTGTTGCCGAAACAAGGGGCTGAAGCAGCGGCGAGAATTCTGCGCAGCGTCGTTTGAAGAATGAGAAGGCTCTTGCTTTAGGGAACCAGCAAACTCGCGGCCAGAGGACAAGTTTCCGAGATCGATTGCCCGAGTCGATATTGCGAGAGCAATTCGCGGGATCGAACTGCCAACATACGGCGAACCTCGCGCCTCGCCCCTTTGACACGAGCGATCTTCATGTTGTCGTAGGCAGTTGTTTGATGCCGCATCCACGCGATCACGGCCGCCTCCGCACGTCGTTCGATTGGGATCCGCGCCGTTCGAGCGACGGTTCCGCTTCCAACCGGTGTTGCATGCGCCGCGATTCTCGTTGCCATCTGTTGTGCAAGCTCGGTGTGTCTGGGATGGAAATCGAGGAACCGAACAACAGCCTGAGTAAAATCATCGACATACTCGGCTTGCTTTTGATCTCGGCGGCGCGAGTCGGCCGCTTTCTTTTTCGTGTAGGCCTCGGTTGCCCTCTCGGCTTGCAACTCCTCGGATATCCGAGCAATCGTTTCAGCGGGAGCCCATACTCCGCGAGAGAATACCTTGCGGCCACGCTTTTCCTGCACCACCCAATGCGCCCCGGCGGCTTTCACGCGCCGCGTCCAACCGGGATCGCCCGGAGGCAACAGTTCCCAACCGTCCGGAACACGCAGCACGGAGCCTGAAGGAGTCCGAACACTTCGATCATCCGGGCCGGGCAAATAGGTTGGGCTTTCAGTCATCGAATCATCCTGAAAAGTACAACGAAACCGATGTTAGGATCGGCCAGAGTTTTCCAATATCCTTAATCAAGATCCGAATATAACGGTATGAGCAACACTACCCAACACATCGAACAGGTATCGAGGATGACCGGACCAGGCTCTGCAGGAAACGTCATTAGTGCACTCGCGAGCTTTGTGTATCCCGGTCTCGGACAACTGATCCAGGGCCGTATTCTTGCCGCGCTGATCTTTTTTGTTATGGCGACGGTTCTGTGGTTTATTCTACTCGGTTGGATCATGCACATTTGGGCTGCGATCGACGCCGCGAGGTACCGAGCGTAATCGTATCGGCGATCCATCAGATCGCTTCACTGATTATACGGGCCAATCGCACTGCCATCATCGCGACGCTCGCCTGAGGATTGCAGTGGACCAGGCGAGGCATCGCAGAGGCATCGCACACCCAAAGTCCATCGACACCCCGAACCTGCAACGATCCGTCGAGGCAACTCTCTTTATCCGAACCCATCGCGCATGATCCAGCATAGTGATAAATCGTGGATGCAAATCTTTGGAGATAAGAAGCCATCCGATCATGATCCTTCCATTTCGGAAAGACTTCCTGACCGAGCCACTCGCACCATGGCGATCCTGAGATCATGTCCCTTACCGTTTCGATCGCGTTGAGATACTCCTCGCGATCGGTCTCCTTCGAAAGATAGTTGGGATCGATCGTCAACGGCGGCAAGGATTCCCCATCCCAGTCCCCTTTTGCTCGAGCCAATGCGATGGAACCCTGAGAGCCGCTTTGAAGCGGCGTCACCGCAAAACTGACATGCTCTCCGCGACCGCCAAATGGGTTGGGTTCGAGATAGTGGGTTGGGGTGATATGCAGTTGAAACTGGGGAACACTCGAGTTGCTCGCGATATCTTTGGTTCTCGCCAACTCGAGGAATCCGCCCAACTCGGCGAGGTTTGAGCTCCGCGGACCGCTTCGATCGCGAAGATACTGTAGTCTCGCTTCCCGTTGCTTATCCAATTCCGATCTTGCGGATTCCTTGGTTTCCGATTCCAAACGATATACGATCGGAAAGACCAGATGGTCTTGAAGACGTTTCCCCAACTCAGGAAGATCAACCCGACATGGGATTCCCGACCACTGAAGTTCATCGCGAGGCCCCAATCCGGATGCCATCATCAAACGCGTTGTTTCTATTGCACCCGCACATAACAGAACGCCGCGATTTGCTCGCCACTCAACCATATCACCGGTACTCGAAATGCATCGCACTCCGATCGCATGATCATCGTCGAATAGCAATCGGACCGCTCGAGTATCGGGGATTACTTGCAACTGTCGCTGCGTTGCAATCGGCCATCGCTGCCGATCGCATGCCAAAAGATTCCACAAAGAAACCCGTCGACCGCGTGTTTGCATACGTCGATACGCATCGATCCCAAGACGTGGTCGATCGAACCCTGAAGGATAGCTCGATGCAGTCCAGCCGCACTGAGCCGACTGCTCGAGGAACCGTCGCATGCGGGGGTGCAACGGCGGCAACGACGGCAAATCGAATTCTTCGAGCCAATTGCGCAAATGCGCGAATGCTTCATCGATCGGGCCCAGGGACCACGGGTGCCCGCCCTCGCGATGCCACAGCTCAAAGTTTTCACGATCGGGTTCGATCCAGATCATGGCGTTGATTGCAGTTGAGCCCCCGAGAGCATGACCTGCGGGGAGACGAACCACTCGTTGGCCCAGCCCCTTTTGCGGCGACGTGCGATGATCCCAATCCCATCGCGACCCGAAGGTTTTGAGATAATCCGAAGGCACATGGAGACGGCTCGCTCGAGGAATCGGTCCTGATTCCAGCAAGAGGACTGTTCCGAGTCGTCGCGTCACGATCTCACGAGCCAGGGTGCAGCCAGCCGCTCCCGCTCCGATGATGATGAAGTCAGTATCCGTCACGGGCATCGACTCGAATCAGTAATCCAGGCTCGCACCGCCATCAACTTGCAATCCTTGGCCGGTGATGAAGCTGCTGTCGTCGGTAGCCAAAAACAAGCAAGTTCGTCCGATCTCTTCAATGTCGGCCATGCGTCCGAGCGGCTGAAGGGAGGCAATGCGATCGAGCGCGGCATCGGGATCGGGCAGGGTCGCAGCCCACGAACGCATCAGCGGTGTATCGACGTTGCTCGGCAGAATCGCATTGACACGAATTCCAAAATCCGCGCACTCGAGTGCAAGGGACTTGGTAAATGATAATTGAGCTCCCTTGCTCGCTGCATAGGCAGTCGAATTACGTTGGCCGAGAACCGCCGTCATCGAACTGACGTTGATGATCGTTCCCTTGGTTTTCTTGAGATGCTCCAATGCGTAATAACATGCGGCATAGGTACTAATGAAATTCACTCGCAAGACATCGACCACTTGCTCCGGCGTCATACCGGTCAGGGGTGTATCAGGTGGGTGGATACCCGCATTGTTGATGAGGCAATCGAGTTGCCCAAAGTGCTCAACCGTACGAGCTATGGCGGAACGCACCTGCGATTCGATCGATACATCGGCTTGGATTGCAACGGCGGGATGAGGCAATGCATCGACTAGAGCCTCCGCCGCTGCGAGGTCTCGATCTACAACCGAAACATGAGCTCCCTCCTTCGAGAAAACGCGACAGCATCCCTCGCCGATACCCCGTGCTCCCCCGGTCACCAATACCACACGCTTAGAAAATCGCATGTCTGAAAAACGCTCTTCAATCGAGTTCGTTGGAATCCCATCTTTGGATGATCGTGTTATCCTATCATGGAAAGTTGTTAGTTGTGGTCTGAGGAAGGGGCATTTCGTTGTCCGATCGATTAAAAGTTCTTTCGTCCGTTTGTGCGCTGGATTGCCCGGATACCTGCGCTCTCCACATCACCGTCGACGGCGATCGCGTCGTTGATTTGGCTGGAGATCCCGATCACCCGATCACGCGGGGCTTTGCATGTGTCAAAACCGCCCGCTATCCGGAAAGACAGGAACAATCCGATCGCCTGCTTCATCCGATGCGGCGCGTGGGTCGCAAGGGTGAGGGACGATTCGAAAGAGTGTCCTGGGAGGTTGCACTGGATGCGATTGCCGATCGCGTCCGCGAGACCCTTGCAACCGATGGCCCACAGTCGATCCTCCCGTATCACTACGCCGGGACGATGGGCGTGATTCAAGGGGATTCACCCCGAGCATTCTTTCGCGCGCTGGGTGCCCTGGAACTGGATCAAACCATCTGTGCCACAACAGGCGGCGCCGGCTGGGAAGCCAACTATGGACCGAACAAGCTGTCGCCCGACCCCGAGGATGTTGTGCATGCACGCACGATTATCTTGTGGGGTATCAATGCGCTGCGCAGCAATTCACACTTGGCACCCATTCTGAAGGAAGCTCGAAAGCTTGGGGCTCGGCTACTCCACATCGACCCGTATCGAAACGAGACTTCCCGTTTTTGCGATGACCATTGGCAAATTCGTGTCGGCACCGATGCGGCCCTCGCGTTAGCAATCGGGGGCGAAATCCTGCGCAGGTCCTGGCATGATCGCGAATATGTCGATCGCTATGCTCTGGGAATCGACGAGTACACGAATGCCTGCAGCGAGTGGCCGCTGGAGCGCGCCGCAACCTATTGCGATGTGCCGCTGTTGGAACTGGAGCGATTGGTCCATGACATGGCGTCGCGACCACCCTGCTTCATCAAGGTCGGATATGGATTAACCCGCAACGAAGGAGGTGGCAACGCCATGCGAGCCATCACTTTGCTGCCTGCTCTTTTGGGATCATGGAAACAGCAAGGTGGCGGAGCATCCCTCTCGACCAGCGGCGCGTTTCAACTCCATCGCGATAGGATCACCGGAAAACACCTCGGGAGTAGATCGTCGCGTCATGTCAACATGAATCTCCTGGGGAAGGAGCTGGATCCCGAGACCAGCACCATCCGCGGGTTGTTTGTATTCAACAGCAATCCAGCTGCGGTAGCTCCCGATTCCTCGGCTGTACGCAAGGGACTGATGCGCGAGGATCTGTTCACCGTCGTTCTCGAACACTTCCAAACCGATACCGCAGACTATGCGGATTACTTACTGCCCGCCACGACCTTTCTCGAACATCCTGATGTTTACACCGCGTACGGACACTATTACCTGCAATACGCAGAGCCGGTAGTCCCCGCTCGCGGACTGGCTAAACCCAACCGCTGGGTGTTTCAGGAAATCGCGCGCCGACTAGGATTGACCGATCCGTGTCTGTATTGGGATACCGATGAATTGATCGCCGAAATGCTGCGATCTCCAAATCCATGGTTGCAGGGAATAACGCCAGAAAGGCTCAAGACCGAGAAATCGATCAAGCTTAAGTTACCTGAGCCGCTCCTGCCTTATGCGCAAGGGAGTCATTACGAGGATGGCAAGATCCGATTTTCACCACCTCCACAGCAACTTAAGTTCGAGGAACAGCCCAATGACGAGTTCCCATTGCGTTTGATTTCACCGCCGGGAGCGGTGGTCGTAAATACAACCATGGGCAACGTTCCGAGTATCCTCAAAATGGCAGGCGGGGAACCTACTGTTCTCATTCACCCCGATGACGCGAAAAAGTATGGACTCAAAGATTCCGAACGAGCATCGATCGCAAGTGCTCAAGGAACGATCCAGCGCAAAGTCACCGTCACCGACGAGACGCGACCGGGAGTTGTGATCGCGGTGGGACAATGGTGGCCGAAACTCGCGCCCGATCGCAAAAGCCTTAACGACTTGACCAGCCAGCGATTAACAGATCTTGGAGGTGGCAGCATGTTCGGCAACGCGGTGGTTCGCATCGCACCCGCATCGCAAGCGTAAACAGAACAAGAGTTGCGGTACTTGTGAAACGATGGTGCCTGCAAAATCGCGTGGCCTGGTGCACGCCTGGCCACCATTACTTACCGAGCTGTTCGGTTGACGATCTGTACTCGAAGCGCATCGATCATCGCGTTCAGTTCGGATAGATCTTTGTCGGCAAACTCTTCATCGGACGATTCCGGCAAGCCAAGAATCGATTGTAGCATGCGGATGGTCTTCGCGCTTGCCCTTGCCTCGCCTCTTGCTTCACCTCTTGCCTCGCCTCTTACCTCACCTCTAGCTTCGCCGATAGCTATGCCGATAGCTTCACCCTTCTTGATCAGTTGGTCTGCGACTGAGCCGGGTTCCGGTTGTACAGGCCAGAATTCGGAAACCAAGTCTTTCATCTTCTCTTCCCCTACCACGGGATTGACCGACATGACATACACCCTAATCGTATCGAGTACATCTCTCGCTTGCTGAGAGTGGATTGAGCGAGCAAGTAACTCGAACAAGATCCGCAGTACTGACTCCAGTTCTGAAGATCTTCCATATTTTAACAGCGCCAAAGCAACTTGCAAAATCGGCTCCCCCGCCATCTTGGAATCCTCCATGCGGCTGGAGTGCTCGGGCGGCATCGATTTGCTGGAGCGTCTGATTGATCAATCGATCATGCGGCGACTGGATCCGTTCGTCGCGCTGCTCGTCATGCTGCTGTTCATCTCTCGAATCGTTGTGGCATCCGAGAGGCCCTCAAGGAATCCAGAGAATCGGCAGGGTGAGGATCAGCAGTGGCCCCGAGAGTAGCGAACTGAGAATATAATACGTGAACAGACGAGGTGCGGGGATCGCAACTTGTCTCGGA
>JAGWWZ010000244.1 GCA_018970165.1 Planctomycetota bacterium | reverse complement strand
GCCAACCCCAAGGCGAGCTTCGAGCAAAACGGTTGGCCAATCACAGGTGCAGTCGATGCCGATCCCAAGACGGGTTGGGCGATCTCCCCCAAACAACGCCAATCCCATTGGGCAATTCTTGAGTTGCAATCACCGCTGCAATGCACCGACCAAGAGCGACTCCGAGTGACACTCTCTCAGCAATTCGGTGGCAAGCTGATGATGCGACGTTTTCGAATCGGAACGAGCAATGCCACCGATGGCACGCTTTGGGTAGACGCAATTCCCGAAGTGAAGTCCGCGATGGCAGCCCTCTCAGCAGTGGATAAGCAAATCGCGTCAGCTCGTGAAGCCTTGGCGAGACTGCCTATCATGAAGGAATTGGCACCCACTGCAAAACGGATGACACGCATTCACCAACGAGGTAGTTTCCTCGATCCGGGCGCCGAGGTTACGGCCAACCTGTTGCCTCTGTTTCCCGTTGAATCCAATGCAGCCGTTCCCAATCGATTGCATGCAGCCATGTGGCTTGTCGATGCAAACAATCCACTCACTCCTCGCGTGATGGCCAATCGCATTTGGTCGCAGCTTTTTGGTCGAGGCATCGTCGAGACCGAAGAAGACTTCGGTTCCCAAGGGGCTCTTCCGAGTCACCCGGAACTTCTCGATGAACTGGCGATTCAGTTTCGCGATGAATTCGATTGGTCGATCAAGCGATTGATCAAGGCGATCGTTATGACGAATACGTATCAGCAAGGATTCGTTCTCGACCAGCAGCGGCGCCAGCGCGATCCTCAAAATCGATGGTTCAGCCGATCGTCGCGCTTCCGCTTGACTGCCGAAATGGTACGCGACCAAACCATGGCCGCCTCGGGTTTGCTCTCGAGCAAGCGAGGAGGCCCACCAGTGATGCCTCCGCAACCCGACGGCCTGTGGCGATCCACCTACTCCGGCGCAAAATGGACCACCAGTCTCGGCGAAGACCGATTCCGACGGGGGATCTATACCTTTTGGAAACGAACGACTCCGTATCCATCGATGGAAACATTCGATGCGACAACCCGCGAGGTGTGCCAGATCCGGCGCATCCATACCAATACTCCTCTTCAGGCTTTAGTGACGCTCAACGACCCGGTGTATGCGGAAGCTTCCTTGGCAATGGCCCAGCGGTGGCATCAAAGCTCCAGCAGTGATCCGGAGCGTCTCGAGCGAGGATTCCTGCAGGCTCTCTCGCGACCGATCTCCGATACCGAACGCAAACGCCTTCAAGATCTTCTGGCTCGATCCCGTCTTCACTATGCGACTCGCGAAGAGGAAGCGCGGCGATTGATCGAGCAGGCGGCCTTCCCCTTCGACTCCCAGATTCCAGCGACCGAACTGGCCTCGTGGTCCATCGTGACCAGTACCGTGATCAACCTTGATGAATTCTTGATGCGACCATGAACTACTACGAATATCTCGCTCGCCATTACTCGCAGTTGTCGCAGCAAACACGCCGGCATTTTCTCGGCCGATGCGGTTTAGGTCTGGGTGCCATCGCCCTGTCGGCTATCAATGGGGCAACGAATACATCGCAAGCCGAAGATCCTTCCACTCGCCCTCTCAGCCCGAAATCACCGCCGCTTCCCGCACGCGCAAAGCATGTGATCTACCTCCACATGGCTGGATCGCCATCGCAACTCGAGCTATTTGACTACAAACCTGAACTCAACAAGTACTCGGGAAAAGATTGTCCGAAGGAGTATCTTGAAGGCAAGCGATTCGCCTTCATCAAGGGAGTTCCCAAGATGCTCGGCCCCATGTTCCAGTTCCAGCAATACGGACAAAGCGGCCAATGGTTGTCGGAACTTCTTCCGAATCTATCCAAGTGCGTCGATGATATCGCTTTCATTCGATCGATGACGACCGATCAATTCAATCACGCTCCGGCGCAGTTACTTGTTCATACCGGCCAGTCCCGTTTGGGTTACCCATCGATCGGGGCCTGGACCACGTATGGGCTTGGAAGCGAAAACGAGGACTTGCCCGGATTCGTGGTCTTGTTATCGGGTGGCAAAACGCCGGATGCAGGCAAGAGTCTGTGGGGAAGCGGGTTCTTGCCATCGGTCTATCAAGGAGTCCAATGCCGAACAACCGGAGACCCCGTATTCTATCTGTCGAATCCCGCGGGCATCGATCGTGGACTGCGCCGCGATATGCTGAGCACGCTGCGCGACATGAACCAAGAGCAATACGCTCGTCTAGGGGATCCTGAGACGATGACCCGCATCGAGCAATACGAGCTAGCCTACCGCATGCAAATCTCCGTTCCCGAGGTCATGGATCTGTCGAGGGAAACTCAGCAAACGCTCGACATGTACGGCGCACAGCCAGGTTTTGTTTCGCGCGCTGAGTCGGAGGTCGACCCGCGAGTCTTCTATCAAGGAAACGATCCTACGTTTGCGAACAATTGCCTGTTGGCGCGAAGACTCGTTGAGTCCGGAGTGCGCTTCGTGCAAATCTATGACTGGGGTTGGGATCATCATGGTTCCTCGCCCGGCGAGTCGATCGATGAAACATTGCCGATCAAGTGCCAGCAGATCGATCGTGCTGTTGCGGGGCTGATCACCGACCTGAAACAGCGCGGCTTGCTCGATTCAACGCTGGTGGTTTGGGGAGGTGAGTTCGGTCGAACCCCGATGTCGCAAAACAATGTGCGAGACACGCCGACCAAAGGCTTTTTCGGTCGCGATCACCATCCCTATGCTTACACCATGTTCTTAGCAGGTGGCGGTATTCGCGGCGGCGTTTCGTTTGGTCAAACCGACCCGATCGGTTATTACGTTGCGGAAAATGCGGTGACCCCGAGGGATTTGCAGGCCACGTTGCTTCACTTGCTGGGCTTCGACCCCTACCGATTTGGCGTTGAATATCAGGGTTTGTTCAATCGTTTGATCGGCCCCACCGATGAAGGTCGGGTGATCCGAGATATACTAACTTGATCAATATCAAAGGAACTCTTATGCATCCCCATCCTCTGCCATTGCACCAAGCTCGAGCGGAATTTTTGCGTCGACGTTGGTTCTTTCGCGAGTGCGGTATCGGACTGGCTGGAATCGCAGCGTCCCACTTGCTCGCTGGCGAGTTATTGGGCGTCACCCCCCAGGAAGGTTCCGATAAGGGCACCGCTGCGCAGTCGCTCGCACCTCGTCAGCCGCATTATCCGTCCAAAATCAAGCGAGTTGTCTACATCTTTCAAGCAGGCGCACCGAGCCAGTTGGAGCTCTATGATCCCAAGCCGGAATTAGAAAAGCGCAATGGGCAACTTCCTCCGCCCGAATTGCTCAAAGGCTACCGCGCTGCATTTATCAATCCTAACTCAGCTCTTCTCGGGCCGAAGTACAAGTTCACGCCCCAGGGGCAGTGCGGGATGGAGTTGAGCGAGATACTTCCTCACATCGGGAGCATCGCGGACGAACTCTGTTTGATTCGATCGATGCAGACCACTGCGGTCAATCACGCTCCTGGGCAGATTTTTATGAACACCGGATCCGAACAATTCGGCCGCCCATCTTTGGGGTCATGGACTCTTTATGGCCTGGGCTCGGAAGCGAGTGATCTGCCTGGTTTCGTCGTGCTCACCAGCGCTAAGGGGACGAGTGGCGGGGCGAGCAACTACGGCAGCGGATTCTTGCCAACCACCTACGGCGGTATTCCGTTGCGAAGCGCAGGCGATCCGGTTTTGTATTTATCGAATCCCAAAGGGGTCGATAATCAAGCTCAGAAAGAATCGATCGATACGATCTCACGGCTCAATCAGCTTTCGCTCGAACAAGTCGGTGACCCGGAGATCGCAGCTCGCATTTATAGCTATGAGATGGCTTATCGATTGCAGTCCAGCGCGCCGGAGTTGATGGACCTCAGCAAAGAAACCCCCGAGACCCTTGAACTTTACGGAGTCAAGGATCCGAAAGAGTCCAGCTTCGCCCGCAACTGCTTGCTCGCGAGGCGCTTGCTGCAACGAGGTGTTCGTTTTGTTCAACTGTTCCACGAAGCCTGGGACCAGCACGGCAACCTCACGGCAGATGTCAAGAACAACGCCAACACAACGGATCGTCCGAGCGCAGCCTTGGTCAAAGATCTAAAGCGACTTGGCCTGCTCGAAGACACCTTGGTGATTTGGGGTGGAGAGTTCGGACGAACCCCAATGGTGCAGGGAGGGAACGACGGTCGAGATCACCACAATCGATCGTTCAGCATCTGGATGACAGGTGGTGGACTGAAGCGAGGGCATGTCCACGGCGGGTCAGACGAACTCGGATTCAATGCTGTCGACAATCCGGTCCAAGTTCACGACTTGAACGCCACCATCCTACATCTGCTGGGTTTCGATCACACGCGATTGACCTATCGATACCAAGGCCGCGATTTCCGCTTGACTGACGTTCACGGAAACGTGATCCAATCGATCCTCAGCTAGATGCATTTCGAAGATAGAAGTCGCCCTCTTTGCATATGCCAATCGTTTACGTGCCACCCACCTTCTTTTGACCTACTTTTGGGATTCGAACGAAGCCATCGACTCTGGTACGTGCCACCCACCTTGCGTTTCGAACGATGCCATGGGAAGAAAAGGAGAGAGACCACCTTCAGCGGCATAGGGTGCAACGCTATGAAGCGATGAGAATAGGGAAAACATCGATTCGAGATATGAATTTGCCCACGATGCGACCTACACGAACGCGTCGCGGTCGCTGCTATCGCTCAAGTACAGAGTGGAGGGCAATCGGTGCCAATTAGATACCTGCGTTGACCGAAGAGGCTTTTTCAAGTCGTCGCGAAGATCCGGCGGACCGCACGCTGGCCTCGACGCCAGCGATGCTGATGCGCCGACGCATCTCGCGCCAACGCGTCCGGCATCCCGGCAGCGCTTCCTTGGTAGTACTTCTTGAACCTCCACACCAAGTCCAACCACAACGAACCATCGATCCCTAAACGCTTCAAGATCGAC
>JAGWWZ010000243.1 GCA_018970165.1 Planctomycetota bacterium | reverse complement strand
AACTGCTTAGCCAACTCGATCGCGCGCATCAATTGATCGGAAGAATGGTCCCGCTCAAGCGTAGCAAGCTTGCCTGGGTCAAACGACTGGCCACCCAAACTGATCCGATTGACACCGAACGATTTCCACAATGCAAGCCTATCCGCCGTGATGTCGATCGGATTGGCTTCCATCGACCATTCCGGTGCATCACCACGAAGGGGCAACCATCGAGACAAAACAACGAGCATTTGTTCTGTGAGTTCGAGAGGCAAGATGGAGGGAGTCCCACCCCCGATAAACAGGGTCGAAACGGGGCGAGGATCTTGGAGAAACGATAATTCCGTTTCGAGAGCCGATAGATAGCGTGCGAACAGATCGCCTCGATTGGCGAGCAGAGAGAAATTGCAGTAGCCGCAACGATGCGCGCAAAACGGAACATGGATATAAGCGGAGAGCGGAACTGGATCGGATTCTCTCCAGCCCCAATCGTCTTGGACAGTCATCGTTTGCATGCGTTGGATTGGAATCCAAGAGAGACGGAATCACAATCCGAATTGCTGCACCTTATGCGAACCGCAGGATCGAGAACGGGGCCAGCTAAGCCAGCTTAGCGAATTGGCCGTCTCGACTAACCGCAGCAAGTTACAGCGGTTGCTCGTTCGAAGGAGTCTCAGGGAAGTTCGGAATTTCGACCCCATCGACGAAGCTGACCAGCGACTTGCTCCGTTGCGGGTGCTGCAGCTTCTTGACCGCTTTGCTTTCGATTTGGCGAACACGTTCGCGGGTCACTTGGAAGATCTTGCCAACTTCCTCGAGGGTGTAGGCATAACCATCGGCCAATCCGTATCGCAGTTTGAGGATCTCTCGTTCGCGATAGTTCAGCGTCTGCATCGCCTCCTGGATTTGCGTCTTCAGGGTTTGTTGGTTGGTTTCGTAAAGGGGGTCGTGATCTCGATAGTCTTCGAGGAATTCGCCGAAGAAACTTTCGTCGTGATCGCCGACGGGTTGATCGAGCGACAGTGGCTGGCGTGCCATTTTGATCACTACGCGAGCATCATCGAGGGACAAACCAGCGCGGCGAGCGGTTTCTTCGACGCTCGGTTCGCGGCCCAACTCTTGGATCAAGTCGCGAGTGACCTGACGCACTTTGCTCATCGTATCGATCATGTGGACCGGCACACGAATGGTTCGGCTCTGATCGGCGATCGCTCGCGTGATGGCTTGGCGAATCCACCAAGTTGCATACGTCGAGAATTTGAATCCTCGCTCGTATTCGAACTTGTCGACCGCTCGCATCAAGCCAGTGTTTCCTTCTTGGATCAAATCCAGGAAGCTCAATCCACGATTGCGGTACTTCTTGGCGATCGAGACCACCAAGCGAAGATTGCCAGCCGAGAGGTCTCGTTTCGCGGCATCGTACTGCAGTCGGTAAACATGGACCCGATCGACGCGCCGAGTCAGGGTGGCAGGCGATTCGTAGGTGATCCGCATCAGGTAACGAAGTTCCTGCAGCAGTTTTTCAATCGTCGTTCCGTCGACAAAACCGGTTCGGCGTGCTTCCGCGATCCTATCCTTCAAATTTGCCATCTGCGATTGAATGGTTCGAAGCTTCGCGAACATCGGTTCGAGGCGATTGGTTCGTAGGTTCATCTCCTCGATCAATCGGACTGCCTTGTTGCGGCGGCAGACCAGGCGTTTCCAAGCTTCGTGGCGTTCGTGTTTGGGGAGCTTTTTGTTGATCGCTGCGTGAAAATCGCCGTGGTTGCGGAGAAGCAGATGGCGGAGAGTTTTGATATTCGGGCCGATGCGACGCATGATGGCAACCTTCTCGGTCGCATTGGTAACGCTCACTTCGATGGTGCGATCGAGCCGAAGTTTGCCGTCTCGGACTTGCTCGAGCAGTTTGGTCGCTCCTTGCAGCATGAAGTCCGAAGCCAACATCCAGTTGCGGTATCGGAAGCGGGTTCCTTCGATCTTGCGTGCGGCCGAGATTTCCTGTTGCCGCGTCAGCAACGGGATTTCCCCCATCTGCATCAAGTACATTCGGACCGGGTCTTCGGTGGCATCGACAACTTCGTCGTCTTCTTCGTGGAAGAAGTCCTCTTCCAACTCTTCATCGATTGCTTCTTCGTCGAAGGCAGCGACTTCGCTGGTATCGGTATCTTCTTCCTCTTCTTCTTCCTCGTAGGCCAGGCCGGGGGTGTATTCTGCGGAAATATCTCGATCCTCGTCGAGATAAGCGAAGTCGTTGTCTCGGCGGCTAGGTTTTGCAGGTCGGCGGGAGGCTCGTTTCGGCATGGCTGCTTTCTCTCGGCTGAATTCCTGTGAGTCCCGTTGGGGCTCAGAAGTTCCGGTTGAACACGAGAGACCCTTAGTACAAGCCGCGTGCCGGACCGAGGCTTAATCAGCCGACATCCAAAAAGCCAGGGGTTTTGGCGGAAAATTGCGATTCCTGCCTTTCGAGCACTCGCTTGGATGTTTACGGAAAACATCACAGGCGTCGAGCTTTTGCGACGTTGTTGCCTTAGTGCAACAGCGATTGCTCGACGAGATCGAACGCTTCGCGTTCACGCGGTCCGGCGGTTTTTTCGATAATGACACGGTGATGCGCTACCGCCTCATCGATCACGGCCCGATCCAGCATATGCCGCCTCGAGAGCAGCACTGCTAATTCCAGCAGACTGTTGCGAGCCCGATTCCAACCCCAGAAGGGACACACTTCGATCCAGGAATCGGCAGAACATTGGGCGATCGCCCGTTCCGAAGAGCAATCCCAACGCGTGACTTGAAGTGGTATCGCCCGAACGGCCGCTGCCAAGATCCAACCGCATTCGGGGCGAAAGGTCGCGACTGGACGTGAAGATGCCTGGTTGGCCAAACCTAGAACCGACTGGATCATTAGCAATCCATCGTCGACCACATGAAAAACGCCTCGGCCGGTCGCCTGAAGGCACGCGAACGTGTGCGACGTTTGAAAGGGTTTGAGGGTCCACTCCGTCAAATCGGGATTCACATGAGGCCCTATCGGAGCGACATGCATCGAACCGTCTGACTCTTCGGTAGTGATAATCCCCTCGATGACCATACAACTTCCCGTCTTACTTCAGTGATCCGCTCCCAGCAGGAGCGTTGAGCACCCGCCGACGAACGTAATCGTAGTCCCTTTTTTTCGCTCGTTCGAGAGGAACTCCCATGTACGACGGACTTCCCAGTCGGTCGGCCGAGGTCGATCAACGGACAGGGAAGTCCGTTATACAAATAGGTGCTTCGCGTCCTGCCAGGCTCCTCCTTGGCACATTTCCCCTTTCCGCGAACTTTCCCTCTTCGCCGCTAGCCGAAATGGTTTGCATGGCCGATAATGGATACCACTCAGGGGGCGACTTGGAATCGACCGGATGAGTTGAAGATTTTGGTGGCATGTCGTGGTTGATCGAGAGGCCACGTTAAAACTCGGTCAAAAAAAGTAACTGCAGAGGAAAACCTCGCACTGGCGGCCTAATTTAGGCTTCCCAGGCACCCGGGGCCCGTCGGAGGCGCTGGAGTGCCTGTCGCAATTCCGAATCGCCATGGCTCGTGTCTCGCACAGTCATGGTTAAAAAAGCTCGAGGCTGGCGCACCGCACCGATGCCAACAACGAACGCGGTGGGCGAGACAAACAACAGTTGGCTAAGCATGTAGAGGCCGGATCGGAAGCATCACGGGACGCGGGTTCAATTCCCGCCGCCTCCATTGGCTACAAGGCCAAAGAGAGTGGCCAAGAGAAAGTGTAGAGTCGTGTGAAGTAGAGTAGGTCATCCCAGAAGTGATTTCCGGGGGGCACAACCAATGCTTTCTTTGTCCACTTTCTTTTGGCTACTCGGTCTAACATCGACGACCAACTCTCTTCCGGCTGTCAGGTTGGTCGGTCTCATTTTCCAAACGCTATTGGCTTCATGTCCAACCCTACGGAAAACATCCCGGAGCTGCGAAAAGAAATCGAGCGACTCAAGGAGTCGATCGATCAATCGACTCTGCGCCGGGCGAGCGAATTGACGATGGCTGAGAAATTTCGGCTCGGAGCCGACCTGTTCGACGAGCAGATGCGGTGGCTCAAGCAGATCATCCAGGCCGAGCGCCCAGAGTGGAATGCTGAACAGATCGATGCAGAGATCGATCGACGCAAGGCCATCAAGCGAAAGGTTGAGGAGAAGGGCATCTTCCAACCCTGCGTGGAGGAGCGTTCGGTTGAAATCTAGCTTTCAATCGCTCGTGGATGTCATTCGGGTTCTGCACTCTCTCGACATTCCCTACATGCTCGTGGGTGCTTTCTCGAGCAACGCATATAGCTATCCGCGAGCAACCAAAGACGCCGACATTGTGATCGACTACCGAGACGGTGTGTTGACTCAAATCTGTAGCGCCTTAGGCGAGGATTTCCAACTGGATGCCCAAGCGAGCTTCGAGATTTTCACCGGTACACTCCGAAATATCCTGACCTATAAACCGACCAAATTTGAAATCGAATTGTTTCGAGTGGGACGGGATCCCCATCACATCGAGCGATTTACTCGCAGGCGAAAGCTCCTTCTGCCAGAACTACAAATCGAGGCAGCTATCCCGACCGCAGAAGATGTTGTGATCCAGAAATTGCGTTGGCAACGGGACAAAGACATCGCCGATGCAAGGGTCGTACTCGCGGTTCAAGCTCAATCTCTAAACTGGGACTACATCAACAAATGGACAGAAATCCACCAAACTTCTGAGCTGCTCGATCGACTACGGAGGGAGACGAACGTTTGACTTCGCTCATTCTTTGTTGTTCCTACTCGCTCTACTTTCTACTCACTGCTTACTACTCTCTCTTGGACTCTCTTGGCTCATGGGTTTTCTTGCCTGCCCGTTAAACCCCCATCGCCCCCACCAAAGACTCAAACCGGGGTCAAAGGCTCAAGACCGTGGGACGCCCCCCAAACACGTCCCGTGCTCGGAAACCCAATAAAACACGGCACTTTCGTGATTTCCAACCGGCGCGAGGTTTTAGCGAAAAGCGCCAGTGGCAGTGACCTGAA
>JAGWWZ010000060.1 GCA_018970165.1 Planctomycetota bacterium | reverse complement strand
GACGGCTCCTCTTCGCTGCACAAGCCCTCAAGCCAAGAACATGGTCCGCGGCAGCACGAGCGCCGCCGAGCCGAAAATCGAGATTACGCCTGCCGAGGCCGACCGCCGATGGCTCGATATAGCTATCCCAGTTCAGGAGCCGATGCTCCCGAACCTATCGGGTCTCGAAGTTGAGTATCGGGTGGTCCAACTCTACAGTCGCGATGCCGGTCCGCGCGAAGCCACCTTGCAATTCGACGTCGGACAGGGGACCCAGGATCTGGGTTTCCGAAGTGAGCTTCCCGTTTTGTTTCGCGCCCTGCCAAGCCAAACGGTTCCGCTGAGCATCCGCGATCACGATGGACGACCGACAACGTGTTCGCTGCTGATCCAAGATCGGTTCGGCAGGGTGTATCCCAACCCAGCCCGGCGATTGGCACCTGATTTTTTCTTTCATCCGCAAATTTATCGGGCTGACGGAGAAACGGTCACTCTTCCCGAGGGAACTTACCGCATCACCGCGACGCGTGGACCTGAATACATTCCGACCTCTTTCGAGTATACCGTTTCTGAACAAGTAGATGCGCCGAAGTTGGAGGTGCGTTTGAAGCGATGGGTTCACATGGCCAGTCTCGGTTGGTTCTCGGGAGACCACCATGTGCATGCGGCGGGATGTGCCCATTATGAGAATCCGACGCAGGGTGTTGCCCCCGAGGACATGATGCGGCATATCACCGGAGAAGATCTGAACGTCGGTTGCGTTCTGAGTTGGGGGCCGTGTTGGTACCATCAAAAACAGTTCTTCGATGGCAAGGTTTCCAAACTGTCACGATCCGATTACTTGATGCGTTACGATGTCGAGGTTAGCGGGTTCCCGTCGTCGCATGCAGGTCACCTGTGCCTGCTCAATTTGGTGGAAGATGATTATCCGAATACCAAACGTATCGAGGATTGGCCTACCTGGACCATTCCCATTTTGAAGTGGGGGCAAGAGCAGGGAGGCATCGTGGGATACAGCCACAGCGGATGGGGGTTGGCATTACCCGATTATCTACCCGACGGATCGCGCGGGGCTTTGCCGGGCACATGGGGAGGAGCCCGAGGGAACCAGGCAGGCCGCGCTGCCGATAAGCTTCCCGATTATGCGATGCCGCCGTTCGATGGCATTGGTGCTAACGAGTACATCGTCGCCGCAGCGGTCGGAGCGTGCGACTTTATCAGTACGGTCGATACCCCCGCAGTGTGGGAGCTGAATATTTGGTATCACACGCTCAATTGCGGTCTTCGTTCTCGCATCAGTGGCGAGACCGACTTTCCGTGCATCTATGGGGATCGCGTTGGACTGGGACGCGTGTATGTGGAGCTCGATCCCAAGTTGTCTTTATCGTACAACCACTGGGTGCATGGGCTGGTCGATGGCCGAAGCTATGTCGGTGATGGGCTGAGCCAACTGCAATACTTTCGCGTCAACGATGTCGCGATGGGACACCCAGGCTCTGGAGATGAAATCAGCCAACTGGACCTTTATCAACCTGGAAAGGTGATGGTCTCAACGCGCGTTTCCGCGATGCTTCCGGAAAAACAAGATGCCGTCGGGACGGCGATCCAGTCGCGGCGGCTCGACGAGAAACCGTATTGGCATTTGGAGCGAAGCCGTCTGACTGGAACTCGAAATGTGCCAGTCGAGTTGATTGTCAATGGCGAGGTCGCTGCGAAACAAACCATCGCAGCGGACGGAAACTGGAACGACCTCAAGTGGGAAATCGATCTCGATCGTTCCAGTTGGATCGCGATCCGAATCTTCCCATCCTTGCACACCAACCCGATCTTTGTCGAGGTGGCCGATAAGCCGATCCGAGTCAACCGTCGCAGTGCGGAATGGTGTCGCAAGGCAGTCGATGTATGCTGGGACAAGAAACGCCCGCAGATCCGCGAATCGGAGCAGCAGGAAGCTGAGGCAGCCTACGGACAAGCCCGCGCGTATTACGATCGTGTTCTATCGGAACTAGATGACAGCAAGTAGTAGTTTGCCACAAGCGATGCAGTCTGCGGATTGGGTGCATCACAAGGTTGCGATTTAGGAGCGGGGTGATTTCAATCAACAGCACGGAAATCGAATATCTGACCTCGTCGCAGGCGCTCCAATCGATCCGATCAACCAGGGATGGTTTGAGTTCGCTTGAAGCGGAGCGACGTTTAGCAGAACACGCACCGCGCCGTCGAATTCAAGAGACCGATCTCGGCTTGTTTCTTCGGCAATTCCAGAGCCCGCTGGTACTGATCCTGTTAGTCGCGCTCGTTATCTCCTGGTCGATTGGAGAACGATTGGACGCCGGGATTGTTCTGGCCGTGGTCACGATGAGCACGCTCCTCGGGTTTTGGCAAGAACGACGCGCATCGAAGTCCTTGAAGGCGCTCTTAGCGATCATCCAAGCCAAGGCGTCGGTCCTCCGGGATGGCAACGAAGTAGAGGTACCCAACGAGCGTGTCGTCCCCGGCGATGTACTCGTATTGCGAGCGGGAGATACGATTCCCGGCGATGGAGTATTGCTCGAATCCAAGGATCTTTTCGTCGATGAATCGACTCTGACCGGGGAGAGTTATCCCGCGGAGAAACATGCTACATCCGCAGGAGCAAGCGAATCTGGTGCTGCTCGCATGGGAGTTGTTTACGAAGGAACGCATGTCGTTAGCGGTACTGCTCGCGCGGTCCTTGTGCGGACTGGCGATGACACTCAGTTCGGCCAACTCTCCGATCGCCTTCGATTGAAAGCACCCGAGACCGAGTTCGAGCGGGGCCTGCGCAAGTTCGGCGAGATGCTCGTTCGCGTCACCATTTATCTGGTTGTTGCGATTCTCGCCATTCATTTTCTGTTCAAAGAAGAAACTCAACCCTTGGAGGTGTTTACGTTCGCCCTAGCCTTGGCCGTAGGGATCACTCCCGAGTTGCTACCGGTCATTGTTAGTGTGACCCTGGCCCGAGGAGCACAGCGGCTTGCACGCGAGCACGTGATCGTTCGGCGATTGTCGTCGATTGAAAACCTGGGAAGCATGAGTGTGTTGTGCTCGGACAAAACAGGAACTTTGACCGAAGGGGTCGTTCATCTGCACTCCGCTCTGTCGCCACAGGGGAATATCAGCCCTGAGGTTTTGTTGTGGGCGGTACTCAACGCATCCTATCAGACGGGCTTTATCAACCCGATCGATCAAGCGTTGTCGGCAATTCAGGTCACTGGCCTGGAACGATTCCGTAAATTCGATGAGGTCCCCTACGATTTCATTCGCAAGCGACTGAGCGTCGTGGTGGAGTGCGATGACTCAACGCATCGAATGATTACCAAGGGGGCATTCACCCCCGTGCTTGAGTGCTGCACTCATGTTGCCACATCGTCAGGCGTTGAACCGATGGAAGCGTGGCGAGACCAACTCAAAGAACGATTTGAAAGTTACAGCCGAGACGGACTGCGCGTTTTGGGGATGGCCTATCGAGATGTTACGCACGATCCTCGCATTGACAAGAACGATGAAGTCGACATGACCTTTGCAGGCTTCCTTTTGTTCGAGGATCCTCCCAAGGCAGGTGCGGCGGAAGCGATCGGTCAGCTACGGCGTTTAGGTGTCCGGACCAAAGTCATTACGGGCGATAACCGAGTTGTCGCGGCACGGCTCGGGACCATCATGGGGATCGCCAGTCCAGATGTCCTGACGGGCGAGGATCTGCATCGCATGAGTGACGATGCTCTCATTCAGCGGGTACGCGAAATCGATATCTTTGCCGAGACGGAGCCGAATCAGAAGGAACGGATTCTGATTGCGCTGCGCAAGGGGGGAGAAGTCGTTGGTTACTTGGGGGATGGGATCAACGATGCCTCGGCTCTTCATGCCGCCGATGTTGGCATTTCCGTCGATAGCGCGGTCGATGTTGCGAAACAAGCCGCCGATATGGTCTTGTTGAGGCATGATTTAGGAGTGATCGCTCAAGGAGTCGCAACGGGACGAGAAACGTTCGCTAACTCGATCAAGTACATCCTCATCACGACCAGCGCCAATTTCGGAAACATGATGAGCATGGCGGCCGCTTCGCTCTTTCTGCCGTTCCTGCCATTGCTCCCGAAACAGATCCTGCTCAACAATTTCCTGTCGGACCTTCCATCGCTCGCAATATCGACCGACAACGTGGATCCTGAGCAGATCGAACAGTCTCGGCGGTGGGATCAACGCTTGATCCGTCGGTTCATGTTGTTGTTCGGTGCAGTCAGTTCCTTGTTCGACTTTCTGACCTTTGGCGTTCTGTTGTGGGTGCTCAAGGCGACCGAAGCTCAATTTCAAACCGCATGGTTCATCGAATCGCTGATCACGGAACTGACGATTGTCATGGTCGTTCGAACGCGTCGATCGTTTTATCGTTCGCAGCCCGGCAAGTGGCTTGCGTTGGCTACAGCCATCGTGGTGGGAGTCGCGTTTGTGTTGCCATACACTCCGTTCGGAGAACTGTTTGGTTTCGTGCCACTGCCGTGGTGGTGGCTTGCGATTTTGGCAGGTATCACGATGGCGTATCTGGCCGTGAATGAACAGGTGAAGCATGTAGTATTTCGCTGGCTGGCCGATGGCGACAGAGCTTCTTAGTCAAAAACTCCTTCGAAATGATCGAGCCCGCAGTGATTCAGCCGAGATGGAGGCCAGCGGTGTGGCCGGTGCTCCAGGCGGCTTGGAAATTGAAGCCGCCGATCGGGCCGTCGAGGTCGAGGATCTCTCCCGCAAAGAATAAACCTTCCTGTTTGCGGCTTTGCATGTCTTGAAAGTTCACTTCACCGAGGGCGACTCCTCCCGCGGTCACCTCTGCCTTTGGATAACCGCGAGTTCCGTGAATCGGCACTTGAAATCGTTTAAGTGAATCAAGGATGTTCAATCGAAGTTTCTTAGGGAGCTCCGCCATGTGGGGATCGTGGGTGGCATTCAAGTTTTGTAGCATTGCATCGGCTAGACGTTTGGGGATGCGTTGGCTGAGGACGGTTGAGATCGCTCGGTTGCTTTTCTTTGCTTCGTCGAACAGCCACGCTTCGATGGCTTCTCGCGAGTCCTCCGGAAGCAGATCAATAGCAATGCAATCGCCGACATGGGATTGGCTCACCGAGTGATCGGTATCGGAAAAACAGCGAGATACATTCATCGCCGTCGGCCCGCTGCATCCGGTGTGCGTCCAGAGAAAGCCGCCTCTGGATACGGTGCGTTCCATGGAGTTCTTGCCATGGCCCGAATCATTTCGATGGGCGGTGACGGCAACATCCTCTAGGGTCAGGCCGCTCAGGTCGTGGACCCACGCTTCGTTGGAAACCAAAGGAGTGAGGGCTGGGCGAAGGGGCGTGATCGAATGTCCCATGGACTGGGCCCATGGATAGCCATCGCCGGTGGTGCCGCAGCCGCTGTAGCTTAACCCTCCGGTGGTGATCAGCACTGATCGGCATCGTAGTTCCATGGTTTCCTTTGCGGTCGATGCGGTGACCTGAAAACCGCCACCCTCGTTCATGGGGCGTACCGATGTTACCGCGCAACCGGTGACCATCTCTGCACCGAAGCGGGCCATACGACGTACAACAGCGTCCCGAACATCGATGGCTCGATCGCTCACGGGAAATACTTTTCCGGTTGACTCGACTTTGGTGGCGACTCCTTCGGACTCGAATTCACGCACGACATCCTGTGGCGTCAATCGACTGAGCACCGATAGAAGAACGCGACCATTCTTGCCGAAGGCCTCTGCGATCTTTCGGCTGTCGCAATGATGGGTGATATTGCAGCGAGTGCCGCCGGACATCAGGATCTTGACCCCGGCCTTGTTGTTTTTTTCGAGCACGATCACCCGTTTGCCGCGAGCCGCAGCGGTCCCTGCAGCCCAAAGACCGGCCGCGCCCCCACCCACAATCACCGCATCCCAATCCACACGCAAACCCTTCGAAAAAAGAGGTGCGACGAATTCGAACGATGAAAAAACGGATCGCGTTCACACCCACGCAAGCCCTTCAAACAAGTATACTGTGGCACTGCGTTATCGTCCAAGGATTCCCATCATTCCTCTCGTGTACTCAACGGTTTTCGCATCATGCAAAGACGTCACTTTTTAAGCAACGGGTTGGCAGCATCGAGCGTGTTGCTAGCAGGACATCAAGCGACGCTAGCGGCTCTCGCCGACGGGCCCGCGAAACGAGTGGGCTTGATCGGTACCGGTTGGTACGGCAAATGCGATCTGTTCCGATTGCTGCAAGTGGCACCTGTCGAAGTTGTCTCGCTGTGCGATGTCGATAGCAAGATGGTCTCGGCTGCTGCCGACATGGTTGCCGAGAGACAAGCATCCAAGAAGAAGCCCCGCACCTACTCCGACTATCGCAAGCTCCTAGCTGAAAAAGATCTCGATATTGTACTGATCGCAACTCCCGACCACTGGCATGCCCTCCCCATGATCGAGGCGGTCAAGGCAGGGGCCGATGTCTATGTCCAAAAGCCGATCAGCGTCGATATTGTCGAAGGGCAGGCCATGGTGGCCGCTGCTCGCAAATACGGTCGTGTCGTCCAAGTCGGTACGCAGCGGCGCAGCACTCCGCATTTGATGGAAGCGAAAAAGAACATCGTCGATACCGGCATGCTCGGCAAAATCTCGCATGCCGAGGTCTACTGTTACTATCACATGCGAGCCAAAGACAATCCTCCCGATGAGCGACCGCCCGAGAACTTCGACTACGAGATGTGGACCGGCCCCGCGCCAATGCGTCCCTACAATCGATTGGTCCATCCACGATCATGGCGCGCCTTCATGGAATACAGCAATGGTATTCTCGGAGATATGTGCATCCACATGCTCGATACCGTTCGATGGATGCTGAACCTGGGCTGGCCGACTCGCGTTTCCTCGCTCGGAGGGATCTATGTCGACAAAAACTCGAAAGCGAACATCACAGACACGCAGACGGCAACGTTTGAGTTTCCCGAGTTGAATGTGATTTGGACACATCGAACGTGGGGCGATCCACCCGACCCCGCCTATCCGTGGGGAGCGACCCTCTATGGAGAGAAAGGGACTCTAAAGATGAGTGTGATGAGCTACGACTTTATCCCGCGAGGAGGGGATGCCAAACCGATCCACAAGGATGTGGCCTATGAACTAGATCAATATCCAGTTGATAAGACCGAAAAGGATCTGGAACAACATGTAGCTCCCGCCATTCGGGTTCATATGCTTGACTTCCTTAAGGCGATCGCGGACCGGAGCAAGCCCGTCGCCGACATCGAACAAGGGCACATCTCCACAGCGGCGTGTGTACTGGCCAACATGTCCATGAAATTGGGACGATCGATGTCCTATGATGCCACCAAGGGAATTGTGACAGGAGACGAGGAAGCAACTCGGTTGCTCCGTCGACCGTACCGAGAGCCGTGGGTGCATCCCGAGGTTGCGACGGTCTAAGAGTTTCTGCTCGGCTGTTGTTGCGATCTATCTTCAGGTGATGGACTGCTCGTTGGACCGATGGCAGGAGTGGTTGTGGGAGTAGCCGTGGGGTTCCATTCCTGGAGCAGCCCTTCGATTTGCACGCTGAGGTCTTCGGCTTGGGCAAGCAGTGCATCGTATCGATCCAGGAGATGATCGATACGGTCTCTTTCCTCCGCTGGGACAGCGATATCCACGAAGGCTTCTCCGTCCATTTCGGTTGAATCCTCTGGATGAATCACAGCATTACCTGTCGGCTCGGTGGAATGACGGATCGCAAAACACGTTCGTCCTCTTCGATTCGGCGGTTTGCCGGGTCCGCTTCCAGATCGAGATGGGCGATTCGTGTTATGACTCTTCGGGAGTTTGGCGAGGGGAGTCAAGATTTGACGGTTCCGTAGATTGTTGAGTGAAACGGAGGCTCGTCCGGTCTATGGATGTGGAATGCAAAGGGATCGCAACCCGAAACGTAAGTGAGGGATGGATTTACGTCGCTTGCAACGCCTTCCCTCATGCGTCCCTCGCTCACGCGTCGGGTTATGATAATCCCTGGCAAAAACTAACTTCTAACAATCGAGACCACTAAAAGCGTAACTTCAAAACTCACGCAGCGGGTTGGGAAAAACCTCGGGAAACTGTGTCCCTTATCGTTTGGCGTTGCGAAATGGGGGACTGCAGGTTCAAGGCATCTGCCAATACGAGTGCTGTAGCGACTATACTCTTGTCGATCGAAAGCGGCGTTGCGTCGTTGTCTTTTTAGCGACTAGAAAATCTCTGAGCAGGATCGGAATACGAAGCGATGGTGGAGAACGCAGAGTCCTCGGCAACGAGACCATGGTATCGCGAGTTGACCTCGTATCATTGGTTCGTCTTCATTATGGCTGCCATGTCTTGGGTTCTGGATTGCATGGATCAGCAGATCTTTATTCTTGCTCGCAACGATGCCTTGAAGTCGTTGTTGCCGAAAGACACCGCGACCGAAATCGTCAAGGACTATGGTGGTATGGCGACGTCGATCTTCATGATCGGTTGGGCTACAGGCGGGATGATCTTTGGCTCGATTGGAGATCGAATCGGTCGAGCGAAGACATTGACACTCACGGTGCTCCTCTATTCCCTCTGCACTGGTTTATCTGCCTTCTCGGTGGGTACGATCGACTTCATGATCTATCGTTTCATTACTGGACTTGGGGTTGGCGGTGTCTTTGGGTTAGCGGTGGCGCTCGTCGCAGATACGTTGCCGGATCGCGCAAGAACGCCTGCGTTGGGACTCTTGCAAGCGTTATCGGCTGCGGGAAATATCACAGCTGGACTGGTCAGTATGCTCCTTGCGAAACTCGGGCAAGATGGCACGATCAATCCTGCGTATGCGTGGAAGTATATGTTTTTGATCGGGGCGTTGCCTGCGATCCTTTGCGTGCTGATCCAACTCAAGCTCAAGGAACCGGACAAGTGGGTTCAGGCGCGACGTGAAGGCAAGGCAAACGGAGTCAAGTTTGGTTCCTATTCGTCTCTGTTCGGAGATGATCGATTGAGGAAAAACGCGTTGGCCGGGATGGTGTTGTGCGTTGCGGGAGTAGTTGGGGTTTGGGGAATCGGATTTTTCAGTCCTGAATTGGTAGGTGAGGTGATTTCCAATTCATTGAGACAAGGAGGCTTGAGCGACAAAGAGGTCGCATCGGCGGCCACCTATTGGCGAGGTGTGAACGGAATTTTTCAGAACACTGGGGCGTTCTTCGGGATGATCACGTTTACGTTCTTGGCGCAGAAAATTGGCCGCAAGCCAGCATTCGCAATGGGCTACATCGCGGCGATGATCGCTACGATGGCCTTCTTTCAATTCTTCAATGGAGTGAATGATATTTGGATGAGCAGTGTGATGGGGTTCTTCCAACTGGCTCTTTTTGCGGGTTTCGCTTTGTACTTGCCGGAGTTGTTCCCAATAAGATTGAGAAGTACGGGGACCAGTTTCTGTTACAACGTGGGGCGCTATATTGCTGCGTCCGCACCCCTGACTTTGGGCAAACTTCAAAAGGCGCTTGTTCCCCAAGACGCAACGGCAGCAGACCGAGTGGACGCGTTTCGGAACGCATGTACTTACATGAGCTTCTTCTTCCTGGTGGGACTCATTGCTCTTTGCTTCTTGCCTGAGACGAAGGGGAAGCCACTACCAGAGTAGTTGTTTAAGCAACGAAATGAATCAGCCTTCGAGCAACCATCGCCAGGGTCGCCAGTGCTGGGCTTCTTCGTGCGTGAGTTGGAAGTGGTCAATGGTATTGGCTCGAAGATGCTCCACGGCCAAGGGAATCGAATCGGTGCAGAGGAAGAGTTGTTTATCTTCTGGAGAAACCGTTCCGATTTCGATCATATGATCGACGTAGTCGATGAGTCGTTGATGGAATTCCTGGTTCATGACTACGACCGGGAAGCGATGAATCTTTTTTGTTTGGATCAAGGTGATCGTTTCGAAGAGTTCGTCGAGGGTACCGAACCCTCCGGGCATGATCACGAAGCCGTAGGAGTATTTCAGCAACAGAACTTTTCGGACGAAGAAGTATCGGATGTTGACGGTACGGTCGACATACGGGTTGGGTTTCTGTTCGAAGGGGAGTTCGATATTGACTCCCACGCTTCGACCACCGACATCTTTTGCGCCGCGATTGGCAGCCTCCATGATCCCTGGTCCGCCACCGGTCATGATGGTGAATCCGAGGCGAGCGATTGCCGCTGCCAGTTCCCGCGTCTTTTGGTAGTTGGGATCGTTTTCGCCCAGGCGCGCCGAGCCGAAGATCGTGATGGAGGGGCCAACGAAATGAAGGGTGCGGAACCCTTTGACGAATTCCACCATCACCTTCAGCATGAAAGTGAATTCGCGCCAACGCGATTGACGGCCCTGCAAGAACCGTATCTCTGACTTGTCTTGTTTCGCTGCCATGTTTAGAGGCGGCTTCGGAAGTCCGCGAGGGTTACTTGACTGATTGTACCCTTGGCGACCTCATCGATCACCCCTTCAATCTCGACGGGTGGGGCTGCCATTGCGGAGTCGACAGAACTAGGCGATAGTCGGTTGGTAGTGAATGGAGTCACCGAGGAGCCTTCACCTTCGCCCGACACGCCGCTAGTCGAATTCGCAGCGATGGATGTAGCTGGCACGACCGTGAATGTCAAATCGGTGGGGGCTGCCTCGATCCGGAACAGGCGATGCTGGCCTTCTTGACCTCGAAGAACTACCTTCGGGTCGCTGGTCGAGAGCGTGGTTTGCCTCGTCACGTTCGAGTTGTCAACCGTCCTGATAGTCAGTTGCGTTGCGGTTTGGTTGAGTGAAACGGAAACGTTTGAGAAGTTGCGCCAATCTTGGTTTCCATTGTGCCAGGCCGCAGTCTGATTGGGTTGAACGGCAGTAGTAAAGGCTTTGCGCAGGTTACTGCTGGTGAAGTCGCTGAGGTCCATAAAACGTGGATCGCGCACTCCCACGTCGATTGGAGTCGACAAATTATCGCCATCGCTAAAGGCGGATTGAACGACGACACTCGATTGGCGTGGAATGAAGAACGGCAGAGGTTTTACGGAAAACTCGTACGCGCCCGGTCCAACATCCTCTAACTTCACAACGTTCCCGGCATAGGTAGGTACCAAGGCGTTGGAGTTTCCACCGACAAGGTTATTGCCAGTGACTTGCATCGTGACTCCTTGGACGCTGGTAGATAACAACTTGACACCAACATCGCGAGGTACAAAATTGACAACGTTTAGCGCCACAGTACCGATGGATGTCAATGCGGAGCCATCTCCCAGTGTGTATTGAAACTCTACCGCGCCGGTGAAATCGGTGTTCGGAGCGGAGTACAGCAGCGATTTCTTGTCGGCGGATATGCTCACCGTTCCCTTGCCGGCTGCTGGTTGTGTAACTGCAGTGATGATCAAGCTTTCACCAGAGTCAACGTTGGTGTCATTCTTCAGCACATCGACAGTTTGGTTAGGCAGCGACAGCACCGTGAATGAATCGTTGACTGCGGTCGGAGCATCGTTGACCGAAGTGATCGTCATCGTCATCGTCCCGTTGGCAGTGCCTCCATTGGAGGACCGCACGGTGTAGACAACTCGATCGGTGCCATTGAAATTCGGGTTCGGCACATAGCGGACGCGAGTGCCGTTATTGGTGATGGTTGCAGACCCATTGGCCGCGGATACCTGGGTCACGGTCAGGGTATCGCCGGTTGCAGCGGGAGTATCATTCGCGAGAACATCGTAATCGGCAGCTGCGGAATCCTCCGCAACGGTGAACGATTCTCCGACAACTGTTGGAGGAGGCACTGCGGGAGCGACCTGTATGGTTACGGTGGAAGATGCAGTGCCACCATTGCCATCACTGATCGTGTATGAGACAGTCTCCTGACCGACGAAACCGTTTCTGGGAGTGTAACGGAGCCCCAGGCCGTTGTTTTCAATGGTCACCGTTCCACCTTGTGACGGAGTACCAACGGCTGTCACTCGGAGTGTTTCACCTGTATCTGGGCCCTGCGTATCGTTGCTTAAGACATCGATGAACACATTCGAATCGTTGGATCGAATGGTAGTGATGGTATCGGGGTTAGCCACCGGGTTGTCGTTGACCGGCTGCACATTCATGGTCACGATGGCGGTGGCAGTTGCGCCTGTCTGATCTCGAACAGTGTAGGTAAAGGTTTCAACACCGTTGAAATTGCTTTTTGGCGTGTATAGCACACTCGTACCATTCGTGCCGATCGACACGATTCCACCCTGACTGGGTGTCCCTACGGACTGAATCGTCAATTGCGTATTGGTTCCTGGAACGATCGTATCGTTAGCCAGGACATTGATGTTGTTATTCGTGCTGTCTTCATTCGCGCTGAAAGTGTCATTTACTGCTGAAAAATTCTGCGTAATGTTGACAGTTCGAGTACCGAAACCGACTCGTTCGTCCGCTACGGCATTATCTTGTCCGAATACGGAAAATCTGCGTCCTGTATTTTCGGCTGCGTTGGTGCTAAAGAAGGCTGGTCCAGCGCTTTTGGCTCGCATGCTCACAGCGAAAATAGTCTGGGGGCTAGTTCCAGGTCCTCTGGTCAGACTCGAGAATGCACCGACCTCGTCGATGATACCAGGCGTGGAAGTGTCCGCGGTCTGCCCGTTTCCATAGAGATCAGAAAAAATGACCGGAGAGGTACCCACAAGTTCGATTTTGGATGGGTCGTAAAGCAAGTCCATGTAGGCGGAGAATACTCCACCTCCCGTGGGAATTGCTCGAAGATCTTGAATAACAACACGCAGGTTAAATTCCTGGTTCAGAGCAAGAGACGATAAGGGGCTACCGTCGAGGCTAAATGGTTGTAGGTCCACTTTGATCAGCTGTGTGTCAGCGACATTGATAGCCATGACTTGGGCTTGCGAATTCCCGGCAGAGTCGCTGATTCGAAGCGTTGCTGTCTGCGGACCGCGCTGCGCCGCAGTCGGAGTCCAGATCAATAGGCCAGTCTGTGAATCGATCGACATGCCAGCAGGAGCATTTTCGAGTGTATAGCGAAGGTCTCTTCCTTCGTCAGGATGAACCAAGTCAACTCGTAGCTCTGTACCTACATTCGCTTGGGTCGGAAGATTGGAAGCAGGAATTGCCACCGGAGGTGTATTGTCAAAGGTAAGATTCAGAGCGGGGGATACAGGCGAGGTCTGATTGTTGATCCGCTGCGTCGCGATGATCGAGCGAGTTCCGGCTCCCAGGGATGCAATTTGGTTGGTGGTGATGGTGGTAGTCGCACCGGCCGCGATTGCGGATCCTACAACTTGATCTCCAATCTTCAAATCGACGGTGGCTCCGGTGGTTGTACCAGAAACAACGAACTGCATAGTGCCAGCATTGGTGATGTTATCGCTGTCGCTGATTCCACTGTCACTAGCCGCTACCAGATCCACAGAGGTGGGAGCCGTGACAGGAGCATTGACTTGGAATGTCAATCGCTGGGTATCGAATAGATCCGCAGTCGAACTGGAATTGGATGCCCGGACTCCCACGGATAAATCGAACGAACCGGAGAAGTTCGCAGGCGCAGTCACTTGCAATTGACCGGTGGTGTTGTTGATGTTGAACTGGTAGGGGACGGTTCCTAGGCGCGAGGCATCAAAGAAGATCCCATCCCCCTCTTTGTCTTGCGCGGTCAGCGGGATCGTGACGGTCTGGCCAGGAGCGATCGCAGGAACAGTGATGTCATTCAGGAACGGACCGCCGTTACTTGTGTCGGCTGCCGCGGTAGCTACGAATGTACGAGTAAAGGTTCGGCCTGCAGAGTTGGTTACTCGAACAGTAATCGTCGCGCTTCCACTGGTTGCCTGGGACTTCAAACGAATCAACCCGTTGCGGTTGTCGTTGAAGATTTCCATGGAGTTGATCACGACCTCTTGTGTGGGGCGCGATTGGTTGACACTGGTTCGCGAAATAGCCTGACGAACCGATTCTCCCTCAATCAACTGTCCCCAGATCGAGTGGTTGAAATCCAAATGCCGTTGAGGGCCTTCGGTAATGAAGAACTGAGAATCGTTCGTGTCATCGGTAGACTTGGCGTACGACAAAATTCCCGTGCGGTTGTGCTGAAGGTTGACGTTGAACTGGTCGTTGAAGTTACCCAGAGATGAGCCACCGCTACCGGTTCCGGTAGGGTCGCCACCCTGGATGACGAAGTTATCGATCACTCGATGGAAGATGATCTTGTTGGTTGCCGTCTTGTTGTAGAAGCCAGAATTGACCAATTGCTCGATACGCCCGACAGGTCGCGGCGCTTCGTCAGCAAAGAGTCGGAACACCATCTCGCCAAAGCCATCCACCACCATTCGGAGCGATTTGGGATTGGTCACCATCTCCGCAGTTACTGCCGATGGATTGCTGCTCTCGACAGTTACTGTCAAGGGACCGCCATTGGGATCATAGGTATCTACGGGAATGTGCAGAGGTGATCGGAACAAGACCGTTTGATTCGGGATCTCGACCAATGTGGGATCGGAACCGCTAGGGATCGCGACTCCGGAAAGGGTTGAAAGTTCTTGCAGGGTCTTCAACCCCGTGGAGACCGTGCCATTGGAGAACTTCCAAGTCGGGAAGATGGTGATGTTTTCTTGAGTCGCGAGCGAATTGGGTGTGCGATCCGGATTGGTCACTTCGAAGTAGGGGAGATAATTCGCCCCTTCGTTGAACAGGGCTCTTTGTTGCGTAGTGGTCGCGTTCCAGTCCGCTCCAAAGAGCTTAGCTCCCGATGCGGCTAGCGCTTTGGCGAACGCGACGGAGTCGGGTGCAGCTTCCCCCTCGGCCTGCATTCCAGACCCGGACATCGAACCCAATCCAGCCGATGAAGATACAAAGCCGGATGTGGCAACCTGACCAAAACCGCTCGCGCCTGAAGCGACTCCGGTGATTTCAAAGAAATCGGCGGCCATCAGCTCGCGTCGTTCCAGCGGTTCAAAGTGAATCGCCCGGGATTTGCGGCTTTCGGATTGCTGGACCAGTCCCTCTCGGATCTGTTCCGCCAGCCATCGCGCATTCCTCTTCAAGAGAAGTCCACGTTGCCGTTTCCTCATGTGCTCTACCCCAAACCTATCGACTAAAGGTACCGAATTCTCGTGACCACGAACCGGAATCACCGAGGTCTCTCGCGATTCCCCGGCATTTTCCAAGATTAGTTGAACCCTTCGGACATCGAGCGATCCCCGCTGTCCGATTCAAGCGTTCTCAATCCGACGCGGTCCGCTTGTGACGATTGCGCCGTGCGATAACGCCTTGGCTGTTCTCAAACCCAACCGCCCCGAAGCCTTCGGGAACACCTGGGTAAGGAACCCAGGCATAATTTGGATGCAATCCAAGGCGCGCTGGTTCCGAAAACCAGCCAAAAGTGGGGAGGAGGCAGAAATGAGCTAGCCAGACTCTTGTTCGCTCTGCATAATACGCATCCGCGTTGGATAATACGCATCCGGATTGGACGGACGAACGACATGTCACGGGCAGTTTGCAACCATGGCCAAGAGCAAGAAAAAGAAAGAAACGACTTTCCTGGTGTGTCAGGAAACCGGCGACATCAATTACATTCTCCTGCGGAAACCAGGGGCCGAAAAACTGCAGCTAAAGAAATTCTGCCCGCGCCTTCGCAAGGTGACACTGCACGTCGAGAAGAGAAAATAATCCTCGTTCCGTAGTCGGCCAGGGAGGGGACACTTTGCCGAAAAACTGGATTTTTCGGGGGCATGACCCGGGCGGATTTCTTCGTTTAGCCGAACAAGCAGGGATAGACCCTGTGATTTCCCAGTTGTTGTGCGGTCGCGGAATCACTGACCCTGTTCAGGCACGCTCCTTTCTCGATGCCCGCTTCGTTGACCTCCGAGATCCCGTTCTCCTCCCAGGTATAGAAAGGGCGTGCGAACGTATCCTGAAGGCAGTCCAAGATCGCGAGCCGATCGCGATCTATGGGGACTACGACGCTGACGGGATGACGGCTACCGCGATCATGATCTCATGCTTGGAATTGCTCGGCGCGGATGTGACCTACTTCGTGCCCAATCGGCTTGAGGACAGTTACGGCCTGAGCGCCGAGTCGATCGAACGCTTGGCCCAACGCGGACGACGATTGATCATCAGTGTCGATTGCGGAATCTCAGCCATCGCTGAAGCCGAACGTTGCAAGGCCTTGGGCGTGGATTTGATCATCACCGATCACCACCTTTGCGGCGAACCACTCCCCAACGCAGTCTCGATCGTCCACCCCAATCTGCCCAACTCCAACTACCCCTTCCATGGCCTATGCGGAGCGGGGGTCGCCTTCAAAGTGGCTTGGCGATTGTGCCAATTGGCATCGGGGTCACAACGGGTGATTGATACGCATCGAGAGTTCCTTTTGTCAGCGATGGGGCTGGCTGCAATCGGCACGGTGGCCGACGTCGTTCCGCTCCTGGATGAGAATCGCATCCTCGTTCGAAACGCTCTCCCGCTGATTCAAAAGCTCGCACCAATCGGTCTAAAAGCCGTTTTGAAACGGACCGGACTCGACAAGAAGTCGAGTTTGTCCGCCGAAGATCTTGCGTTTACCGTCATTCCCAGACTGAACGCCGCTGGACGTTTAGGCCAAGCCCAACTGGGTGTCGAAATGCTAACGACTCGCGACCCGCAAAGAGCCGAGATGCTCGCCGAATACCTGGAGCGTTTGAACTCCGACCGCGAGTCGCTCGAGCGAAGCATTACTCTGGCGGCATCCAAACAAGCTCGCGAACAATTCGACCTCGCCTGCGAACCCGCCCTTGTGCTTCATTCGCCCGGCTGGCACCTAGGTGTCATCGGGATCGTGGCCAGCCGACTAGCAGATAAATTCCAACGTCCCGTCGTGATCATCTCCAGCGATCCGACCGGCCAAAAACATGCGACCGGCAGCGGCCGATCGGCGGGAGTCGTCGACTTGCACCAAGCTTTTCACTCCTGCCGCGATTTCCTGATCGGATGCGGAGGTCACGCAGCAGCGGCGGGATTGCGTATCGAAGAGAAACGGATCCCCGAATTCCGGGCTGCCTTTTGCGACTTCGTTCGAAACGAACTCGGTGAATCGGATCCAGTTTCGCGATTGCATGTCGATGCCGAAGCCACCTTCGGGCAACTGTCTCTCCAAACGCTTGAGTTGATCGAAAGCCTCGCACCATTCGGAGCGGCGAACCCGCGGCCGATCCTTGTAGCAAGCGATGTCGAATTGCATGAGCCCGCCAAGCGATTCGGAAACGGCGAAAAACACCTCAATGCGAGATTCCGTCAACACGGAACTATCCTCCGAGCGGTTGCATTCTCTCAGGCCGATTGGATGGAACCGATCAACTCCCACCGGGGAAACTTCGATCTGGCCTTCCGACCAGTCATCAACGAGTTTCAAGGCTTCAAGAAAGTCGAACTGCATTTGGTCGATTGGCGAGCAGCCAAGCAATCGCCACCAAGTCCCGCGTCGATAACTAAAGCTCCGCCGAACGCCGCCACCTCGGCCAGCTCGTAGAACCGATCCGAAAACTAGTAGCCGCTGATCGCAAGCTCTTGGGTGGGAACTGAGGCAAACATGGCAACTCTTCCTGCGCTTCAACCCGGATGCTCGCGCAGTTCGGCTAACAGAGGCAATCCGACCGCGGGATGGTGAGCCACGGCAATCAAGCTGTCGTCGCGCCGGGCTTGAGCAGCAATCGCTCCGATAACTAGGCACAACGAACCGACAACCATCGCTAGTCCCTTCGAGCCGATACCTGTAGCCAGACGCGAAGGGTCGACACATTCAATGCCTGAACTAAGAAGACTCCCGGTCACGCCATAAACGACGGACTTCCCAGTCCGTCGCTGCAGCACTCGACGGACTGGGAAGTCCGTCGTACATGCGCACTTACGCCAAAATCTCTCGCACGACGCGGGCCGGACGCTGCGAAGTGATGATCTGCTTGGTGTTGTTGTACGGATAAGAGACCTTCTCGTGCTCGAGCCCAAACAAATGCATCACGGTCGCTTGGAAATCGTTCGGGTTCACGATGTTCTCGACCGCTTTGTGGCCAAACTCGTCGGTCTTGCCGTAAGCCATCCCGCCTCGGACTCCACCCCCTGCCAGCCAGATACTGAACCCTTGTCCGTTGTGATCGCGGCCCGCGCGGTCCGGACTGCCATGCTCCTGAGTCACCGGCAATCGACCGATCTCGCCACCCCAATGGACCAGCGTCGTATCGAGCAGTCCACGCTGCTTGAGATCCGCCACCAAACCCGCGACCGGCTTATCCGTCTTGCGACATATCGCGGGTAAATTCTTGGCGATGCTGTCGTGATTGTCCCAAGGTTGCCCCGCGTGGAACAACTGCACGAAACGAACACCTCGTTCGATGAGCCTGCGAGCGAGCAAGCATCGGGTTCCGTACTCGCGTGTCTCAGGCTCATCGATGCCGTAAAGTTTGAGCGTCGCCTCGGTCTCCTTTGAAATATCCAAAGCATCGGTCGCGGCAAGCTGCATCTTGGCCGCCAACTCGTACGTCGCCATCCGAGCGTACAACTCCGGCTCGTTGGGATGCAGAGTCGTGTGCTGTCGGTTGATCTCTTGCAGCAACTGCAGGTTCTGCTGCTGCATCTCGCCCGCCAAATGGGAGGGAGGTTGCAAATTGAAAATGCGAGGCTCCTTGGGTCGGAGTACGGTCCCTTGGAACAGTGCGGGCATGAACCCATTGGACCAATTCGTTACTCCATCGACCGGATGCCCACCCGGGTCGCTGAGGACCATGTAGGCGGGCAGGTCCTGCGACTCGCTCCCGAGAGCATACGTCAACCATGCTCCCAACGTGGGGCGTCCCAAAATACCGGGGATCCCCCCGTGAAAATACCGAATCGATACCTCGTGCCCATTGTTCCCGGTATGCATGCTTCGAATCAAGCAAATGTCATCGATCACACCCGAGGTGTGCGGCAACAACTCCGACAACTCCGTTCCACAACTGCCGCGCGGAGCAAACGCGAATGGACTACCCAATAGCTTCTTACTGGCTTGATTGACAAACGAATATCCGACCTCGCCCTGATAGTCCGTGCCGCTGAACTTAGTCAGTTCCGGTTTCGGATCGGTCAGATCCATGTGCGATGGACCACCATGCTGAAACAGCGAGATCATCGCCTTGGCTTTGGGTGCAAAATGCGTGGGGCGAGGTAACAGGTCCCGATGAGGCTTGTCCTTCAAGATCGGGGGCTCGGCCCGGAGCGGATCTTCCGCCAACATCAGCTTAAGTGCGATCGCTCCGACTCCCATGCCGACATGTTGCAGCCAATGCCGGCGCTGTTGCAACCACGTTTCCCTCGAAGCATTCATTTCGCTCATGCTGGGCTTAGTCCACATAAAGAAACTCGTTAGAGTTCAAAAGCATCTGGCAGATATTGATCAAAACTTGGCGCGAGGCGCTGTTGCCGCTGCTGAGTCGATCGGGTTGACGATAGAGCAAATCCAGTTGAACCGCCACAAATCGACCGACCGCGTCGATTTCTTGATCGGACGGGGCACGTTGCAAGATGCAGTCCCATGCCGCGACGACTTGCCGACCAAGCATAGCGTAGTCCTCTTGTTGCAACTGAAAGCCGATCGAAGAGTCGTAGATGGTTGGGCCCATCGCAGTGTCATTCGGAGTGAAGGTGATCTTCACCGTCCAAGTAAAGGAGTCGGAGGTCTCATGTTCGCCGCATTCGATGACGAGATCGATCGCATCCTCCGCATCGACCGCAAGGTTTGCGGCTGTCGTCGGTCCCGAACCGGCCTTGATGGTCCAACTCCCGGCTTGCCCATGCTTGGAACTGATTCGTCCGATCACCCCGTCGCCATTCTCGCTTCCATGCGAAAGGGTGCCTTGAATTTCCACACTACCGGCCCCGGGCGCGATCCAGCGTCGAATCGCGGGATACGATGCGTTCCCCGGATGCCCGCCGACGTTGGTCAAAAAGACATAGCCGGTGGTGGGATCCGGGATGTGGATACTCGGGATACTCCTACCCTCACTCACGTTCGCGAATTCCAAAAAAGCCTCGACCCTACCAGTTTCTCGGTTGAATGTCCCGGTCCCGAATCGCCAACGTTTAGGGGGCACGGGCGGAAGATTCCAAGTTGCCCGCGAATCGCTTGCGACTGCATCACCGCCATTTGGTTGCGTTGCAACTTGGTCAGCAACCCGTCTGGCGATCTTGTCGGCCTGGTCGAGCAGAAACTCGTTGTTCATCATCATGAGCGACTGAGTAGCGACTGTCGATGCGGGTCGCGCATCGCAATTGACTCCCATCACGGGCGCATCGAATGCTTGGAGCATGGCTACCGGCTGCGTGCGCCGCCACTTTGCGTAGATGCTTCGACGCGGTTGTGCGGGATCGATGCGCACTTGACCCGCATCGTCTTCTTGCAGCGCGATCGGCGGGCCATACAAATCGGTTCTGAGTTGCCCCGAAAGAGCCAGCAGACTATCTCGAATCACTTCCGCATCCAATCGTTGCAGATCTCTTCGCCAGTAGAAACGATTCTCCAAGTCGATCGTGTCACGGGCAGGATCGCGCACCGATGATTGTCGATAAGCGGTCGAAAACATGATGGTGCGGTGCAGATGCTTCAGGCTCCAGCCATGCTCGATCCACTCCATGCCTAGCCAATCCAGCAATTGCGGATGTGTGGGTGGGGATCCGAGTTTCCCAAAATCACCCGGTGTTGCAACGATCGCTCTGCCAAAGTGATGCATCCAGACACGATTGACAAACGATCGGACGAATAGTGGATTCGGCGGATCGTTTTGCGTTAGCCATTTGGCAAACGCAAGTCGCCGACCGCTGGTCGGAATGGCCGGATCATCGGCTGGAAAATTTTTGGGTGCACCTTCCGAAACCAAGACGGTGAGCTTGCCCGGAGCGACTTCGCGAGTCGGTTGATTGGGATCTCCGCGATGAAACAGTTTGGTCACGGGGAGATGCCCTGCCGGTTCGGTGAGAGTCTGAAGAAACGTCTCGGGTGGTTTCTTGGCTCGCACCTCGGCGATCTTGGCGTCGAGCTTCTTGAGCTCTTCAGCTGCCGCGGGCAAGTATTGATAAAGGACTCCGGGAGAAATGTTAACGCTGGGGTTCTTGTCCAGCAGCATCTTTTGCTCCTCGGTCCGCTTGTCGGCTGGTGTTTCATATGCGGCGCGGAGCATTCCGCGAATTGGCTCCTCGAACTTCATGAGTTCCTTGTCGAGGGCCTCCTTCATGAATTCGGCTTCTTTGTTGGCCCGCTCGGTCGCGATCGCTTGAGCTTCTTTTTCTATTTCTGCCGACAGGTCGCGGTCGGCTTGTGTGGTAAGAGAGATCAATCGTTCCGAGGGAGTCTTCCACTGCTGCCAATCGAGGGCTGGTTCCAGCACGGCTCGCAGGGCGAAGTAATCTTCCTGAGAAAGCGGATCGTATCGATGATCGTGGCACTGGGCGCAGTTGAGGCTGGAACCTAGCAGCGTACTGCCAATGACTTGTACGGTATCGGCAATCGTTTTATTGCGGGCTTCGGACGAATTATCGCCGCTTCCCGTTCCATCGGCCGTCATCCGCAGAAAGCCGGTCGCGGTCATCAGTTCAATTTGACTGGGAGTCCAGTCCCCGTGTTTATCTCCTGCCAACTCATCACCAGCCAGTTGCTCCGTAACGAATCGATCGATCGCTTTGTCTTGGTTGAATGACTGAATCACATAATCGCGGTACTTCCATGCCCATGGCCGTTCGGCATCGGCGAGGGTGGCTCCGTCGCTATCTGCGTATCCGGCCGCATCGAGCCAATGGCGAGCCCATCGCTCGCCGTAGTGCGGCGAATTCAACAGTGACTCGATCATTTGTTCGTACCAATCCGCAGCGGGATGCTGCATCCATTGCTGGAACTGCGGATCGTTCGGGGGCAATCCGATCAGATCCAAAAATGCTCGACGGATCAAGGTCGCGCGCGATGCGTCGGTCGAGAACGAGAGCCCGTCGGGCATGGCATCGGCGAGGATCTGATCGACTCCGTTGCGAATGCGATCGCCGTCGATCGCTCGACGCAATTGAGGTTTGGTCAGTGGCAAATAGGCCCAGTACGATCGCTCGCTTTCCGTCAGCGGTATTCCAGGGCCAATGCTCTCCGGTTCAGGTCGACTGGTAGGTGCCCCGGTTGCAATCCATGCCCGCAAGATCGCTTTCTTTTCAGGGGATACTTTCAATGTCCCTGGCGGCATGTCCTCCGACTCGACACGCTGCACAATCAGCGAAGCGTCGGCATCCCCCGCGATCAGTGCAGGTCCTGAATCGCCACCTCGGAGCATGAATCGAACGAGTCTCAGGTCGAGCGATCCCTCGTTATGGTCGCTGGCTCCATGACAATCAAGACAATACTCGCGCAGGATCGGGCGAATATCCGATTCGAACTTCAACGCGTCAAGCGATTCTTGCGCGTAGCACACCACGGTCGTCGAAGCGAACAACGCCATCACACAAAGACGAACCATCGTTGGATAGACCCGGTAGGTGTGTCGGGGCATGAGGAAGGTATGGAAGGCGGGATGTGCGAGGCGGGATGTGCAAGGTGGGGTTCGGGAGTTCTCTTGGAGGACTGAGTCCCGAACAGCCTGAGTATAGCTTAGTCCAACCTGCCGTCCAGCATCGGCCTCAGATAGAAACATACGTCCATCGGTCCGCAAAGTCTCTGGACGTTCCACGTGCATGCTCAAGACGATTCCGCGCCGAGCAAGTTTCTCAGTGCATCCTTCAACTCGGGAAATCGAAACCGATAATCGCTCGCAATTAGCCTTGGCGTTGCGGCGCGCACACTCGCCAAGAGCAACGGTTCAGCCATTTCTCCGATCGTCAAACGCAATAGCCACGCAGGCGTTGGGAAGAACGAAGGACGCCAATAGATCTTGCCCAGAGTTGCTGCGAACTCCCGCTGACGCACTTCTTGTGGAGCGACGACGTGGTAGGGACCGGACGCCCCTTTCGCGATTGCTAGATGCAGAAGGATGTTCGCGCAGTCATCGATGTGTATCCAAGGCCAGTACTGCCTTCCACTCCCCATCGGACCAATCAGACCCAATCGAGACGGAGTGAGCAACTTTGGAAGAGCGCCAACGCGGGGATGCAAAACCATCCCGAGTCGAGCTTGAACAACAGAGTGCGCCGAAGTCCCGAAAGCGCCGGCCGCTGATTCCCAAGCGAGAGATAATTCGGACAGAAAGCCTTCTCCTGCCTCGGTCTCTTCGACGCAAAGAGTATCACCCCGATCGCCAAAGACTCCGATGCCCGCCGCAGAGACCAAACGAGCCGGAGGGGATGGCAGAGTATTTAGTGCAGCGACCAACTGCTGGGTCACATCCACACGGCTCGACCAAATCTGTTTCTTTACTTGGTCGTTCCAACGCTTTTCAGCGATCCCGAAGCCCGATAGATGGATCACCGCATCGAGCCCGGAAAGAGCCGGAGGCATATCCGAGGACCGAGAATCCCAGACCACGGTCTCGACAGTAATAGGAAACGGGATCGAGTCGGGCTTGGAATTGGGTCTGGCTATCCGCAAGACATGCCAGCCCAAGACGCTGGCTAACTCCACAACCCGCCGACCTACAAGTCCCGATGCTCCTGTAACCGCGATTCGAGGAACATGCCCCAGTTCCGCGATGCGGGGCGCAAAATCCTGCTTAGCCCGAAGATCGTCGGCGGTAATGCGATGTCGATAAGCAAACATCGACGATAGCTTACCTCGCACCCAAGGCTCAGCGATGTTTGACACAGGTGAAAAAGGCAACCGATACTCAACCCGATCCGTCAGTTGACATCGGGAATCGGATATGGCCTGGAACTCGTGCCGATGTGTCCAGCGAGCAAACGGTCCGTAGACCTGAGAATCAACAAACAAATGGTCTGGGACCAGTTCCGTATGACGAGCCAACCAACCTCGCTGCAGGCCAAAGATTGTTTGGACTAACTCGACTTCGGAGCCCACTGCGAGAGAGTCGGATCGCTTGGCGAGGCGAACGGGTTCCCACGGTGGAATCAACCGGTCAATAACCCCGGGTGTATTATGGTATCGGAAGACATCGCCTACCGGGTGATCCAACAGAGACGCCGCACTGAATTGAGGCATCGATTAAGCAAGCGACTCCACTTCGGGAAGCGGCGACTCGATAGCGAAGTCACGAAGCTTCTCAAGAGCTCTCTTCTCAAGTTGACGCACTCGCTCCTTGGATACCCCTAGTTTGTCAGCCAACCGCTGGAGCGTTTGCACTCGGCGATGACCGCCAAGAGAAAAACGTGCCCGAACGATCAGCTTTTCTCGACGATCGAGCCTGTCCAGCATTGCTGACAAGCGACCGCGGAGAGTCTGCCAACGCTCTTCGCTCATGGATGGACTGCGATGCTCGTCGCTTACATCGACTCCGGATTCGTGAATGCTCAACGTCACACGTTGCCGCTCTTTCTGCTTCTCCATCACCCGTCGATAGGTGTTGCGGCGCACAACTTGGGTTGCATAGGTGCTGAAGCGGAATCCCAATCCTACATCGAACTTGTCCACGGCTCTTAGAAGAGCCACGATGCCATCCGACAATAAATCATCGAATCCGTTTTGCTTGTTGACAAACTTCTTCACGATCGAGATGACCAGCCGCATGTTCGACTTAATCATCCGATCGCGATACCAATCGGCCGCAACGAGGAGAGCCTGGATGCGTCGCACCGTCCAATCGCAGGGGATGTCGATCGACAGTTGTTGGCGAAGCTGGTTCGCTTTGAACTTCAAAAAATTCATTCTTTCGAAAACCAGCCGTTCCTCGTCGGCCGTGAGGAGTTTGGCCTCGCACAGTCGGGCCAAGTGGGGAGGCAAGTCGGGTGACTTTCCCTTCGAGATTGACGCCATTTCCCCGGGGATCAAGTTGCCATCCGCGAAAATCGCTTCTGCTGCCCCAGGTGCCGAAAAGCTCGGGCTGGCGATGAATTCCAATTCGGTTGCCAAAAGACTTCGAACGCTTTTGACAAGCGATTCCTCCGTATATTCCGGGGCCACGAGTTGGCAATAGTGTACGAACGATCCCTCTAGTGAAGGAAAATCAAAGGTGACGCGAAGCTCAATTCCACGCTTTGCGGATCGGCTAGTCCTCGGTGTTTTCGACTCCAACTTCTTGCGAACCGTCGCACGTTTCTTCAATTCGATCGTCTGTACCATGGACATGCTCCAAATTACCTTTGCAGAGACTATGGATCGGCCGAAAAAGGCAGATTGAATGATTTAGACCTCAGATTCTACCGAAAAAACATCCAAAACGTTCACTCTAGTCGTGTTTATATCGTTCATTCGGCGAGGTAGCAAGCGGTGCTGGCGAGAAAATCGTTCAAATAAGGTTGTCTGTTCGTCGGGTTTTACTTTATTTTTAAGAAGTCCTTGATGTAGATGCCGTATATAGCCTACAATTTACCTTTGATCGAGTATTCCGGAAACGTTCACGATGACCGTTTTCGGGAGGGGTGATCGTTCACGCTCCTTTCTGAGGTAATTCAGTGTCCATCGATAACAGTTTCAGTCCCAAGCAGGTTGCTCAGGCCCTTCGGGTGAGCGAATCGTCGGTCAAACGTTGGTGTGACCGTGGAGTGATACGGACCGACCGAACGATGGGTGGGCATCGCCGCATTCCACTGGAACATCTGATGGAGTTCTTGGAAAGCACGAATCGTCGTATCGTGGATCCGACAGCGATTGGCCTGAGTGAGGAGCGACAAAGAACGCGAGATGAATTGCAACGACTGTCGACAGCCCTAGGGACGGATTCGGCTGAGATGCAAGCCGCTGGTCAATTTTCGATGCAGAAGCAGTTCGAAACAGCCCTGCTTGCTGGCGACGAACAGCAATGCCGCAAGTCGATCAGCACTTGGTATGCGATGCATGGTAGCATGGCACCCATAGCCGATGATCTGCTCGCCCCAACCTTTCACTCGATCGGTGCGTTGTGGCAGTGCGGCGATGTCGATGTCTATCAGGAACGACGTGGGTGCGAGATCTGTATCCGCCTGATTCACGAACTCAGGCGACTTGTACCGGAACCGATGAGTTCCGCTCCACTCGCGATGGGTGGGACGAGCAATGGTGATCCGTATCAAGTCGCCAATCAGCTGATAGAAATCATATTCCGCGAAGCGGGTTGGCGAACAATCAATTTGGGCTCATCCGTGCCCCTGGAGAGCTTGCTAGTAGCCGCGAAGAAGTACACACCGCGTATCTTCTGGCTAAGCGTAACGCATATCGAAGATGAAGGTGAATTCCTGCGTCGTTTCGACGCGTTCAGCCGGGAACTACCCAAGGTGACGATGCTTGTTGTCGGCGGGCAAGCATTGACTGATCGCCTGCGGCCCCGAATGCAGTTCTCTGCTTATTGCGATAGCCTGAAGCAACTCTCTGCCCTCGCTCGCAACGTTCGATCTTCTTTGGTTGGTAGCGGGCCGCAACTGTGATAGTTGAGTCGAAAGCCGAGGAGCTGTGTCAAACGCCGTGAGGGGGACTGACCCTAGTTCCTGTGACCTAGCATTTCTTGGATCTTTTCGAAGGCTAATTCCAATTGTGGGTCCACTTCGATGCTCGTATCCGTCGCCGTCTCGTCTTCAGCGCTTTCCGCAGCGAGGTCGAAGGAAGGACTGCTTCTCTCGCGAAAGCGTTCGACAGTTGCTGCAAGTTGCTCGTCGCTCATCGAGACTTGGCAACCCTCGCTGGGATCGATTCCCCAATCCTGTTCGTTTTCCTGGTTTCTGCGATGAATCCGACGTCCACTGGGCGGGTAGTAGTATGCGGTCGTCAATCGGATCGCTGCTTTTCCGCCCTCGATGGGGATAACGTTTTGCACACTTCCCTTACCGAACGAGCGAGTGCCAACAATGATCGCCCGCCCTCGATCTTTGAGACATCCGGCCAGAATCTCGCTAGCGCTGGCCGAATCCTCGTTGATCAGAACTGCGATCGGGCAATCGTTTGGCAAAATGGTACCGACAGCGGCTGTGAGTTGGTCATCGATTCGTTGGTCTCGTCCCATGGTGGTCACGATGGGGCCATCGTCAAGGAAGAGGTCGCATATCTGAGCTGCTGCAAGAAGAAGTCCGCCTGAGTTATCTCGCAAGTCGATGATTAGTCCTCGAGGCTGTGGGTTGCAGTTTTCGATCGCCTTCTTGAACTCATTCACAGTCTTTTCGCCGAACAATTCGATGCGTATGTAGGCGATGCGAGGATCCGCTTGCAGAAGAAAATCCCAGCGTCCGTCATCTCTTCGGCGATCGCCCAGGACGCTTTCGATCTCGATTCTCTCACGAGTCACGAGCTTCTCAGACTCCTGACCATCGCGAACTAGATTGAGCCTCACGGAGGTACCTTCACGGCCTCGAAGCTTGGGAGCGACAGCCTGAGTAGTCCAGTTGCGAACATTCTCCCCATCGATGCGAGCGATGACATCGCCGGGACGAATGCCAGCTCGAAATGCAGGTGAATTGAAAATCGTCGACGCCACCGTCAATTCCGGACGCCTCGGAGGACCATCGAGAGCAATTCCGAGCCCACCGAATTCCTGATCAAAGATGGACTCGAAAGAAGGAAGTTGTTCTTGCGAGATATAGCTCGTGTTGGTATCCAGTGACCGAAGCATTCCATTCATTGCGGCTTGGTAGAGTTTCTTCGTATCTGTCTGGTCTACATACACTTGATCGATGATGTTCATCACTAATGCAAGATCTCTGACACCGCTTAGAGACTTCGCATTTCCATGGCAGAAAACGCACACGAGTACAACGACACAGAGCCACTTCAGATTTCCGGTGCTCACACAAGCCGCCTATAGTCTTCGGGATTGGATTACCGTGCTTTCATCGCAAGACACAAGTATTGCGCCCCGAGAGGGAATTTGCAAAGGTAGGGTTCGAATCCCCGCAGCCATCTCAAGACTCTGGGGAAATAGAAACAGGTGTCAATGCACAACACCCGCATACCGGCTTGCTCGATCCGACGACGCGACTGTGGAATCGAAATGGGAATTGCGTCGCGGTCGAATGGAATCCTACTCATGACGTAACGCGTCCCCGGGTTCCAGGGATTGTTTTCCCAGTATGCAAGGATACCGCCAGGCTGGAGAAAGGTCTTGATGAGCTCGAGCGTTTCGGCTTGCTTGTTTGGCGAGATGTGGTGGAAGACTCCGTTGCAAAAAACGAGGTCTGCTACCTCGCGGGGACGGTAGGTATCTGGAGTGTCAAACTGGATCGATGATCCGGGATGGGAGGCTCGCGCGACGCGTAGTGATTGAATCGACGGATCTAGTCCAACGACCGCTTGGCATCCCAGTGTCTGCTGCAACTGAGGGACGCTGTTGCCGGTACCACATCCGAAGTCGATACCCAATCGCAGAGACTTCGGTATGTCGAGGCAATCCAGACGTTTCCGAGTCCATGCAGCGCGTGAGGCAGCGAAATAAGCCGCGGATTCCCCTGATAAATGCAGTCCTCGTTGCAGGGTCTCCTCGTAGTTGCATGCAACGGCATCAAATTCACTTGCCGGTACCTCTT
>JAGWWZ010000059.1 GCA_018970165.1 Planctomycetota bacterium | reverse complement strand
GCAAATTCGGAAGGCATGCGAGGTGGACGCAATCGATTTCGCCCGTGTATGGACGAGTAGCAACGGCAATTCCAAAATTGAGGCTGCGCTCCGGAATTTTTCAGGCGACAAGATCGTACTGATGAAGATCGATGAAACGGAGATCGAGGTAGCGGTCGAAAGCCTCGGGGAAAAAGATCAGGCGTATCTCAAAAAATTCCGCAAACAGCTAGAAGAGAACATCAAGAAAGGAAAAGTCCCGAGTCCGACACCCAAATTGCCTGAACTCGAGGATTATGGCTCCGTATCGAACATCAGCATCTCGGCATTCGGCAATGAAGGGAAACTTGGCCCGGTGGGAGCCATGCCGAGTTACTTCGAGAATTTTGAGCAGTCTGGTTGTGGGTTCTACTTCACACGGGAGAACCAGGAACTGGTCGCCGTCATTCCGGTTGGTGGTCCCGAACAACTCGTTCTGGTGACCGCTCGCGAAAACAACTTTGCAAACGGCGCTAGCCCCTTTCAGAGCGAAGCCTATTGGGTGTCGCTCAAGCAACGAAAGGTCTTGGGATCGGTCGCTATTACTCCCGACGACATGATCACCGATTACGATCCTCGAACAAAGCGTCTGGTATCGATCCACCAAGAGGGATTTTCTCGTGCAAAAGGCGAGGCTGACCGCAATTGGATCACCCTTTGGACCCTCAAGCCGGGTAACGCCCAAGCTGAACCGATCGCTAGATGGGGTGTCGAGGTTTCCCCATTCGTCTCGCGAGAGCCCTACGTCAAACTGATCAACCAGGACATCGTTCTAGTAAAGACCGACTCCAGAACCTACGTTGCCTGGAATACGAACACCAAGCAGATCGCATATTCCTTCAAGCCTTCCAGTTTCTTTGACGCTAAGATCTTCCTCAGTCCTGACCGAAAATCAATCGTCTTATCGGAAGATGGCAAAGTCTCAGTACTCGATGCTGTAAGCGGTGAATTGTTGTACGTTTTACCCGTCAAAGCGAGAAACGTGGCTGGCGCTAGCATCAATCCTGCAGGGACAAAACTGGCCGCACTCACCGAGCAAAATGTTTTCGTATGGGATCTTAGCTCCGGCTCTCAAGAACCACAGGCTTACGAAGCGCCCCTCATCGGATCGCCATTTAGCTCTCGCATAGAATGGGTAGACGACGACCTGTTGCTGGCGGAAGGAAGCTCAGAACGAGTCCTCTACCGTTTGTCCCTGCAACTGCCGGTATGGAGCTACCGGATCGACGGCTACGACGGGTTCATCAATAGCAATCCCATGGTGAATCAGGTTCTCAACGGCTTGCTTTTCTACGTCGCGCGTCCGGATTCCGTCAGAGGTTCGATCGCCATCGGAGCGGTCAAATTACCAGGACCAAAGGTGGAAGAGATCACTAAGGCTATCGATAAGAAATCCTTAATGATCCTGAAAGAAGGAATACGCGTCGGGATCAAAATGGAGTCGGTGAACGACCCATCAACGGTTCAGCAATGGCTGATCGATAAGATCAAAGCCAACGGCTGGGTCTACGATCCTAACGCGTCAATTCAAATGATCGCCACAATGGGCGTCGGTGAACGACGATCGGAGACATACCAGGAACGGGGGCCCGGAGGACAAACCTTCAACGTGCAATTCACCCCCCATTTTGCAACATTGGTCATTCAAAAGGACAAGACCGTCATCTGGCAAACAGGAACCTCCACCGGACTTCCCATGACGGTAAATTCGTTCACGCTGCAGGCCCATATATCGCTGAGCGAACAACCTCAGACCTCGTTTTTCCAATATGTCGAGATTCCCAATGAGATCATCGACCCCAAATACAGCCGAGGCTTCGGAGTATCAAAACTGGGACTACGCGGGATCGAGGTGGAGTCGACCTCTCCGCCGGGTCGAGAAGATGACCCATCGAAACAACCCAAAGAGCCCCCGCCAGGTCAACAAAAACCGAAATAGATGCATTGCGACTTCGGCGCATCTACTTGTTATGACTTCGCTAAACGCGAGTCTAGCGACGCAGTCCAGATGCTGCGGCACGAGCTTCTTCTCGCTCAGCCTTCAGAGCCGCCGTCTCATTGGCAAGCTTATTCTCAGAACCAGCAGGGAAGTATTGAACGTCGTCCATCAAGTAGTATGGGCTCGGGAGGGTCTGGCCGGCCACTTGGACTTGGCATCCTGTGCTGAACGACAGACCGAAGAGAGCGGTTGCTGCAAGGATCCAAAAACCTGAGTTCGTTTTGCTGGCATTCATCGTTCGGTTCCATCCTGAACTTGTCGCTGATTCCCGCACGAAACTCACAAACGAGTCCGCACGGCCCACACATAGATTGTTGTATCGGATCTTTGGATTGTGCGATTGAGTCAAAGTTTGACGTTTAAGGGTCCAATCGAATCCAGTCGATGTTCATCAAGGCACTCCGGTTTGTGGGATTAACGGCCTCGAAATAGAGATCACAACGCTCTGAACTCCGAGCCAGTTCCGCGGTTCGTTCATACCAGGCATCCCAAGAACCGTTGACTTCCACCTTGATTCGCCCCAACTCCCTCCCCTCCAATGAGCCAGCACGCACAACTATATCTCCTCCTGCGCCAGCACTTGTCACTCGAAACGTGGCAGATCCGACCTGTGCCATCGGTACATCCTTGAACACGACATAGGCCCCGTGATCGATCGAACCGAGGAATTTTCCATTGCTAGCATTGTGCGATCCCAACTCCGACATGCGATGGATGGCATCGGCATTCTCAGCCTCGCGCATACGAGGCAGTAGTTGAATTGTGGTTGAACCGGTCAGTGACGGGATCCCCTCCCTGCCCAAGTCCGTGTAATTTGCTGTCAATCGGACGAGAGACGATGCAAACTCTGGCTTATCCGGAAGTAGGAAATGGTTGCTCATACCGCGGCTGGATTTACTGCTCGGATCGGGCTGAGCCGCGTAAACCCATTCGACCATGGACGCGATTTGTTCCTCCGTATGTTGACTGTGAGGCAGCATCGCCACCTTGCCCCAGACGCCGGTCGATCCCTTGAGAACTCTTTCTATGGATCGTTGCATAGCTCCCGCTTGATCCCGGTACTTGTTTGCTACATCGAGAAACGATGGACCGACGATCGCGCGGTCGAGAGCATGGCAATTGAAACAGTCGCTGCTTCGCATCAATTTCAGGCCCGGGGCTACAGCGGCTTGGTCGTTAGCAGTATTGAGGGAACTAAATAATTTTGCTTCGACCAGAACTCGGTCGGGAGCGGAAGGGTCGAGCGAGTCTAGATCCGTGGAGGCAACGACTGTATCATCCGAGGAACCATCCTCGGCATCGGTGACTGTGATCTGGTAGGCGACTCCTTGTTTTGGGTCATAGAAATCACCATCGCGTGGCGAGAGGAATCGAATCTCGGGCATGGCGTTCCCGACGATGACAGGGACGACTGCGGTGTCTGTTGCACCACTCCGATCGGTTGCGGTAACCTGCACGTTGTAGATGCCTGGAGCTTCAAACGTCCATTCGACGTCGCTTCCCTCTCCGAGTTGCTGTCTCTTGTTGGCATCACTTGCATCGGTGGCGGTCCACGCAAAAGTCAAAGGTTCGAGGTCCTTGTCTGACGAATCAGATGCCGAGAAGCGAACAGCCAGGGGTTCGCGACCGAAGCGATTGGAACTCGAGACTCGAGCTTTCGGACTTCGATTGCCGCTTTGATATTCGACTCGTACTAAACGAGCATCGGGATTGACACCCCAGGTTTCGCCGTATTCGATGACAAGAAGTGCGCCATCTTTGTCGAACTGCAAATCGATTGGCCGGATGAAACTCTCGTTGGGCATGAATCGTTCCATGCTTTGGATGTTCGAGTCCGCATCCAAGTGGACAGCAACGATCCAACTGCGAGACCATTCGTAAATAAAGAGAGTCCTTTGGAAGTTCGCTGGGAATTTGAGCGCAGAGGGGTTGTTGGGATCGAAATCGTAGACGGGACCGGCGCATGCAGTTCGCCCCCCTGAGCCCAAGGCTGGAAACTCCTTCGACGGACCTCCCGGGTAGTAGATCCAGGCCCCGACGGCGGGAGGCAGATTTTTTGCGCCGGAATTGAATCTCGAGAAATTGACAGGACTGGAGGGGTCGAAAGTTTCGCCGATGGAACCACTTGCGAAGTCGACTCTCAGATAAGGCTGATTGTTGCCGATGAACAGAGGCCAGCCGAAATTCCCGGCCTTGCGGGCTTGATTCACTTCGTCATATCCGCGGGGGCCTCGCTGTCCATCTCCACCGGCATCTGGACCCACATCGCCCCAATACAGGAATCCCGTCTTGGGATCGATGTTCAATCGCCACGGGTTCCTGCATCCCATCACATAAATCTCCGGTAGCCCTTGGGAGCCATCCTTTGAGAAAAGATTTCCGTCAGGGATGTCGTATCCACCTTCGGGACGTGGGCGTATCCGAAGAATCTTCCCGTTGTGGCTCATGGTGTTGGCAGAGGTGCGAAGCGCATTGAACGCACCCCGCTCGTCCCGCTCATCGATGGGCGCGAAGCCCTGCGAGTCGCCGAACGGATTGGTGTTGTCTCCTGTGCCGATATACAAGCAACCATCTGGGCCAAACTCCATAGAGCCCGCATGGTGGCAACACTCCTTGCGTTGTTCTTCAAACTTCAAGATAAGCACTTCGCTACCCGCATCGAGTTGCCCATCCTCGTTGACGCGAAAGCGACTGATATGCTGGCCGATAAAGTCGGGGGGGGAGTATTGCAAATACATCCAACGATTGATTTCGAAATTCGGATCGAGAGCGATTCCGATAAGTCCATTCTCTTGTTCGGTTGTGACGGCGAGCTTTCCGATCGACTGAACCCTTGATGTCTTAGGGTCGATCGCTTTGATATTTCCAGCCAGCTCGATCAAGTAGATCGTTCCATCGGGTGCGATCGCCATCTCCATCGGTTGAATCAAACCGGTGGTGATGACGGTCTTCTCGAACCGTGCAGGGTCGTATTCCTGCGGTGCTGGTTCCGCCGCGTGACAATGGGCTGTGATCGGTAGGATCAACGCTGCGACGAGAAACAAACGATGCAAAGCAAGTGGTTTCAGTAAACGCTGGATGATGAAAGGCATAGTAGAAAGTGGGTTAACGAGTGCGGCGGAATTTTTGTCGAATGCGATCATGAATGCGACTGAGGTCCGTGTCCGAAGCCAATTTGATTTGCGTTTTCTTGCAGGCGTTCATCACGGTAGTATGGTCTCGGTCGGAGAATAATGCACCGATGCTCTCGTAGGATTCCGAAGTCAGTTGGCGAATCAAGAACATTGCCAATCCGCGAGCTCGCACGATGCTCGACTTGCGCGAGGGCCCTTTCATTTGCTCCAGGGTTACATTGGATTCTCTGCATACCGTTTTTGCTATATCCTGAGGATCAAGAGCCGGGGGATAGGTACCGTCGAGCAATCGATCGACCGCCTGTTCTGGGCGTTGTGCCACTGCTGGATTCAATCGCAATTGATGAGACCAGCGAATGATGGCTCCCTTCAACTCAACTGCCGTAGGATCTTCGTCATACGCATCCGCTAAGGGTGGGATCTGTCCGGGCTCTATGCCGAGTGCTGCATCCTGGGCGATTTCCCAAAGGAGTCGCTCTCGCGCTTGTCTGCCTGGCGGGCAAAGCGAGATGCTGAGTCCGGCGCTGAAGCGGCTTTGCAGCGAGCGGTTTAGTCCGCTCAAACCGAGAGGCAGATCCGAGGCGGTTGCGACCACGCAACGCCCTTCGGAGATCAAATGGTCGAGAGTCGCAAGCATCTCTTCCTGTGCGATCGGCTTTCCAGCGAACTCTTGGATATTGTCGAGCAGCAATGCATCGCAATCACGATGCATCTGCCGAAACCGTGGCATGTCATCGGCCTTGATGGCTCGGGTCAAAGCTCTGCTGAATTCGATAGCGCTCGTCAGGGTCAGCTTTTTGGGTACTCCATCGCTTGTTGCCCCCTCCGACCAGACCGAAAGGAGAGTCGCACCCATCATCGTCTTGCCAGTGCTGTTTTGACCGATGAGCACAATTGGAGATCTATCTGCCAGGGTGGCGACGGATTCCGGATGGAACAATTCGACGAGAGAAATGTTTTCGGCCCCTGCAATGAAGCCGTTTGCAATAGCCAGCGGCAGAGTGATTGCGCAGTGGGAGCCTTTGCCCAGGCGGGGCACACGAATAGGAAGAAAATGCAATTTGGAATTGTTTATCAGCGTAGTCATTCCAAAAATCGACACCGTGTAATCAACGCTGTTAATCGGCGCTATCCAAGTAGGGATCCAGCCCCATCTCTCGCTGAATTCTAGTTCGCTCCTTCTCGTGATACATGAGGGCCATCCGGTCCCGAAAGTGTTTTCGCTCCACTTTTCTTTGGGCGCGACGGAAGAGGGAAGCCATCGAATTCGAGAACCGGCCCCTCTTACCGAGTTCCTTGTATCGCTCGTAAGCCTTCAAACCGAAGCTATTTCGCAGGATCTCGTCGTCGAGCGCGAGATATTGCCGGTAGGCGCCAGGATCCCCTTGCCGGCCGCATCGACCGATCAACTGTCGGTCGATCCGTGCGGCATCGTGCAGTTCGGTGCAGATCACCATCATACCACCCAACGCCCGAACATCATCCTCGAGTTTGATATCGGTTCCGCGACCTGCCATGTTCGTCGCGACGGTGATCTGACCTCGCAGACCAGCCAATGAAACGATTTCCGCCTCCCGCTCAATCTCGTTTGCATTGAGGACCTGGACGATTAGCCCTTGCTCGCGGAGCAACCCGGCGAGAATCGTCGACTTGTCGATCGATCGGGTCCCGATCAACACCGGTCGACCAACGGCATGGACTCCCTTCACTTCCTCGACGATCCGATGAAACTTGTCCATCATGTCCGAGCAAACAATATCGGGAAGCCGCTTCCGATTCGGTGGCCGATTCGTGGGAACCTGAACGACAGGAGTCTTGTAGATGCGACGCAACTCTCGAGAGCTAGTAGCTGCGGTCCCAGTCATCCCGGCCAGGTGCTTATAACGCAGGAATAAATCCTGTACGGTAATGCGGGCTGCCTGACCGGTCGGAACAGTGACGTCTACTCCCGCCTTGGCTTCCACCGCTTGATGGATTCCGTCTCTCCACTTCCGACCTTCAGCCAAACGGCCCGTGAACTCGTCCACGATCACTATTTCCCCATCGCGGACGACGTACTGTCGATCGAGATGGTAATCGCGATGTACCTTGATCGCCCGTTCGATGTACTCGTAAAGATCCACAAGCGGAACGGTTCGAATCGCATCGGGACGATTCAATCCTCGCACCCGCTGTCGACCGCGTGCGGTCAATTCATGTTTGCGGTTATCTTCTTCGATTGTGAAGTCTTCCTTGAAGACGAATTCGCTGGCGTGTTCCGAAGCCCATCGATACGTCGCAATGACAGCTTCACGAGCTTCATCCCCGAGGGAGCCGATGATCAGTGGCGTTCTCGCTTCATCGATCAGAATACTATCAGCCTCGTCAACCAATACGAAGTGCATCCCGCGCTGTACGGGTTGGTCGCCACTGGATTTCCATCGCTGATGAGAACCAGCCCCCAAAAAATCGTCGACCGCACGACCTTGGGCTCGCATCAATAATCGGTCGCGGAGGAAGTCGAAGCCGAACTCTTTAGCCGTTCCGTAGGTGATTTCAGCGGAGTAAAACTTTCTTCGATCATCTTGACTGTGATCGGTCAGCACCACGCCTACTCGCATCCCAAGTAGGTCATACAGTGGACGCATCCAATCCGCATCGCGTTGAGCCAGATAGTCGTTGACGGTCGCCAAGTGGGCTCCTTTTCCTTGAAGAGAATGGAGGGCTAGCGGCAGGGTAGCTGTCAGCGTCTTCCCTTCCCCGGTCTGCATCTCTGCAATGCATCCATAAAATAACGCGACCCCACCGAGTATTTGAACATCGTAATGACGCATGTTCAGTTTCCGCCTAGCCGCTTCTCGAACCAATGAATAGGTTTCGGGCAATAGGGACGCTAGCGTTTCGCCGCTCTTGGCTCGATACACCAACGACAGAGCAGCTTTGCGGATTTGAGGTTCCGTCAGGGCTCTTCGCGACGACTCGAGAGCATTGACAGCCCGAACCTGCTCGAGCCACTGGTTGATCTTGTACCGGCCGACCCCAGGGATCCTCCAACCAGCCGTCACTCGAGGGCGATATGGAAGCTGCAGGGCACTCTTTCCGGATGCTCCGGTTTGCAAGTTGGAGGTATTGTCGGGTAGCGTTCCAGCACCAAGCGATCGATCTCCGTCCTCTCCTACGGCACCTTCTCCGCTTTTTCCCGATGCATTGCTTTCGGGGCCAGTATCGGACTGTGAATTGGAGAGTGTTGCCATCGATGGGTGAAAAGCAAAAGAGGGACTTGCCAGACTGCACTCTTGCAGACTTCGCCAAAGTTAGCTGGCAAAACCATTGTATGTTCTGTTCGAGTTTTCGTCCCGTGTGAATCCCGCTCCTGAGTTTCGAAATCGGGGAAGCGGTGAAAATGGAGAAATCCCAAACCTTATGTCATCTTGGGAAGGCTGGGAAAGATAATCCTCATGTACCTTTTTTTTCTTAGCTTCTGACGGTAACGGCCGATCCTATTTTGCGAGCGGCACGAAAGTCTCCGTCCACCGAGAACCTTACCATGAAAATCGATCGTAGGACACTGGCATTGATGATAGCATCCCTTTGCGGAACCTGTGCGGTTTCCCAGGCCCAGGACGATGCAACGCTACTTTCACTTGCGGAATCAAGCCAAAGTCGTTCCATCGACCATGCACTCGCTCGATCGCCATCCCCATCCGCCACGGTTCTCGCCAGTTCAACGGGTTCTCTGAGTGACACAGAAACACAGAGCAATTCGGGAAGCATTTCCGATAGTTCTTCAGACGAACCGTCCTCATGGTCCGAGGAAGCCACCTCCGGATCTTTGGTAGGCTACAAATCAGGCTCTGGTAGGTCGACAACCCCGTGTGAAAGTATTCCTAGTGCTTCTTGTGGCACAACAGCATCTATTGCTAACTCAAGTTGCGGCCCGGGAATGGGATGGCTCGACTTTGATACACTGCTTTGGTGGGGACGCGGTTTAACAAACGCACCCTTGGTTACTGGCGGAGCGAATACTACCGACCTGCCTACGAACCCATTGCTCGGTGGATCCGAAAATCCTGTCGGAACCGATCTGATGTTTGGCTTGCGTGCAGATTTGGGGTTTTGGCTAGATGATTGCCAGAATTATGGCGTTGGGGGCCGTGCTTGGGGAATCTTATCCGATAGCCAGGAAAAGATTATCACCAATGGCGGAAACTCAACGGGTATCCAGTTCTTCAATGCCGCTAACTTTGGCGAAACAACATTCCTGCGAGTCAACAACGGAAATGCGATTCCACCGACAACGGGCACGATTGGGGTGTTGAGCGATGTCGATGTCTTCTCGGGAGAACTCTACCTCCGTTCACGGTTGCTGGGTGACCGTGTGAATCGGACAGACTTGTTGACGGGATATACGTTCCTTCGTCTGGATTCCGAGTATCAACTGCGGGCCAATATCCTCCCGGCTAACGTGACAACGTTGGATCGATTCACCGCCTACAACACGTTCCACGGTGGCCATCTCGGATTGGCCAACAGCATGAGCCGTGGTCGCTTTGGTTTCAGCCTGTCTGGCAAGGTTGCTCTCGGCAACATGGAGTCCACTACTTTCGGATTCGGGAACGCGACCCCCGCCCCGCCTGCTCCGATCCTCGGCCTGTTCGCACAGCCGAGCAATGTAGGGCGTATCACTCGGAACAACTTTACCTTCATCCCCGAGATGAATGCAAAGATGCGATACCGTCTTGGTCGCGCCGATCTGGGAGTAGGCTACTCGCTTGTAGTGCTGCCCGATGTCGCGATGGCGCCGAGCCAAATCGATCAATACATTGACGTTCCATTCGGAGCGATGAGCGTCAGCCCACATCCCAAGTTCAATACGGAAGCCTACTTCCTCCACGGCTTGGACCTTGGACTGAGTTTCCGGTTCTAATCTGCGTAGCTTCTCCACACTCTTCTTGAATCGAATTCCAGGCCATGGTTCCAGCGCTAGTGCATGACATCGGTTTGTGGATGGATCAGTTCACAGAGTCGCTAAACCGCTGGGAATCGATTCTGGTAGATCTGAGAGCCGCCTACCTTGGCGGCGAACAGGACGCAATAATCGATCTGTGTCGACGCGGTGAAGCAATGCAAGCCGAAATTGCGAAGGGAAAGCAAGGGCGAGCTCAGCTCCTAGAAAAAGCGAAATCGGAGGGCTATCACGCCTCCAGCATCAAGGAGTTGTCCAACCATTTGGACGCATCTTGGCCTGCTCTGTGGACCCATCGCATTCAGGCGATGGAAAATCAGCTTCTGCGTATTGAGCAACTGAGCGTCAGCTTGTGGATCACCGCGTTTCAAGCCCGTGACTTTGTCTCGGACATGATCCGAATCCTATCGACCGGGCGAGCGAGCGAAGCCACCTATTCCACCTCAGAGGTGGATAACCGCGAGGGTGGTTTTCTCATGAACGAAGCAGCATAGTTCTCTCATATAGAGGTGCCGGAACATGTCGTTGTTCAGTGCGGTTCAAACCGCGGCGACCTCCCTGCAGGTAACACAACTCGGTCTGCAAACCGTTGGCAACAATATCGCCAACGCGAACACTCCCGGGTATATTCGGCAGCAGGTCATTCAAGCACCTGCAGCTGGCTACAAACTAGGCAATGCGGTCGTCGGATTGGGGGTTCGCGCTCAGTCTGTCGAACAGGTCGTCGATGAAACATTGCTCGCACGCTTGCGCAAGACAACGAGCGAACTGGCTCTTCAGGAGCAGCGGGAATTCGAGAACGTCAATCAAGAGGCGATGCTCAACGAATTGACCGATCGAGATTTCTCATCGATGCTCAATCGATTCTCTACATCCTTCCAGGAAATTGCCAATCAGCCCAATAGTGAGGCCGTCAAAATATTGGCTCTGCGACGAGGTCAGGAAATCGCTTCTCAATTGAGAGGCATGTCGGAAGGCATCAATGAGTCGGCAGCCAACGCGAGACGTTCGATCAGAGATGTGACGGCGGACATCAATCGGCTTGCGAAGGAAATCGGTGTCTTGAACACACGCATCGTCGAACTCGAGGGAGGCCTCGACCCGCGATCTTCCGCAGTCGGCTTGCGCGATGCTCGAATCAAAGCCCTCGATGAACTATCCTCCCTAGTAAATGTCGATGCCTCGGAACAGCGGGACGGTTCCGTCACGGTGTTCATCGGCGGTGACTTTCTCCTCGCATCCAGCTTGGTTCGTGAATTGAAAGTTCAAGTGCTCGAAAATGATCCTAAAGGAATCGAGGTTCGATTCGTGGATACGGACTCGCAGATTCCTATCTCAGGAGGAAAACTTGCTGGTCTCTACGAAGCTGCACAGCCGTCGCGGCCTGATGGACTTTTGGCGAAAATCGATAACCTAGCTCGCGACATCATTCGCGTAGTCAATTTCGTCCATTCCCAGGGACAGGGAAGTCGCGGCTTTCGCGATACCGTCGGCGAGGTGACGGTCCTCAAACAAGATCAACCTATCGAAATCGGTAACCCCAACGCAGACATTCAAAGCGGATCGTTTTGGATTACCGTTGCCGATGAAGCGACATCCACCAAGCGTTCGATCGAGATCCCGGTCGTTCAACTCGGGCTCCCCAATGATTCATCTCCCTCGCAGATTATCGCAGCGATTAACAATATCGATGGCATTTCCGCTTCATTAACGAACGACGGCAAATTGCAAATCAAATCCGATTCGCCAGCGATTAGCTTCAGCTTCGCAAAAGACACCAGCGGAGTTCTATCCGCTTTCGGAATCAACACCTTCTTCAAAGGAAACTCAGCCCTCGACATTGAAGTTCGCTCTGCTTTGCTCAATGACCCAAGCGCGATTGCCGCAAGCTCGGCAGGGGTGGGGGTAGGAACGGATAATGCGATCGCACTTGCCAGAGCGCTTTCAGAAGGGCATCCCGTTCTCGACGGTCGGAGCGTCAATGATCTCTATCAAGAGATGTACAGCGACTCGATCCGAACCATCAACGAACAGAAGGGTATCGCAAGTGGATTGCGAGACTTTCGTCAAGCTTTGGAATCGGAGCACTTGAGGATTTCGGGAGTGAACCTCGACGAGGAAGCGGTCAAGATGATGTCTTACCAGCGCTCGTTCCAAGCGACGAGCAAGCTTATATCCACCGTTGCCGACCTCCTCGAAACCCTGATCAACATGGTGTGAGGTCGCGTCGATGACTAGTGTCTTTTTCCCGATTTATGGTGGCAGGACTAGCAACTCGCAAATGAATGCGAGAAGTCTCTACCAAGTCCAAATGGCTAAGAGCGGCATCGAACGCTTGCAAACACAGCTGTCTACTGGACGTCGACTTCTAACGCCGAGCGATGATCCCGACACAGCCGTGCGAGTCCTTCGTTTGCAACGCGAACAGGAGTTCCGTTCGCAGGCGATCGGTAACCTCAGTTCCGCAGAGAGTTTCTTGAATACCACCGAATCGACCCTGTCCTCCATCCAGGACAATATCAACCAAATGCGAGGTTTGACTTTCAGTGCGTCCACCACTCTGAGCACGGATGCGGAAAAAGCCGGCTTGTTGAGTCAAATCGACTCTACACTCAACCTGCTCGTGGGGAAAGCCAATACAAAATTTCAGGATCGGTTTCTCTTCTCGGGAGCTTCGGCGGGGAAATCTACAGTCAGTTATTCCGGAACTTCGATTCAATTCCTCGGCGATGAGAAGGAACTGCTCACTATTTCCGACCTCGGACAAGTGATCCCCAACAATGTGACGGGCCAACGTTCCCTCGGCCTGATGTCCACAGGTGTCGTATCCACCGTCGACTTTGCACCTGCTGCCGCGCAGGATACTCTTTTGGCGGATCTCAATGGCGGTCGAGGGATCAGCCGAGGTGCGGTTCGGTTTACCGATGGCAACGAAGAGGTTGTCATCGATCTGTCTCCAGCGGCTACCGTCGGTGAAGCACTCACGCTGATCAACGGCAATGTGCAGCTAACCGGTCGAGATGTTGCTGTGTCCTTGCTTTCGAACGGCACGCTCCGCGTCCAGTATGCCGATGGACAATCGGGGATCCTCAGGGTGTCCGATGTAGGTGCAGGTCGCACCGCGAGCGACCTTGGAATCGCAACTTCGGTCCCGACTCCGGTCCTGCCTATCGTGGGTCCATCCCTCGACCCGATTCTCAAACTCAACACGCGATTGTCGCAATTCAACGATGGAGTTGGTTTCGACAAGTCCGAGGGATTTCAAATCAAACAGGGGGACAGAACCTACACGATTCTGCTAGGGAATGCGCAAACAATCGAGGATGTCTTCAATGAGGTTCGGCGGTCTGGTGCAGCCATTGTTCCGGAAATCACCCCTGATGGCCGAAACATTCGTTTCCGTTCCACCGAAAGCGGGACCGATTTCTCCATCGGTGAAAATGGTGGACTGCTCGCAACACGTTTAGGGATTCGGACCCTGACCAACGCCACGCGCCTGGATCAATTCAACTACGGTCGCGGCGTGAGCACCGCCAACGGCGGCGAAATTGCGATCCGAAAGAACGACGGGACTCAGTTTTCAATCGATTTGAGCGGAAGTGTCACCATTCAAGATGTCTTGGACCGCGTGAACAATCACGTTTCGAACCAGGATGCCGCAACCAAAATCACCGCGTCCTTGAACAGTACAGGCAACGGAATCACCCTTTCCTCGGTCCTTGCGGCACCTGGAACCCCCGATCCGCAACCGATTGCCGTATTCGCCCTTAGCGGGGCGGAAGCCGCGTGGGACCTTGGGCTGATCCCTCCAGGACAAAGCAGTGCAACCGGTTCATTCACCCCTTCCAATTCCGAATTGGTCGGAGTGGATCGCAACCCTCAGGAGGTGAGGGGGATCTTCAATTCCCTACTCCGTTTTCGAGAAGCAGTGCGGGCTGGGGATCTTGCTGAAATCTCCCGAGCATCGCAACTGTTCGACGAAGACCTCGATCGAATGACCTCCTCACGTGGATCGCTAGGCATATCCCTGCAACAGATCGATGACCTGAAGCAAAATCATGAAGACCGAAACAACGATCTTGTCGCCAGAGAATCACAACTGCTCGATGCAGACCTCGCCGCGACCATCACCGAACTGACTGGTCGCCAAGTCGCCTACGAAGCAAGCTTGCAACTTCTCGCTGGCTCCAATCGAATGAATCTTTTCGATTTCCTCTAGCCGCGCCGCTGTAACTGTAAGAAGATGTTGCGCCGCTACGTAGGAGACTGAATTCCCTATGAAAAACCGAATTACGATTATTGGAATCGGAGACGATGGCGCGCGAGGTTTGACGCAGCAAGCTTGCGACTTGATTCACCGAGCGCCATGCCTGATCGGCCCATCGAACTTGCTGGCGAAGTTTCCGGAGTACTCCGGTCGGCGCGAGACAACGGGTTCTGACCTCGATCAACTCGCACATCTGCTCGATCGAGCCGACGACGGAGCAGTCGTCCTGGCAAGTGGCGATCCTCTCTTTTACGGTACCGCAAGGTTCCTGTGCGATCGACTAGGAAAAGATCGATTCGAAGTGGTGCCCCATGTCAGCAGCATGCAACTGGCATTCGCTCGCGTGAAAGAGAGTTGGGACGAAGCGTACTTAACCAACCTGGCCACCCAACCGATCGATCGCGTGATCGAGAGAATTCGTACCGCTGAGAAAGTGGGGCTCTTCACTTCGGAGGAGTTGCCTCCGCCGCGGCTCGCAGAAGTCTTGATCGCACACGGGATCGATTACTTCATTGCGTATGTTTGCGAGAATCTCGGAGCACCCGACGAACGAGTAACCCGCGCAACACTGGCCGAGGTAGTTCAACAGCGATTCGCACCTTTGAACGTCATGATCTTGATCCGAGTACCCGGCTCTCCCGATAGACCTTCGAGTTGGTCGACAAAACGATTGTTTGGCAACCCTGATGAAGCCTTTCGCCAGAGCAAGCCCAAACGCGGTCTGTTAACTCCGTCGGAAATACGTGCCATCGCGCTGAGCGAGTTGCATATACGCCCCGCTTCCATCGTATGGGATATCGGTGCCGGAAGCGGGTCGGTCGCTATCGAAGCAGCTCAGATCGCTCACCAAGGAAAGGTTTATGCTATCGAAATGGATGCTGAAGATTACGGACTGATGATCGAGAATGCTAAACTTTTTCAGGTCAAGAACTTTATCCCGGTTCTCGGCGAAGCGCCCTCGGCCTGGGAAAAACTGCCCGATCCCGACGCGATCTTCATCGGAGGAACCGGCCGCTGGGTCACCGATTTGGTTGCCCAATCCTGGCCTCACCTCAAGCCAGGCGGCTCGCTCGTAGCCAATGTAGCAAGCATGGAAAACGTCGTCGCTCTCCAACATTGGTTTCTGCAACAACGCCTCTTGGAGCCACAACTGTGGATGATCCAAATCTCGAGAGGAAACCAGCAGTTTGAGACCCACAGGCTGGAATCGGCCAACCCCAGTTTCCTGCTGAGAGCCACCAAGCAAATGGTATCCTAACCCTCCAAGGCAATTCGCTATCGTGCGTCACTCGCTCACGCTCTTGCAGGTCGCGCTTTTTGGCTATTGTGATTGCTAGCGGTCGGTGTTTTGCCTCGGAGAGTGGACTGACGATGTTGCCCCGAGGCGGGGAAATTTGGTAATCCTCTGGGTATGACCCGCATCGATCGTTACATCTTGGTTTTGTACTGCCGCGTTTTCGCGGTCTGCTTCATCACCTTGTCCGGATTGTTGATCGTCGCGCAAGTCTTCACCAACCTGGATGAGTTCATCCAGTACGGCAAGGCCAAGGGTGGCTTGATTCACGCTTTGGCCGATTACTACGGGCCAACACTTCTCGCTATTTTCGATCGAACTTGCGGATTGCTGGTTCTGCTCTCCACGATGTTCGTGATCGCTTGGTTGTACCGAACGAACGAGATGACCGCACTGCTGGCCGCTGGAATCAGCAAAGCTCGAATTATCCGCCCTGTGTTGATGGTTTCAATCGTTGCCATCCTCTTTGCAACCGTCTCGCGGGAATGCCTGATTCCACAATGGGAAAAATCACTCAATCGAAGTCCGCAAGATCTCCAAGGGGGCGAGCGTTTGCAATCGATTCGTCCAACGGTCGATATCGACTATGGCGTGCTCATCGCTGGCCGAACCTTGGAAACGAATTCACAGTGCATCATCAATCCGGTGTTCAAGTTTCAAGGACCCGTGACTGAACTGATCGACCAAATCCACGCCGCACGGGCCGTCTACCTACCCGCAGATTCGACACATCCTGCTGGATATCGTGTCGAGGGACTCGCAGCGAAATCGATGCTGGCCGGTAAGCATTCTGTAAAAAAAGATGGGGTTGATTATCTACTCCTTCCCACCGACAACCCTTGGCTCGCCGCCGACCACTGTTTTATCTCTAGCAGTGTGGAATACGATATGCTTCGGGGGGGTTCTAGCAAACAGTTTGCTTCGACTGCGGAGTTGATCTGGCGATTGCGGAACCAGAGGACCTACTACGGCACCGACTTGCAAATGATGGTTCACTCGCGACTCCTGCAACCTTGGATGGATATGACACTGTTGCTACTCGGTTTGCCGTTGATCCTGACGACTCGCCATCGCAACGTTGTTCAATTGGTTGTTGTTTGCCTGGCGACGTTTGGATTGTTCTTTGCCGTTTCCGCAGGATTCGGTTCCCTCGCATCGCACGGCACCTTGATTTCTCCCTCGCTCGCAGCCTGGGGCCCGCTGATTGTGTTTGGGCCGATCGCCTACGCTAGGGCTAGGCAAGCGATGATGGAATAGTCAACCCTTCTTAAGCCTCAAGCGAATCGGCCCGCGAATCGATTCCACGTCCCGCTGATCGACATCGATTACCTCTCCCCTTTGGGTGATTTCAATCAGCCCATCTCGAACCATATTTGCAGCTACTTCTCGGACTATCGGCATATGCTGACGCCACTTGGAGCCGAATTGTCTTGCCGCATCCGATGGACATATGCTTTCGCCGCTTTTGAGCGAGTGCAACAAACGAAAGATCTCATTCTTCACATCCTCGTGCGATGGTTCGAGATGATCTTGCCAACGGGACTTCATAAACAACACTCTGTACGCCAAAGAGATGATCAGGGCTAGACGCAGATCAAGGCATCAAATTTTGCTGCCTCATCCACTCTCGGATGACATCAAACGCGGATGAATCTACTGTGTCGACAATGCGATCGTATTCGTCGGGTAAACCTGTCTCTGCCCGTTGCATGAGATGGTTCAATCCTGGCAACACGACCAGATCCCCTTTCAATCTCGGGTTTCGGGATGCAACATCAAACAATCGTTCGCGATTCGGGCCCGCGATTACTTGAACGTCTTTATCTCCCCAAATGGCGAGCGTAGGAGCGCGCATCACAAGCCATGCAGAGGTCGGGTCAAAAGCAAGGAAGTAACGCATCCACGGGGTTTGCAAACCTTTGAATTGGGCGAGTATCTGATCGACAACTCGCTGTCTTCTCGCATCTTCCGACTCTCCCGGCAATGCCTCCGACATACCTTGCAAAGCATCCCATTGCTCCAGGACCGCCTGGCGAGCTCGACTCATGGTCTGAGCTTCGTCGGATTCAGGCTCGAGAGCCAGGCTCTGCAATGTTCGTTGCAGCTTTATCGAAGCGTGCCGCGTCGAAGCGTCTACTCCTTGCAATTCCGAGATGCGATCGATTTGAGTTGCGAGGATCTCACTCCCGGCAAATGCGGGAGGAGCCAATAGGATCAAGAATGCAACTTCTGGTTCGTTGGCGGCTACCATCGGTCCGATGATTCCACCTTCGCTGTGTCCGAGCAATCCAACGCGCAATCGATCGATCCCTTCAAGAGTGCGAGCATGTTGCCAAACCGCAGCCGCATCGTCTGCAAAATCGAATGTTGTGCTGCTAAGGAATTCACCGGTGCTCGCCCCCGTTCCGCGATCGTCATATCGCAAGCTTGCAACTCCGTGTTTCGCCAGCCAGTGTGCAATCACACGAAATGGTTGATGGGATCCGATCGTTTCGTCTCTGTCCTGTGGACCGCTGCCAGAAACCATGACAACGGCGGGGATCTTCGATTCGGAGCTTGTTCCAGCGGGCCAAGTGATGGTTCCGCTGATACGAAACTTAGGCTGTACCCAGCGACCATCTTGCTTTACTTTTGATTTGCGATAATCGACTCGCTCGATCGCAAACTCTTCTTCTCGAATACCATCAGGGAGCGATTCAGTCATGGAGGGAGCGGTTGGCTCGGCGTTTCCTTCGCGGGAGCTCAGGGCGTTTGCTTTCTTTAACAGACCAATCAAAGGATCGGCTTCTAGAGGATCCCCTTTGAGTTCATCAACACGATTCAATTCCAATGCGAGTGGCAACAAGCTTTGAATGAACCTACCTCGAATGGATTCCCCAATCGTCGCAGGATCGACGAGAAACTTTGCGTTCCCGGGCAAAGAGGGAATAGAAAGAATCACTTTCCCCTTGTCGTCTGTCGTCAAACGGACGGGAAAACCCGATACCTTTTCGGACAGAGAATCAAATAGTATCCGAGGGGATTGTGGGTCTGCATAAGGTGGCTGATCGTAGACTCGAAATCGAACACTGATTTTGCGAACCGCTAAATCCAAGTCACCCTTCCAGGCCGATGGGGCGCCGAGTCGATCTATACCTTCATCGGGCACCGAATCCGCCTTGCGGAAACTCAAGGGTAGTTTCGCATTTGCGTTCTGAAACTCTCCATCGATGCGGTTCCCGTTTCGTTTGCCGCGAAAGGAATAGCTCAGATTGGCATCCCCTCCAGGAATGACAGTGAACTCGAGCGTTCCGTCGGAACTGAACGTGCATCGCGCAAAGGGAAGGGAGTCAGGTTTCTGATCGGGACTAGTGATCGTTCCAGCGATCTCGGCGGGAGCGGAGTCACTCGGCCCATCCGATGTTGGGTCGATGCGAATCAGGAGTCGGAGGTGCTGGGCGGGTGTCTCCAGCCATCCGATCCAGGGCCCCACCAAGTCGGCTGATGTCTGATCCTGAGCGATAGCGCTGGGCAACCACGCCCACGTCGTTGCCCAACAAAGCCATGAACAAGCTATACAGCAGAAGCGAACCGCGAGAAACGCACGGTGAGAAGTATTGGCCATGCTAATCGTCAATTATTTCTTCGTTCGATTCTGTCGGAACAGTGCGTATTCCTCCGTGCTGATCTGCCCGTTTCCGTCTTTGTCGACATCGCCAAACTTTGCTGACGAGTCGCTAAATTCATCCGGGGTAAGGAAACCGTTTTTATCTTTGTCGACCTTTTCGATCCGTTTCTTGCTCCACTCCATCATCATCGCATCCACTCCCCCACTCGAACCACTCTTTGCTGAGGGGCCGCTTCCTCCATCCGACTTCATACTATCCGATGCAGTCGACGAGCTCGAGGAACTGCTCGCGGAACTGCTCGAGGAACTGGATCCCTTCAGGTATCCCTTCTTGACGCCCGCCAAGCATTCCTTGGCAGTGATGTAGCCATCTTGATTCGTATCGAACTTCGCGAAGTCTTCGAGCGTCGACGCATCCCACTTCCGAGCGAATTCGTTCATCGCTACTTGGTTGTCGCCATCGATGTCGTCTCGTACGAACCACTCGGGCAAACCTGCAGGTCGAACTGAGCCACCCGATGAACCACCGACTCGGAAGCTCGAAACTTTTTCGAACGGGCGAGTACTCTCGTTTTTTGCCGTGGCATCGCTTTGTTGCTGACGAGGACGATTCTCTTCGCCACCTCGCGATCGCGATTCTTGATCCTGACGTTGTTCTCGTCGTCTTGCGTATCGGGCCGCGACCTCCTCGCGGGACAATTTGCCGTCTTTGTTTCGATCCCACTGCGCGAGCGAGTCGCTCCATCGCGCTTCCTTGACTTCATCTTGGTCCAGCGAACCATCGTTGTTTTTGTCATAGCGCCGCATCCGTTCGTCCGCATCGCGGCGATCGCGTTCGTCGACTTGAATCGCTGACATCGCACCTGCCGATCCAAACCCCGGGACAGGCGGACGTTCGATCTTCACACCGAATCCTGGTACGAGGCTTTGAGAGGACGAGGTATCGACACTGTCATCTTCGGTCCCCCATCCTCCCCAAGATCCGCCACCCCAAGAACTACCGGAACTGCCACCACTTCGCATTTGCTGGATCGATTCGGTCAGGACCGAAATTGGGATCGGCTTGGACATGTCTATTTTTGGATTATTGCGAGCCATGCGTTCGAGCATGAAACGGGCAGGCCCTTGCACTTCCTCGGGGTCGAGGGATCCGTTGCCGTTGGTATCCATGCGCGAGATGAACTGCGAGGGGTCGAAACCACCGCCACCTCCCCAGCTGCCGCGGCCACGGTCTCCTCCTCGGTCTCCACCACCGCCCCAGGAACCGCCACCCCCCCACGGGCTTCCGCCCATCATCGGGCCACCGCCCCCCATCATCATCATGCCTCCCATCGGGGCGCCGCCCCCCGGAGGGCTACCAGGAGGGCCAGCTGGCGATTGAGCATGCGTACCCCCAACTAGAAGCGAAGCAGATAGCGATGCGACGATGCCGCCGCGAAGTAGATGCTTCATGAACCGCTGCCTGCAGAAATAATGCTTATTCAAGGGATTCACCCAGTGCGAGATTGTCTACGATCGCCGAAACCAGGCGTGCCGAAGGAGATTGCCGATAGGAAGCTTGTAATGAGTATAGTCGCTCCCTGCCCGACTTTCTTGTGAACACGGATTTCGTCACTTTGTTTTCGACTCAGCGAGAATTCTTGTAAATCCTTGCCCTGACGGGGATTTGTGGTGTTTCTCGGAAATCGCTACAATCCCGAATTCAATTGTGCTTCAGTCCCTGTTTGCACCACTGGAGATTATCAGTGCAAGTCAACGTTTCCGCTCGTCATGGCCACCTCAAGTCGGAGGATCAAAAGATCATTGTTGAGAAAGTCGACAAGATCCGCCGACTGTTCGATCGCATCAATGCTATCGATGTGATTGTTGATTTGGGAAAAACGGAGTGGCCGTCTGTGGAAATCAATGTTTCAGCGGAGCACGCTTCGGATTTCGTTGCCCTTGCCGAGGCGAATACCGTCCTTTCCGCCTTGGATTCCGCCCTCGGCAAAGTGGAGCAGCAGGTACGCAAGCACAAAGAAAAGGTGACCGAGCACAAGGGCCCTGGTCACCGGCATGCCGACGGAGACGCGAACTAACCCGCACACCCACGTCGCCGCCGCGTGTTCAAGGTGCCAAAACTTTCCAATCCATGGGTTCTATCGCGAAGCTTCAATGGCTCGCGATGGGCTTTAGAGATCATTGAGGATTTCCTTATCCATGAAATTTTCCGTATTTGTTTCGCCCAAGGCGATTCGTGCCCAATTGTCTTCCAACACCAAGGAAGGCGTTATCAAGGAGTTGGTAGGAGCCTTGGTCGCGTCGGGGGACATCAGCTCCGATGACCAAGAAGACATCGTCCGGGCAATCATGAAGCGGGAGGAGTTAGGCAGCACCGGCATCGGTCGCGGCGTAGCCGTCCCGCACACCAAGCATGCGAGTGTCGAAAAACTGGTCGGAACCGTAGGCGTCAGTGCAGAAGGACTCGATTTCGAGTCTTTGGACGGGCAGAAGGCATCTCTCTTTTTCCTTCTGGTTTCTCCCCCAGACCGTCCTGGCGATCACCTGCGGGCGTTGGAAAACATCTCCCGCCAACTCCGGGATGACCAGTTTTGCCGATTTCTGCGTCAATCGACAACTGCCGAAGACATCCAGCAGTTGCTCGAAGAAGCAGATCGAAGTCAATTCGGCTCATGATGGTCCCGATATGAGTCAAGGCATGCTGCACCGAACCGTGAAAGTTTTGAACTCCGAGGGCTTGCATATGCGACCCGCGGACAAATTGGTTCGAACCGCAGTCGGATTTCAGTCAACGATCGAACTCGAACGAGAGGGTCAGATCGCTGATTGCCGCTCCATTATTAGTCTGCTCACCCTAGGCGCGATGCAAGGGTGCGAGCTAACACTCAGGGCTCAAGGTCCCGACGCGGATGCTGCAATCGCAGCCATCTCGCATCTGTTTGAGTCTCAGTTCAACGAAAATCAATCCAACATACAACAACCTTAGGAATACATCCCAGTCGATGTTGCCCGACACGGGCAACTCGCTCGATGTGCACGCAAGAATGCTCGAACTGCAAGGCATCGCGGTCTCACCCGGTGTCGCGATCGGAAAAGCACTGGTTTTCGACCGCGAAGGATACAGTATTGCTCGGTGCTTGGTTTCCCCGGAAGAATCCGACGGCGAATGGGAACGTCTAGGGGTCGCTGTCGAACTCGCCAACGCCAAACTTGAAGCGAGCAGGGACAAGACGACGGCTTCTTGGGGACATCGACTCGGGGAAATTTTTTCGGCACAGCAACAAATGCTCCTGGATCCACGGATCCACTCCGAGATGGAGCTATTGATACGCAAAAAGCACTATTCCGCAGACTACGCTGTCAGCCAAGTTTTCGCGAAGTACGCCGCTGCTTTTCGTCGTGCCAGTTCATCCTTCCTCGCAGATCGTGCTTCCGACGTGGGGGATGTGGAAAGGTTGCTCTTGGAGTCCCTCTCCGGCAAGCCAACCGCGACGATTCATGAGCTTCCCCATGAAGCGATCGTTGTCAGTCACGACTTGACCCCAGGGGAGACAGCAAGTTTTGATGCCTCCAAGGTGCTCGGCATCTGCACGGAGGCCGGTGGGCCTGGGGGCCACACTGCGATTGTGGCGCGAGGAATGGAAATTCCTGCCGTTGTCGGTGTAGGAAACTTCCTTCACTACATACGGTCGGGGGAAGAAGTCATCGTCGATGGCAACCTGGGCCTAATTATAGTTTCGCCAGACGATGCGACACGCGATCGATATCTCCAGCGACGCAGAACTCGGCAATCCATCGCAGAGCAGTTGCAAGAAATCCGCGATCTGCCCGCCACGACGAGCGATGGTGTGCGAATCGAATTGATGGCCAATGTCGAGTTCCCGCAAGAGACCCAGACGTGCTTGGATCGGGGCGCTGATGGAGTCGGGCTTTACCGCACAGAGTTCCTCTATCTGGGACACGATTCCGAGCCAACGGAAGAAGAACACTATCAGGCTTACCTACAAGTTGTGCGCGATATGCAAGGCCGGCCTGTAGTGATTCGCACTCTGGATCTCGGGGCCGACAAGATGGGGTTGGTTCGACCCGAAGAACCAGAGAACAATCCCTTCTTGGGGCTTCGCTCCATCCGATTGAGCCTGCGCAATCCCGCCCTGTTTCGGATCCAAGTCCGTGCGATACTCCGTGCGGCCTGCGCTGGCGATTGTCGCATTATGTTCCCGATGGTGACAACGCTCGATGAACTTCGAAGCGCACGATTCCTGCTCCGCTCGGTCTCTGAGGACCTGCTTGCGGAAGCAGTGCACATTCCGTGCGCTGTACAAGTCGGCATGATGGTTGAGGTGCCGGCTGCAGTGTTAATGTTGGACCGCTTTATCGACGAGATCGATTTCGTCAGTATCGGCACCAACGACTTGACCCAGTACACGCTGGCCGTCGACCGCAGCAACGATGCGGTAGCCGACCTTTATCAAGCGTGCGACCCCGCTGTCTTGCGATTGATCCAACGGACCCATCAAATAGTCTCCGAGCGGGGCAAATCGACCAGTGTCTGCGGCGAAATGAGCAATAACCCCGCTCACGCTCTCCTCCTGGTCGGAATGGGAATCCGAACGCTGAGTCTCACTCCAGCTGCGATTCCAATCATCAAGAAAGCGATTCGATCCGTGACGATCGGCCAGTGCGAAGCGATGGCATGGCGAGCGCTTCGATTGAGCACCGCACGGGAAGTCGAAGCTTTCCTGATGAACCAACTTGCAGGGCTCGTGCCCGAGATCGTGCTGCAAGCATGATCGAACCAACGTACAAAACCGATACAGCCAAGAAAAAATTGAAAAGGAATACAACAAACCGATGAAAAAGGAAATGCTCATCAATGTTTCGCAAACGGAGGAATGCCGCATTGCGTTGCTCGAAGACGGAACCCTCGAAGAACTCTACACGGAGCGAACCAGTCAAAACAATTGGGTCGGAAATATCTATAAGGGAAAGATTGTCAATATCGAACCCAGCATCCAAGCCGCATTCGTAGACTTCGGCGTCGGTCGCAACGGGTTCTTGCATATCAGCGACATTGAACCCCAATACTTTCGTCAAGCCGGGTATGACCCTGCAGAGATCATGGATGGTCGCAGGTCAGAAGACGATGACGACGATGACGATCAAGAGGATGGGGATGATCAAGGAACAGATGACCGAAACGAAGACAACCGTGGCGGAGGCCATCGCAAGGGTGGCAATCGACCGCCACGCACCGGACGACTCCGCAGCGGCAGACCTCGATTCAAACCTCCGATACAAGAAATCTTCCGGCGCGGCGATGAAGTTCTGGTTCAAGTGATCAAGGAGGGTATCGGCACGAAGGGCCCAACTCTTTCCACCTACATCAGCATCCCTGGCCGCTACCTGGTTTTGATGCCCTCTTTGGGGCGTGTCGGCGTGAGCCGAAAGATCGAAGATGAAGACGCGCGCCGAAAACTCAAGGCGACCATGCTGGAACTCAACATTCCCAAAGGGGTCGGATTCATCGTCCGAACTGCAGGGCAGGAGAGAACGCGCAAGGAGTTGTCGCGAGACGTTGCCTATCTGCTGAGACTTTGGAAAGTCCTCGTGCGGCGCATCAAGAATCAGCCCGGGCCATGCGATGTCTATGAGGAGAGCGACATCATGATCCGAACGATTCGAGATACGTTCACCGAAGATATCGATTCCATAGTCGTCGACCACCCGGACGCATTCCATCGAGCCAAGGAATTCATGGAACTGGTGATGCCTCGCTATTGCAATCGAATTCAACTCTACGATAGCCGCGAACCCCTGTTCCATCGATACAAGTTGGAAGCGGAAATTGCCAAGATCCATCATCGCATTGTGCCCCTCAAAGGGGGCGGCTCCATCGTGATCGATTCGACAGAAGCTCTGGTTGCAATCGACGTCAACAGCGGAAACTTCCGGGGCAATGAAGAGAACGCGGAGGAAAACGCTTTTCACCTGAACCTTTCGGCCGCCAAGGAAATTGCGAGGCAATTGCGTCTTCGTGACCTCGGAGGGGTGATCGTCAACGATTTCATCGACATGCGCAAGGAATCTCACCGTCGCAAGGTCGAGAAATCCCTTCGCGACGCGATGAAACGAGACCGCGCTCGAACCAAAATCCTCCGAACCAGTCCTTTCGGATTGATTGAGATGACTCGGCAACGAATTCGGCCCAGCTTCAAGCGCAGCGTTTACGCAGATTGTCCCTGCTGCCGTGGAAGAGGGTTGGTAAAAACTGCGGAGAGCATGTCAATTGAAGTTTCCCGCTTGCTGATGCTCGCTTGCCAGCAGCAAAACGCAAGCCACGTCGTGGTACGAGTGCATGAAAGCGTTGCTTCTTACCTAAACAATCGGAAACGGCGTGAAATAATCTCCCTGGAAGAAAGCTCAGGGGTCTCGGTCCAGATTCTTGCGAGCGAAACACAATTTCCCGAGCATCTGGAACTGGATTGTCGCGATAAAGACGGTGGACTGATCACTCTGCCGTTTCTGCCAGATGCCAAATAAGCGGAACTAGGCAACCACCAGGTAAACCGCAATTCCATGCAAGCAACGTTAGTCCAAATCCAAATTATCTTTCTGCCAGTGCTCGGCGCTGGGGCTGTGAGGTGATGTATGAATTGGGAATTGCTGATCTTTGTCCTCCTCTACTTGGTCGGCACCCTGGCCGTTGGAGCATGGGCGGGCACGCGAGTGAAAAACACCGAGGACTTCGCCGTCGCCGGGCACTCGCTACCGCTCTACATGGTGATCACCACCAGCTTCGCCACTTGGTTCGGCGCCGAAACCGTTATGGGAATCCCTGCCAAGTTCGTCGAAGGGGGACTGAACTCCGTCATCGAAGACCCTTTTGGTGCATCGATGTGTCTCGTGTTTGTCGGGTTGTTTTTTGCGACGCGACTGTACCGCATGAAGTTGCTAACCATCGGAGACTTCTACCGAAAACGATTCGGAACGCCTGTAGAAATCCTATGCTCCGTCATGATCATCATCAGCTATCTAGGCTGGGTCGCCGCGCAGATTACTGCACTCGGCCTAGTCTTTACGATACTGTCTGGCGGTGTTATCAACCATGCCACCGGGATGATCATCGGTACGATCTTGGTTCTCGTCTACGTGATGATGGGTGGGATGCTCGCTGTAGCATGGACAGACTTCATCCAGATGATCGTATTGGTCATCGGGCTATCCTACATCGCTTGGTACGCCTCTGGACTCGTGGGCGGAGCTGACAAAGTGTTCGCCTACGCGAACGAAAAAGAATGGTTCTCGATCCTTCCTCCACCCAGCTTCAAGGATTGGGCATTCTTTATCGCCGCAGCCATCACAATGATGCTCGGTTCGATTCCCCAACAGGACGTTTTTCAACGAGTCATGTCCGCCAAGGATGAACGCTCAGCAAAGTTCGGGGCAGTGATCGGTGGACTATGCTACCTCGCATTCGCTTTTGTGCCGATGTTCATCGTGGTTGCGGCCTTGATCAAAATGCCCGAACATTCGCAAGAACTTTTGGAGAGCGATCCTCAACGTGTCCTTCCTCGCATGATCCTCGATCACATGCCGCTATTTGCGCAGATTCTTTTCTTCGGTGCATTGGTCTCCGCGATCAAGTCCTGTTCGTCTGCAACACTGCTTGCCCCGTCCACAAGCTTTGTAGAGAACATCCTTCGCCATATCTATCCGCATCTGAAAGACAAGCAATTGCTGCTCGCTATGCGGATAACAATCTTCGTTTTTACTGCGTTGGTACTAACCTACGCCATTCTCACCGAGGGGACCCCGATTTACCAATTGGTCTCCAACGCGTACCAAGTGACGTTGGCGGGTTCCTTTGTGCCACTTACGGCTGGCTTGTATTGGAGACGGGCGACGACCCAGGGAGCGATCTTGTCCATCATCCTGGGAATCAGTTCGTGGGGCTTGGTCACCTTCTGTAACCTAATTCCGCTCCCAGGTTTGCAAGGACTCGATGAAGTATTCCCTGCACAACTCACCGCGTTAGGTTTTGCGATCTTTGGTATGATCTTTGGTTCCTTGGCTCCGCAGCGTATCAAAAATGTTTGCCACATCAACCCGAATTACTTGGGCTTGGTCCCCGTGGAAAAGCAGCCGACCGCTCACTCACATCGTCATACAGAGCCAAGCTAAGCGAAGAGCCTGTCCGAGAACCTGTCGCTACCTTAGCGGTGGAATAATGAAAAAAGACGGCTGGCGAGTGCCAACCGTCTTAAAATCAAATCTAAGTGAACGCGAGACTTCGCAGTATTAGTTCGCGGTTGCGTCTACCACATCCCCTGCATCCTTGGTTCCCATCGCACCCCAAACCCCGTAAGGACTTCGGTCATTCGAGCGAGCACCGTCGTTCCCTTGCGGTCCGGGTTGGCTTAGATCACCCGTATCGATGGTGTTAGGAATAAATCGGGTTCCAAGGTCAGCGAATACAACGTGAGCACCGTTGCCATGGTAACTCGAAGCCGACGAAATACCCCAGTCCCACAACTGATTGTTGCAAGAAGGAGAATTCGGTCCGAGAATCGTTTGGATGGATGCGTGGTTGTAGTCACCGTCATGCCAACGCATACCTTGGGAGTGCCATAGATCGCCCGTGTTAACGCGGGCTGGATCATATCGATCTCCAAGTTGAACGCGTTTGCAATTGAAGGGGACTTCGATGTTGGCTGAAGCAGCCTGCCATCGCGCACCCTGAATCCGCAACTTACCTTGACCGGTACCCAAGTTCGTCGATGGCGTTGTTCCCATCTCGCCGAGCATAACGGTGGACGAAGTACCGTCGCTGATTTCCGACAAACGTCGAGCATAGCGGCCTTGGAAGATACCTCGGCTTGCTGCGGGGTGCCATGCGTTGTTGACACTCACAATCGTATCGCCGTAGCAACCTGCATAGTTCACGCGTCCTGAACCATCATAATCCCAGTTCGCATCCGTATTGATTTTCCCTGGATCAGAAGGGCAACGAAGCGAGGCGATTTGAGTACGCCAAGGGGTGAAGTTCCCCTGCATATCCCAAGTCGATCGGAAAAACGGCCTCTGATTCTGGATCAGATCGTACAGTTGCGTTTGCTCCATTTGCGGTAGAACCGACACGACCAACGAATATCGGTTGATCGGCATTCGCCCTACACCCATATCCTGATCATGAACACTCCATGGGTTCCACGAGCAAGGCCCTGTGGCACCAGCAGGAAGTCTTTTGTAAGCGGACTCATAGTTGAGGACCGCTAATCCTAATTGACGGATGTTGTTGCTACACGACATACGTCGCGCAGCTTCCCGGGCAGCTTGCACCGCGGGCAACAACAAGCCAACCAACACGCCTATGATGGCAATCACCACAAGCAACTCGACAAGGGTGAACCCTCGTCGCACCCTAGAACGCATATGCAAGTCTCCTTAAAAACGAAAAGAAAAAGAAAAAATGCCAGAATGTTTACCAGCA
>JAGWWZ010000058.1 GCA_018970165.1 Planctomycetota bacterium | reverse complement strand
GGCGAACAACCAAAAGATTCGCGATTTGAGCATAGCCATAGCGCAATTCGGTATCGGCAAGCCGATGGCCAAGACTCGTTCAGATCGGCATGCCGAAAAGGATTCGAGGCCGGACCATGGCAGGCTTGCGCGATTATTCCGAGAGCGCCAGGGTGACCGATCGCAGATCGGCATGAATTTGTTCGAGCAGTTCGTCTTTGCTGGCGAACTTTTTCACCGATCGGATGCGGTGCGTGATTTCGATTTCCAAGGAGGCATCGTAGAGATCGGCTGAGTGGCCGATCACGTGGATTTCGACTTTGTCGCAATTCTCGCCAAACGTAGGGTTGGGGCCGATATGAATCGCCGCAGGTGCTTTCAGTAACGCATTGGGAAACGATGGCTCACCGTTGCGGTTTGCCCGTATGATCCGCCCTGCGTAAACTCCATGAGCCGGAATCAACACAGGAATGTTTCCAAGGTTTGCCGTGGGGAAACCGATCGTTCGGCCGCGTCCAGCACCTGTGATCACCGTTCCTTGGATACGGTACGGTTCGCCCAAGGCTTGATTGGCCTGCTCGATGTGACCGGCCTCGATCGCTTCGCGTATGGAAGAGCTGGATATCCAATCACCGTCTATCCGTTGTGGTTCGACGATTGAAAAGGCGAGTCCATGTTGAGCGCACAGGTGCTGTAGGAGGTCGACGTCTCCACCGCGATTTTTTCCAAAACGAAAGTTCGGTCCTTCGACCATACCGCTTACGCCAAGTTCGTCGATGAGAATCGTCCGAAAGAACGACTCGGCATCCAATTCCAGCAGACCTACAGACGTGGGATAGGCAACGACATAGTCAACACCCAATTGAGTCAGCAACTCAACGCGTCGTTCCATCCATGTCAGCGGTTGAGGCCAAGGTCCAGGTCGCAGCAGTCGCAAGGGTGGAGGGTCGAACGTGAAGATCATCGATGGCGCGGCGTGATCCTTTGCGACGCGTAGCAGTTCGGCTACCAACGCGCGGTGGCCGCGATGCACACCGTCAAAATTTCCGATGGCTACGATGGACCCTCGAGCAGATTGCGGAAGTTCGTCGAGTGATCGGATGAGTCGCGACTGCATCGATTATTGTCCCATCACCGACTTCACCAAATCGCGTGTACACAGTGCACGCACTGAAACGAATGTTTCCCCAGCGCGGCAATGAGCGGCTGCCCCGGCAGCGATGGCCAAGCCTCGTACACGATCAAAGATGTGCGCTTTGGCGGGGGGAAATTGAGTCTTGTAGCACGCGATACTCTCGATCTTCTTCTCCAAGGTGTCGGAGATATCCATCGTGATCGAATTGTCCAGGCCAACCGCAGGAGCAGGTTCGAAGGACAAGCGAAAGTAAAGTTGACGCTCGATCGTGTGTACCGGCAGGCCACCGAAGTAGTCATCCCACTTGCTCAGTCGCGAGTAGAACACTGCAGCATCGGTGATCTGCATCGCCTGGTAATGGTCCGGGGATGCCATCGGTGTCTTGCTCCCAAATCCAATCACAATCTTGGGGCGATAACGACGTAGTTCGGTGGCGAGTGCAACCCGTTCTTCGAAACCATCCATCAACCTGCGATTGGAGAATCCAAGGATCTTTCGCACGTGAACACCCAGGACTGCTGCTGCGGTGGCGGCTTCCTCACGACGGATATCCGGAGAGGAACACAATGGGGTGGGTTCGCCGTCCGTCAGATCGATAATGCCTACCCGATAGCCAGCGAGAACCAGGGCGGCCAGAGTCCCGCCACAAGCGATTTCCACATCGTCCGGATGGGCACCCACGGCAATCACATCAAGGGTTTCCGGTTCTGATCCAAGGTTCGTTGTCATAACGGGATTTGTACTCCGAGGTTTGCGATCCGTACAACCTCAGCGGCACGAATTTGTCTGGAACGTTGGTTCAGGGTGAACACGTAGGGCAGGCGTTTAGGGTTTCGTGGATGGTTCGGCCTTAAGTTGCCCCTAACGTACTATTGGTCTACGTTATAGCCGACTTAACGCTAAATCCTTGCGCCGTAATGGGATGTTGCGTATTTTTTGGGCTGAATGGGCCTCGTTGCAAGCCACCTGAGCAGCAAGACGCAAGCCACCTCCGGCGATCGGACAGCAAAAAAAACTTTGCATGCATTTTCTCTTGGGATTTCAAGACGGTACGGACGATGGTTACTTCTCAGTTCTGAAACGGTCTGTTTTTTGCTTGCATAGCTTTAAGGCATTATGGGTGCGTAATCTCTCAGCACCCGTTGGCTCGTTGGAAAGCTCTTTGGAGAGAGACGTAAAAGGCGGTGGTAGCAATGATTCGTGGGTTATTAGTTTTCATCCTGTTTTTCGGGAGCATGGCTTCGTTGGCTCTTGCTCAAGAGAGTGCGGAGCCCCAGAGTGGCCTCGCCGCGGTGTCCGCACCGGCCACAGCGTCCCCTCCTGCGGTGCTCGACAAAGGGGACCAAGCATGGATGTTAGCGAGTGCTGCATTTGTGCTCCTCATGACGCCAGGTTTGGCGTTTTTTTACGGTGGGCTGGTGGGGCGAAAGAACGTCCTGAGCATTCTCATGCAGTGCTTTATGAGCATGGCTCTGATCACGGTTCTGTGGGTCACCGTCGGCTACAGCCTTTTCTTCGGGAACGACATCCTAGGCGGATTCTGCGGGGATCCGATGCAGCATTTTTTGCTAGCAGGCGTTGCGACCGACCAAGCGTTCCAACCGGTCACCGATGTCCCGATCACGATCAGCCAGCAGACCTTCATGATCTTTCAAATGATGTTTGCTATCATTACCCCCGCGTTGATCATTGGTGCGTTCGCCGAGCGGATGAAGTTCCTCGCCTTCACGCTCTTCATCGGATTGTGGAGTTTGCTGGTCTACTGCCCGGTTGCCCACTGGGTTTGGTTCGGCCCGTCGAATTTTCCGTTTAACCTTGGCAGCTTCAACGCCAAGGACGCGGTTCCCGAGGGAGCGTTGGATTTCGCGGGTGGAACGGTCGTTCACATCAATGCGGGGATCGCTGCTTTGGTCGCATGCCTGGTCATTGGTCCTCGTCGCGGGTATCCGAAGCAAATCAACCCACCTCATAATCTACCGTTCGCAGTGTTGGGGGCCGGTTTGTTGTGGTTTGGTTGGTTTGGCTTCAACGGCGGAAGTGCCTTCGGCGCGACCCCGCAAGCGGTTCAAGCATTTGTGACGACTCAAGTGGCTGCCGCCACAGCAGGTCTTCTCTGGTCGATCATCGAAATGATTCGAAATGGCAAACCGACCGTACTGGGGATAATAACCGGTGTGGTGGCGGGTTTGGTCGGAATCACGCCGGCAGCAGGCTTTGTAGATGTCAAGGGTGCTCTTATCATCGGTGCAGGAGCAACCATCGTCAGCTATATCTTCGTGGCCTATGTAAAGCCAGCATTGAAATACGATGACTCGCTCGACGTTTTTGGGGTGCACGGGATTGCGGGTATCTTTGGTGCTCTTGCGACCGGTTTCTTGGCTCTGCCAGGTTTCGGCTTCGAGCGATTGGGCGGTGGGATGCCACAGTTCATGCTTCAACTCAAAGCGGTCGTCACCACCATCATCTACTCGGGTGTCGCCACATTTATCCTGCTGAAGTTGATCGATTTGACCGTTGGGCTTCGTTGCACGGAGGACTCGGAAAAGATGGGGCTCGATTTGAGCGACCACGCGGAAACCGCCTACACGGTATCCTAGTCATGTGATTGCTGATGAACCGCGATTGCGATTGAAACGCGATCTGATTGAATTCATCTCCTCAGAGAGGGACGCGTCCACGGGCGTGTCCCTCTTTTTTTGACGCGGCAGCGATCGCTAGCATTTCCCGATCTAAGATTCGCCGGAATTTCTTTCGTAATCGGCAAAGTTTACCAGGTCGAATGCCGATCCATACACTACACGAGTTTCGGCTCGTGCGATTGTTTGGGGGGGGAGTAACACCAGTTTCGAGCGAAGCGGAACGGACACCAAGGCTACTGCGTTGTAGCCAAGGCGGTTCGTCCATGCTGGCGACAGCGCCTTGGCTTGAGAACCGATGGATGGAAGTCTCCCGTCTCATGAAACGCATCATTAAAAAGTGGTTGGTCAGCGTGCACATTGCTTGCATTGCCCTGACTGGATGTCATCCGACGCAGCCATACTTCATACGCGAACGGGGCGACCTTGCTCACTATCTGGATCAAGCCCAGAAGATTGAGATCCCCGACTTAGAGATCGATCCGATTCCGGAAGCGACTCAGACGTTTGAGCCGATCACGCTCGACAACCAGAAGTTTGAGTTCCTGGATGTGTCTCTTGAGGAATGCGTTTCGTATGCTCTTGCCAACGCCAAGATTCTTCAGACTCTGCCTGGGTATCAGCGCCAGGCGCTCGACATTTCGAGTGTGATACTCGCGTCGCCATCCCAGCAACTTTCCTCCATCTATGATCCGGCGATCGCGGCGACGACTACTAATTCGCAGCCCATTGTTGTTGATGGAAACGGCAACCGAGTTCTTCCTAGGGGCGTTGCTCGTGCCAATCAGGTGGGCGGGGTTGAGGATGCATTGAGTGAGTTCGACGCTCAGGTATCGAGTTTCCTTGCGTACAACAATACGGACAGGGCTCGCAATGTTGTGGACAATCAGTTCAATCGGAGTCTGTTTCGGGGGAATGACGGTTCAGCGCAACTGGCACTGTCCAAGCGACTGGCAACCGGTGGTGTTGTCACTGCCAGGTCTCAATCGATTTATTCCTTCAACAACATCCCTACCCAATCGGAGAACCCGATCAACCTTGGTAGGGTGATTCCAAGCGACTACACGCAGGTGCTTGAGGCACAGGTATTGCATCCGTTGATGCGTAATCGCGGCACTCTTGTGAACCGAATTCCGATTGTATTAGCTCGGATCAACGAGGATATCTCGCTCGTTCAATTCGAAGAGCGGGTCAGGAATTTGGTGCGTGATGTGGAATACGCCTACTGGGATTTGTATCAAGCATACTGGAACGTGGAAAACGCGAGGATCGCTCGCGACAGTGCTGCTCAGGCATACCATATCGCACATGAGAAATCCAAGAAGGGATTGGCGAGTACCACAGAAGCGCAAGCTCGCGTCACCTTCCACGAATTTCAAGCTCAATTGGATGCCGCGCTCGGTGGAAGCAATGTTCAAGGTCAAGAGCCCGGTCTCTTTGGGCGAGAACAGTCGCTACGTTTGTTGTTGGGTTGGGCCGCGACCGATGGTCGATTGATTCGTCCCTCGGACAAACCGACTATCGGCTTGGTCGAATTCGATTTCTACAATTCGCTGGATGAAACTCTCTATCGCAACGTGGATTTGCGCCGGTATCGTTGGAATATCAAGCAACAGGAATTGGAACTTGTGTCTGCCAAGAATCAGATGCTTCCTGAGGTCAACGTTTCCTTGCTGTATCGGTGGTTGGGAGTTGGTGGATCGTTACTTGGAAACGGTGATCAAGGTCCTTTTCCACCATTAGGTGGGCAGTCCGCTCCTTCTGCCTGGGAGGAGTTGTTGGAAGGTGATTACCAGGAGGGAGCCGTACGACTTGACTTCATCCCCAATCCGGTGGGTGCACGGCGAGCTCATGCCGATGTCCGCAACAAGCAATTGCAACTCGCGAAATCCCATGCCGGTTTGGAGCAAGCAGAGACGGCAGCCTCCTACCGCTTGACGCAAACGCTTCGTGAATTGAATAGCAACTACGCTCAGATGACAGAACAGTTGGCGCTGTTGACTGCTGCTCAACGCTTAGTCCAACTATTCCAAGAGAAGTTCAATGTCGGTGATTCGAATCCGGAGCAGACAATCGACCTGCTGCTAAGAGCTCAGCAACAGCGAGCAAACGCTGGCCGAAATTATGCAAGGGCCCTTTCCGAATACAACAAGTCGATCACGGATGTGCATACGGTAAAGGGTTCATTGCTCGAATACAACAATATCAGGCTCGAAGAGGGAATGTGGCCTGATAAGGCTTACTGGGATGCTCATGAACGAGCTCGCGAACGAGATGCCGCCAAGTTCCTCGATTACGGGGCTAGCCGACCGAAAGTCATCAGTCGCGGACTGCTCGAACAAGACATGGGTACCGCAAACGCTCCAGCCCGAACGCAAGTCAAGATCGGACCTGGAAACCAGAGTGATTCAGAGGGGAGTGAACCGGCACCCAAGACCGAGCCACCCGTCAAGCAAGCGAAATCGAGTTCTCCGCCGAAATTCGATTGGGGGCAATAGTTCAAGAGAGATTTGAAAGCGAACAGCGAAAGCTGTGAACGAGAGGCAGGGGGAGTACTCGGGGATGGTCGGTTTGAAAAAACCGTCCGTCCCTCGAGTCGTTTACAGAGCATGAGCGATGGTCAGCGAGTATGTATTCTTCACGCAACTAGTCTGACGCGAAACGTAAGCGAGGGATCGCGTAGTCCTAACGCGGTAATGGTATAGGAATCGTCTGGTAGAAACCGCGAGCTGCGTCGGTGATCGAAATCCGATATCGACGGCGATGGGCTGTCCTTGAGTCTCCAAGTAAAGAGCTTGAAGTTGGCCGAGCTTCAACATGCGGATACTTGCAGTTCCCAAAAAAGATTTGAATCGCAGATCCGCAAAGCACCCGGGTTCGCCAAGGGAATTTCGACGCTTTTGATGGAGATCGATTAGGATTGGATAAAAATCCTTCCAATCGGTTTCCGAGATCACGCGATGCACTTCGACACGTAAGAGCGATTCCAACCGTCGACGGAGTCTTTTGCGCGTGTCCTTGCTTGAGCGAGCCAGATATCCATCCCATCCATCTGTAAGATCGATGCACCAAGTATTCATGGGATTCCGTTCCATCGTCGGACTACCTTGCTGGACCAGTGATCTTCGCAGGTCTTGTGTTTGCGAATCGGCCTGCGGAATGCCGTCCATGTAAATCGAATCCCAGCCGATTTCGCGGTCCTTGGAATGCTCAAGCAACCATTTCACGAAGGCAGTATTGATCCGCGAGCCGTCTTGATCCGGCGCACACATTACACCGCTGTAGTCGGTGCAAACTTCGCCGTCCCCGAGCAGTCGAAGCTGCCTTTCCGATTTCAGTCGGTACCAGGGAATCAGCCCCACCAATCGATCATCATCACGAGCGATCACTAGATACAACTCGGCATCGCTAGGCGCGTAAGCTTCCCACCAACTGAGAAGCCATTCAGGTTGGCGCATGGGAAGTCCGCAGGCCAACTGACGCCAAGAGAGCCAAAGATCGGGCGCGATGGGGTGTTCTCGGACCAATTGGATGCGGATCATACATTACAGTTATGCGATGCAAACACCCGCAGGCATGGGATTGCACGAGGATTGGCATTCGAAAAGAATGAATTTGTTCTGATTTATCTGTCTTTGCCAGATGGAACGCATGTACCATGGCAGCCGATTGTTTCCAAAAACTCCGAAGGGATTAAACATGAAAAATTGCTCTGTAAGCCGTCGCTCGTTCGTGTTGCAGGGAACGACCGCTACTGTCGCCGCCGTGGTATGTGGACAGCGTGCTTTGGGTACCCATGCAAGGAGCGCTCGCTTGCGGTTGGCAGGCATCGGGGTCGGCGGGATGGGGGCTGCGGATCTTGCATCGCTCAGTTCGCACCTGAATGTCGATGTCGTGGCACTTTGCGATGTGGATAGCAACCGGCTTGCGCAAGCTGGTGAAAAACATCCCCAGGCAAAGCGATTTTCGGACTTCCGAAAAATGTTTGACGAAATGGCCGATTCGATCGATGCGGTGCATGTGTCGACTCCCGACCATACTCACGCACCAGCTGCGATGACGGCGATGAACTGTGGCAAGCATGTTTATTGCCAAAAGCCACTCACCCATGACGTCTACGAAGCAAGGCAACTGCGGCTGGTCGCAGAAGAGAAAAAACTGGTGACACAAATGGGAATTCAAGTCCATTCCGCCAGCGCGTATCGCACCGCCGTCGCTTTGGTTCAGAGCGGTGTCATCGGCAAGGTTCGGGAAGCCCACTCGTGGAGCAATAAGACGTGGGGGTACGACGGCCCCGATCCCGAGCCATCCGGTACCCCTGAATTCCTGGACTGGGATTTATGGTTAGGGACTGCACCCAAGCGTCCGTACGCCGAAGGGCATTTTCATCCGGGTAATTGGCGGCGATGGTACGATTTCGGTTGCGGCACGATGGGGGATATGGCGATCCATATTTTGGATCCGGTCTTCAGCGCACTGAAACTTGGGACACCAAAACGCATCGTGTCCTCGAGTTCGCCTCCTCCCAAGTTCTCGTTTGGAATGCAAAACCACACTCGGTTTACGTTCGGGACATCGACACCTTACACCACTCCCGACTTCGTTTTGACTTGGAGCGACGGCGGGAAAATGCCAGACAACAGGGACTGGCCAACTCAGATCCGCGATGGCCAACCGGTCGGCTTGCCGGACCAGGGGTCGATGTTCCTCGGCGAAAAAGGGGCGATACTCCTACCCCATGTCTCTAAGCCAATCCTTTTACCACAGAATCAGTTTGAGCAGACTCAGATCGAGGTCGTTCCGAACGGAAACCACTATCATTTGTTCGTGGATGCTTGCCTTGGAGGAGAACCGACGACAGCCCACTTCGGCTACGCTGGCCCCTTGACCGAGGCTGTCCTGCTGGGGACATTAGCCAACCGGTTCCCTCATCAAGAATTGGATTGGCAGCACGAGACGATGCAGATTCCCAACCACGACGGGGCTCAACGACTGCTGCTGCGAACGTATCGCCAGGGATTCGAAGTGACTCATCTATCTTAAGGAAAGAGGTTCTATGAATATCGCAAAGAAGTGTATAGCAGAAGTGTTGGGAACGTTTTGGTTGACCTTCGGTGGATGCGGGAGCGCCGTGTTAGCCGCGAAATTCCTTGCGACCGAGGATACGACCCCCTTGAATATGGGGATAGCTCACTTGGGAGTTGCGTTTGCGTTCGGTCTGACCGTACTGACTATGGCATACTCTATCGGTCACATCTCCGGTTGCCACTTGAACCCAGCGGTGTCACTGGGGCTGCTGATAGCTAAGCGATTTCCAGCCGCAGAATTTGTACCCTATGTAATTTCGCAAGTGATCGGTGCATCGCTCGGTGCTGGAATATTGTTGCTGATCGCTGGCGGAAAGCCAAATTTCGAAGTGGGAGGATTCGCTTGCAATGGTTATGGTGAGCATTCACCGGGGACCTACAGTATGATGGCTTGCTTTGTCGCAGAAGTGGTCTTAACCTTCTTCTTCCTCTTCATCATCCTCGGAGCGACCGATAAACGAGCACCCGCAGGCTTCGCACCGATCGCGATCGGTCTGGGATTGACCCTCATCCACTTGATTGGGATTCCAGTAACCAATCTGTCGGTTAACCCCGCCCGCAGCACTGGCCCTGCGTTCATCGTCCAAGGCTGGGCGCTCGAGCAGGTCTGGCTCTTCTGGGCCGCCCCGTTATTGGGTGCCGCAATCGCCGGACTATCCTACCCACTCATCAGCCAGGAAGATCGCTAGGCCCGATGTCGGTTCACCGACCTGATGGACCGATGGACAGTGCGAAATTCCCGTTGCACATGGTTGTCGCTGTTGCAGACAACCATGTGATGGGGCTGGACAATGATTTGCCATGGAAATTGAGTAGCGACCTGCAACGCTTTAAGCGTTTGACCATGGGACACGCATTGCTCATGGGACGCCGAACCTTCGATTCGATCGGGCGTGTTCTTCCGGGACGCACCACAATCGTTCTTACCAAGCAGACCGGCTACACGGCGACGGGCGCTATGGTGGCTCATGGCATCGATGCTGCCCTGAGTATTATTCCAGCCGGGATCGTGCCATTTGTTGTTGGAGGAGCAGAGATCTATCGGGCAGCATGGCCGCGTGTGGGTGTGCTACACATCACGAGGGTGCGAGCCAATGTCCCAGGGGATACATTTCTCGAACCACTTGACCTGCACCATTTTCGCCGCATCGAAGTGGAGCATGTCCCAGCCGATCTGAAAAACGATTGGCCGAGCGACTACGAGTGTTGGGTCAAGCAGGATTCTCTGTCCGTGGATTCGTGAGACTCGGAATGTTCATCACATGAATCTTAGGACTCGATTCGAATTCGGGAGAGTCCGTGTTGTTGCATCCACTCGAGCCATCGTTCTTGATCTTCCGATAGCTCAATCTCGGCAACCGCCTCCGCATCGAGTGGGGATACAACACTAAAGACACCATCGTCGAGCCAGCGGGCGATGTTGTCCGGTTCAATCCAATACTCGTTGGGGCCAAGAATCGGCGCGTCCGGCCCGTCTGCAGGGGTCATGAAATAGACCACCTCGCGTCGGAAGCGTTCGGGCATCTCGAGCGGCGCTACATCATCGCGATCGACGGCCCGTATACGGATGGTTGAAGGCACAGTGGATATCAATTCTCTGGCTTGGCGACGCTGCACGCGAAATCCAACCGGGCTGCCAGTTGGCCATCCACAGTAACTCGACCGGTCATAAAGTAAGCGCTCGACACAACATCGTTGAGCGTCACGTCAATGTCTACTGTTTCGCCGGGTCGTACCATGCGTTTAAACTTTGCCCCGTCAATGCGAGTTGCGACCGGCACCACTCCCTCTGCTGGTGTAACCGAAGCTAGTAGGATCGCTCCGCTTTGCAGGCAGCATTCGCAAAGAATAACACCCGGTACAAGCGGAAAATTTGGGAAATGCCCCTGCAGAAAAAACTCGTCGGAATGAAAGGTCTTGCGACAGCGAATAGTTTTGTCGGTCTGTTCCAGAACCTCGTCGACCAACAGCATCGGCTTGCGATGCGGGATCACGGATTCGATTTGCTCTCGTGTAGCGATGCTCATCTGGGACTAATCTGTATGAAGTGGAAAAACGGGACTGCCGCCGAACTATACAGTCTGGGCTGGCGTGCCTCTCCCTACCGAATTTCCAGCGGTGCTATAGGTATAGTCCGCTTGTTCCTGACAGGAAGAGGCCAACGAATCAAAGTCGAGTTGCAATTGCTCGTACTGCCGCGTGTAACCCAACTCCTTGTACATCAGGCTGGGTTGAATATCGCAATTGTGCTGATATTTTCCGTTGCGGTACTCCCGTACGACTCCGACCACTTCATGGTATGCAATCTGGCAAATCCGAATACCGCCGTAGATGCGAATCGGCTGAACCGCCGACAGCTCCATCGTCCAGTGACCACAAAATCCGACATCGCCAAAACCAGAGTCGCAATGCACGAACAATCCCAAACGTGCCAAACTCGATCGCCCTTGAATCATGGGGACCAAGTCGCGCGTTTCGGTGTACTCGACCGTGCGGGCCAAATACAACTGACCGGGACTCAAAATGAGCCCTTCCTCTGGGATCTGCAGTCGCCGAAACCGATTCGGTTCTTTGACGTCCAACACGACTTCTTCGTAGACCAACAGCTCGTTGTGCAAAGTCAGGTTGTAGCTGTTGGAGTTTAAGGAATCTTCACAAAACGGGGAGATGCAAATTTCTTTACCAAGCCGTGCGCGTATCTCTTCACCTGAAAGAATCATGGCGGAATCCTTACCGGAGATCGTTGAGGAAGGGATAGAGGACAGTCGTTAAGATACCCCCAAGCCATGCCCGAATGCTAGCAGGCGGCCCATGGGAGCCTATTAATTCCGCTAATTTTTTTGAAAACCCACTGCTCATGCCGGGGCATGGGCAATTTGGGACACACATGTGGATTGCATCAAAAAACAGTTGCTCTACATTTTGGCAAGCAGTTCATTTTCGAGAGGCGAAAGATCGATTGGCACAACAGCAAATGATGGAAAAGACGCGGGTCGCTATCGTCGGAATGGGGACGGTAGGTACCGGGGTTGCGCGACTGTTGCTGGATCATGGCGACCGATTGGCTAGGCACGCAGGTCGAGTCCTTTGGTTGGAAAAAGCTGTGGTCCGGGATGTCCAACGCGACCGAGGGATCGAATTGCCCAGCGGAGTGCTTACCGATGACTTGGATGATGTTCTCAACGACCCGCAGATCGAGGTGGTGGCCCACTTGATCGGCGGGATCGAACCAGCTCGAACGATCATGCTGCAGTTGCTCGATTCAGGCAAGGATGTGGTGACCGCGAACAAGGCCTTGTTGGCTCAACACGGCGAAGAACTGTTCGACCGAGCTCGATCGCTTGGTCGCACGATTGCCTTCGAAGCCAGTGTTGGCGGCGGGATTCCCATCATCGCGAATATCTCGCAATGTTTTTCCTCCAACCAAATCGTATCCTTGCGTGGTATTCTGAACGGGACCAGCAACTACATCATCACGCAGATGTCCGACCGCGGCGTGGAATACGAACGTGCATTGCTCCATGCGCAGCAGCTCGGGTATGCGGAGGCTGATCCGCAGATGGATGTCGATGGCAGCGATGCAGCACAAAAGTTGGCGATTCTCGCTCACTTGGCTTTCGGCGTGCGGGTTCGATGGCGGGATATTCATCGACAAGGAATCGAAGCATTCGATCTAGAAGACATCCGATATGCGTATCAGTTGGGATATCGCATTCGCTTGTTAGCCACAGCCCAGTTGATCGACGATAACCTGGAGTTGCATGTGTCGCCGACGTTGGTTCGTATCGGCCGCCCGCTCGCCGAAGTTCGAGGAGCCTACAATGCGATCACCGTAGTCGGGGATGCGGTTGGAGATATGTTTTTCCATGGACAGGGAGCGGGGCAGATGCCGACCGCATCGGCAGTGGTCGCTGACATGATCGATACCGCGGCTGGCAGGACCGACATCACGTTCCGCCGCCTGGAATTGTGGTCGGATCGTCAATGCGCGATTGAAATGATCCCCTACGCCAAGACAGTTGCCAGATACTACTTGCGATTTATCGTCGCAGATGAACCGGGAGTGCTGTCTCAAATCACGGGGATCCTAGGCTGGCATCGCATTTCGATTTCATCGATCATTCAGCATGAACCCAATGAGAGCGAGGAGGAACGCTACGTCCCTCTCGTCATCATGACCCATGAGTGCACCGAAGCGGACGCGGCCAAGGCGCATGCAGAGATTTGCAAGCTTCCGAGCGTCGCGAATCACAGCGTCCGATTGCGCGTATACGAGGGTGGGCACTGAGTCAACGTTACTGGGTCACCGTTACTGGGTCACCGTTACTGAGTCACCGTTATCGATAGGAAAAGTACATGAAGTATGTTTTGATTATCCCTGATGGATGCGCGGATCTGCCGGTCGATGCACTTGGTGGCAAAACCCCTTTGCAAGCGGCACATGTTCCTGCGATGGATGCCATCGCTCGTGAAGGAATGGTTGGCAGGTCGGACAATACTCCAGCCCATTTTCCCGCTGGCAGCGAAGTCGCGAATATGGCGCTCTTCGGATACGATCCGAACCGCTACTTCACCGGCCGAGCACCCATTGAAGCTGCGGCAAGAGGGTTGCAACTCGGCCCGTACGATTGGGCGATCCGTTGCAATACGGTCACGATCGAAAATCAGATCATGGTCGACTTCACCGCGGGTCATGTCAGTACCCAAGAAAGCCAACGGATTCTCGAATCAATGCAGTCAGCGATGGGGCCGCAACCATGGGAGTTCGTGCCCGGCGTCAGCTACCGCAATCTTCTTATCTATCGCGGATCGGCCGGCAACGCATCTCCCTTTTCGAGCGATACCAAAACGCGTGCACCGCACGACCTGACCGACCTGTCGGTTGTCGACGACTATCCTCGCGGGCCAGGGTGTGATTGGTTGAGCGATCTGATGCAGCGAAGCGCGGAACTCCTGCCGGATCATCCCGTCAATGTCGATCGCCGGGCTCGTGGACTGCGCCCGGTAACCCACCTGTGGCTTTGGGGATTGGGCAAGACGCCAACGCTCGAGTCCTTCGCACAACGATTTGGAGTTCGCGGCGCGATGATTACGGCTGTTGATTTGCTCCGAGGGTTAGCAGCCCTCGTCGGATGGGACCGAATCGAAGTCCCCGGCGCGACCGGTTACCTCGATACCGATTACGCTGCCAAGGGACGCTGGGCGATCGAGGCCCTTAATCGATACGACATGGTGTGCGTGCACATCGAAGCGCCCGATGAAGCCAGCCACGAGGGTCGCGTCGAGGAAAAGATCAAGGCCCTTGAGTCCATCGATCAGCATATCGTCGGCCCGATTCACGAAGCTCTCAAGAAACTCGGTGAATACCGAATCCTGGTGACACCGGACCATCCAACTCCGGTCAGCACCAAGAAGCATGCCCACGGTTGGGTTCCTTTCGCAATTTGCGGTCAAGGAATCGCCATGCAGGGTTGCTCCGCATACGATGAAGTAACCGCGGCTCAGTCCAACCTTCAATTCGCAAAAGGTTGGGAGTTGATGCCCCGTTTCCTGAGTCGATCCCCCTTCGACACCATGAACTGAACCCACGTGCAACGAGAGCTTCGCGATGCCCACCGATAAACAAGTCTCTTCCGGCGAGAAAGCTCTTGAGAATAGCCAGGGCTCCGCCGCTCCAGTACCTGCCCAACGCGCACTTTGGACGCGATGGTGGATCTGGGTTCCGATGATTCTCTTCCTCATCATTGCCTCCTTCCCCTCAATCGTAGGATCGCAATGGTTCTACCAGCCCTTGGTGGATCGATTGGCCGTTCAGGGATTTCGCCTGCGGATCGACGAAGCTCGAATCCGATGGTTGCAACCCTTGGCATTGAGAGGTGTTCGCATTGAACAAATCGATGCGCCGAAGTTAGGTGGGGATGCGCAAGGACAAACACTGGATCTTGTTGCTATCCAAGCTATTGAGTCGAACCGGTCGTTGATCGGTTATTTGCTGGGGGGACGAGATCTTGGCAGACTGAGAATCATAGAGCCTCGCGTAGACATTGAATTGCTGGAAAACACATCAAGCTTGGAGAAACTCGTCGACGCAGTTTCGAACAGTTCAGCCAAAGACGTTGCCGATCAGGCGAGTAAATCAGCGGCGTTAGATATCGTCATCGAGGTCGAAGGGCTTTCGGTCTCGGTGACCGGCCGCGACTCGCCTGAACCAATCTTGGTGGTTCCGCCATTCAATACGACTGTCGAATACCTAGCACGCGGAGGAGAGCCCAAGCTTATCGTGTCTCCCTCGGATATTCTCGATCACGTCGAAGTGACGCCAGAATTGGTTCGGTTAGGTCTTGGAAGGGCGATTCCTCTGTTAGCGAAATCTGCATGGTTCGATGGCCGCGTATCGCTGCAAACCGAGCGCATCGAAATCCCGATCGACAAACCCGAAGCCTCGCGTGGTGGCGGCACGCTGACACTGCACGAAGTGCGATCGGGACCTGCCGAACCGGTCGTGATGAGTATCCTCGAAATGATTGCGAAGTTCCGTGGAAAAGACCCGGTCTATGAATTGGTCTTCATCGATGGATCGAAGATCGACGTGAAAGCCGTCGATGGCATGATCGATCATCAAGGGATTGAAATCGGACTTCCTAAAGTCGATCCGCGTCTGCAAATGTCCAGTGCCGGTCGAGTTGGTATTATCAATCAGGAATTGGATCTAAAGGTTGGTTTCCCGGTGCCGCTGGAGATGCTAGCGCGACGCGAGTCGGTGCAGCAATTGGGCGTACCACAGATCACGCTTCCGATTCGCGGCACGATTGAGAAGCCCGTTGTCGATTGGAGCGCGATGCGGCATGAGTCCTCCGACTTGATGTCGCTCATAGCCGCCGCATTGGGGGACGAAGCTCCTGGAACTGCGGCTGCGATCGATGTGTTGGGTGCGGTCACTGAGGGAAAGGCGGACGAAGCGATCGGAGCTGCGGTCGATTTGGTCAAGGAGTTGCGAAGAGTGCGTCAAGAACGGCGAGCGAGGGGTAGCTCGTCACCCGACGCGGATCCGAAACTCAAGGAGATTGACCAGCAACAATCGCCACCGCCACCGCGCCGACCATTGCGCGACGCGCTGAAGAATCTTCGCGGCGGATAAGATCCACACAGCACCACCAATCCTCTTGCTTTGATGCTACCAAAAGTCGGCTGTATAGAGAAATGTGCCGTCGTCACGGTGCATCAGGTTCTTATAGATTTCGGGATCGATGCTGAACGGTAAAAATCGAACCGCTCCGTCTCCTAGGACAAAGTTCGAACCGCTTCCGTGGAAGCTTGAGAACCCACCGACTGTCAATGTGCCCACTTCGGTATTGGGTGTCAGCGATCGATCGATTCGGGGTCGCGAATCAAAGGAACCTCCGTTGCGAAGCGTAGCTCGCGTTCCCGAAGCCCAACCTAGATCGGAGCTGGCCGCAATCTTCTCTCCAAAAAAGATCGTATTCGAACTGCCGTCGAGGATCTCGCTGAATCGAGTGCGGCTGTTCAGGTAGAAAACACCTTTGTTGTCGCTGTCGATCGGCGCCTCGATATGATGATGATTGGCGGCGTAGGTGCTGATTCCCACTTCCCTTTCTCCGGTTGCATCAGGATAGCTGGGGCATAGAAAAGTAGCGAGACGAGCTCGACGTGCATCGAGATTCGCGGGTGCATAGACTCCTGCCTTTTGGTCGATCGCTTCGAACAATCGCTGCTGCTCCAGGAAGGGGAGGATCTGAACGACCCAACTGACATGTTGACCGATCGGTTCGTCTCGGATCGGACCACCTTCATTGATGACCCCTGAGGGCAAATGTTCCGCTGCAAATTCGAAGTTGTGCGTGGCAAGCCCAATCTGAGCCATGTTGTTCGCACACGAGCAGCGACGAGCTGCTTCCCGAGCCGCTTGCACTGCAGGAAGTAAGAGGCCTACCAGGATACCGATGATGGCGATCACCACCAGCAATTCCACCAACGTAAATCCCCGTCGCGATCCCTGGCGAGAAAACCCGAGGCGACGAGAAAAAGGTAATCGATACATAAGCGTTCTCCTAAGATTTCGGTTCGACAGGTAGCAGTAGTGTTCGGGTTTCTTGCAGCTCATACGGAATATGCACTCGTTCTTCAATGCGAGCTTGGATGATGACTTGAACGTTGTTGGCGGTTATGGATTTCAAGGTGATCGTGACTTTCCAATGATCCTGGCCGATCGGCGACGGAGTATCGATCCATGTTTCGCCTTGGTAATCCTGAGAGCGGTTCCACTGGTCCCGGGCTCGCATAACACCAGCATCGCACAAGAGATTCAATTGAATCCGATCGCGCTCGGTCTTTCGGGCCTGCCGGTTTCTCAACGTAGCGCTGGCTGCGGCTGCGGCGATCGCAGTCATGATCACCATCGCTGCCAATGCGACCAAAAGAATAGCCCCCTCTCGGCGATGGATTCGCCGTTGAGAACCTATGTTCATGGGGTCCCTCCTTTCGTAAACTCTCCCTCGAGAAGACCATCTATCGCACAGACGATATCGGGTTCCTCACCTGTCGTCGGCTGATACATCCATAGCAATCGAGCTCGCTTCGGTGCATCGAGTTGTTCGATGCGGAAGAGGGACCGGGGACTGAAATAATACCGTTCGGTACCGGTGATCTTGGTCTCTTGGCTTGAACCGGATACGTCACGTCGAAGGATCATTCCTGGCCGCACTTCGTATTCAAGATGTCGCTGCTCTGACAACCGGACAGCGAATACACCACCTGTTAAGTCTTCGATCGCTACTCCGCTGCGACAATCTTCGCGCCAGGATTCAGCCAATCGCTGCAAGCTCTGCTGATCGAGGTTCCGCGATGCCATCCGTCCTGACCAAGCCATCGACTGGTGAATCATAGTGACCGCCAACAGCATCATGACCGTCCCGGCAGAGACAGTGAGGATCATTTCGATCAACGTGGATCCGGTGCGTTTGGCCCTCATGGCGATTACTCCCCTCCCGACGATTTCGGTTGCGTATCCAACCATCCCACCATTTGAACAGGCGGTGGATTCCCAACCCTCTCCCATTGCAGAGCCAATTGGACTCGGGTTCCCAGCTCATCGCGCAGAACGACGGCATGCAGGTTCGCCTTGGGGAGACGCTTCAGCACGTGAGAAGGGACTTCAAGATTTTCCAGGTCGCTTGCTGAAGTTTGCGACTCGAGTGAGCGAAGTCGGCTCAGTTCGTTGGCCAGCGTCTGCACGGCGATCTGATACTGGAGCGATTCCTTGTGGATTCGGCTCAGGTGATATCCCAAGCTCGGCAAGAGACTCGCCAACGCGAAGAGCACAACTCCCGCGACGACGACTTCGATTTGCGCGACACCCGAACGATGCATGCGATGGTCCAATGGAATCATGAGTGAGCCGTCCTTATGGTGCGAGAGCCGTAACCAACCCGTAAATGGAAACAAGCGTCGAGGATGCCAACCAAAAGACGAGCCCTCCGAAGAAAAGAACGATCACAGGATGGACACACTTCTCGAAGAGCGATTGTCGACGTCGATAATCCAACTCCCGTTTGGATGCCAATTGTTCCAGGATCCAAGCCTGGGAGTCTTTCCCTTGGCAACTCTCCAACGCTTGCTGTTCCAACGATGAAATCAAGCCCGAGGTCTGCATGCTCTCCCATTCCGTCGCACCTTGCTCGATTTCATTTCGGGCGAGGAGCAGACCTTGTTGCACCCGGGAATCGGAGTGGTATTTGGCCAGAGTCGAAAGGGCCCCCACGATCGGACGCCCCTCTCGCACGTTGGTCGAGAGCATCTGCAGAACCGGTGCGCTGATGGTTGCGAGGGGTGGGCTGAACCATTTTCCCATCCATTGTTTGCGAATCCATCGCCGGATCGAAACCGACCATCCCAACAGAATCCCGGCAACCAGCAAGACCACCGCCGCGACTCCTATCGCAATGGCCGACTTCATGGGATCGGCTCGCATCAGCGAATTCGCCGAGGGCCCCAATTCCAAGTGGTGATAGATTTGTCTGAGATTGGGAAGAATGCGGTATTCGAAAAAGAACAGCACGCCGATCAAGATGGCCCCCACAACCGACCAGTACACCATCATCGAGGTCCAATGCGAATCCGATCCGGACTCGTTCGAGGTCGCTCGAGTGCGGAGCGACGCAAAGGTCGGTCCGAGCGTTCCAGATTGACTGGCCAGACGGAGCGCTAGAACTTGATCGTCGGAAAGGACATCCGGAGTCTGTTCCAACGCTTCGAGCCAAGGGGTTCCTTTCGCGACGCGATCCGAAAACCGTCGAAGTCTGCGACGATACCAACCCCGTTCTTCCAGTGCGTAATGAGCAATCCAAGGCGCCGGCTCCAACCGCTCGCGATGAATGATTTCGAGTAGCTCCAACAAGGAGTTTTGTCGGCGGCTCAAGGATACCCATGCCCCGAAACGACTGAGTCGGAAGACGAATGGGTTGCGATCTCCCAGGGAAGCCGTCATGGCAGGAAAAGGATCCGAGTTGGGTGGTTCGTGGGTCATCGGATGCCGGTTCCTAACTGCTCAAACTGGTAACCAGAGAGATCAACGGCATGAAGAGAGCGATCACTACGAAAGCTACGATCGCTCCCACGAGAACCACGGCTAGAGGTGCGATCCATCCGGCACTTGCCCGCGATGGAACGACCAACCGGTTCCAATAGAGATCCGACAGACTGCGAAGCAATGCGACTCGCTTCTCTGAATCTGGGTAGTGCAAGGCGGCCATCGCGACGGGGGATAAACTCCATGTACGCCTCACATTGCTCCTTGAGGACACCCCCACTTCTCTTCCGTTGGCGGACTCCTGTGCCAATTGCATGGACTGCATCTCGAGGGAACGTTGGCCGGAAAGTATCCCTGCCAATGCAATCGCTTGGGGAATCGGAATTCCGAGTCGGAGCATCTCAGCCAAACTGCCGGTCCAGCGGGCCATCCCCCGCAATTGTCGCCGGGAACCCGACAAGAGAAACGAGAGGATCGAATCGCTAGGAATCCTGTCCTCGATCCAAAGCATGCCGATTCTTGTTAAGGCGAATAAACCCAATAAGGTGATGACTGCCCCTATCGACCAGACTGGATGCAGAATCATGCAGTCACTCATCCAGATCAACCACCTTGTGGGTGCGGGCAAACGAAGTTCAAAGTCAAGAAACATCTCCTTGAACGTCGGCACAACCGTCGTCCCTAACAAGATCGCGACGAGGATAGCTCCCATGAGAATGATGGAGGGGTAGACCCAAGGAGTCCATCTCCAATGGCGACTGTCTGTTTCCCCAACAAGCAGTCGCTGCAACGCCCCGGAGCGGCCCGGATCTTCGATGGATGCGTCTTGCAATCGGAGCACGATGGGTAGGTGCCGAGCCAACACGGGATCTCGTAGCCACATCGCAGCGGGCGGGGGATCTCGCAACGCATCGGTAATTCGCAGCAGATCTTTCGGCCCGGATTGCATCTTGGCCAGCAGGTCCTCTATTGGAAATGACTGTGTCAGAGTGATGCTTCGGCGGAGTGCAGCATCGAGAATGTCGAGGCTCGTCGAATCGATCGGCGTCGAATCGAGCGGCAGGTTATTTCCTGACACGATAGACCTCCGGAGGTTGGCAGATCGCGAACAAGTACTCCAGCAACGGCCAGAAAACAACCATCCCAACTGCCAAGACGATGAGCCCTCCGAGAAAGGCAGCGATCAAAGAAGGAATCCAAGCTTGCAGGCCCGCCCCATCGCGTTGCGCTTTTAGTTTCAGAGCGTTAGCCAAGGCATCGAACGTCTGCCGAGTGGAAATTTCCGCGTGCTGTTGCTTGGCCAGCAGGCTCTCGATCTGCATTTGGCTTGATGATTGCAATCTTGTGAGAACCCTCCGGCGAAGCGGCAACCACGACCAATTGGTTCGCTGAAGGATGATCCTCGAGATCAGTGGCACGAGGATCGTGAGGGCGACCAAACCGATCATCCACTGCCACCAATGGGAATAGAAGAAATGCAACCATGCGAAGGCAGGTCCAGGTGGCACACGGGAAACTTCATAGAGCGATCGCAGTGGAGGGGTGATGATCCCAATCAGTGCAAGCCACGCTATACAAGCCAGCACCCATACGATCCAAGTCCCGAATAGGGATAAGGAAAATCGACTGCGATTCCGATCGCTCCAAGATCCGCCATCTACCAATCCTTGAGCCGCTTCGATCGATCCACCCAATGCGACGTAACTCTTCAATGCCTCTCGGTATTCATCGGATACGCCTGTGCTATCGAGCGCGGGCTCGACCGCCAGTCCTCGCCCCACTTGCATCGCGATGCGGCCGCTCCAGTCTTGCAGTGTTCGTTCGATTTGGTGAGGGTTGGGAATGTATGCTAGGCGAATTCCAGATCGAGAAATCGCAATCAACTGTTCGTTGAAGGACAACACATCCTGTAGCTGAATCGTTGCCGACTGCGAATCCGCCATGCGATGCCGCGTCCCCAACATAAGTGAATCGAGAGTGAACCGTTGTGAGCTCGGGAGAAAAAACCGCTCTTAATCACAACGATGCGCGGACCATAGAGATTTATTCAGTCGTCCGAGAATATTTTACGGCTGAAAGGATGAGCTCGCGTTTGAATTGCGCCAGCGTTGTGACAGATCGGATCGCCATTCTAGATAGGCTTCGCACAGAGAGGCGTCCACGGCGATTCGCCGTTCCGCTGCGATTTCCGCAGCCCGCTCCTGCATCCCAGCCCATGTCGCACGGCGAACCGGTTCATCTTGCCACGCGTCGAGTTTCAATGCTGTAAACATGAGCAGTAGCGAACACACGACCAGCGCCATGACGGCTCGTAGAACGATCCGATCCGAGCGAGTGTCTCCCTCTTTTTGACGTGCCCGCTGAAGGATCTTGGTCCGCAGAAACTCGCTGGGTTGCACGATCGAGGACGCGGCACGAATACGCTCGGCGGTTCGACCCAGCTCCGGTGAGAGATCGTCGTCATTCATCCGATCGCGGTAGGACGAGGAATCAATCGACATGCCGCACCTCCAAAGGTTCCACGGACAGCTTGCTCGCGAGTTTGGTCATTGCATATCGATAACGGCTAGCTGCTGTTGGCGGAGGTATCTCTAGGACTTCCGCTATTTGCTGGAAAGTCATCTCCTCCCAGATCTTGAGGACAACCACTTCGGATTGCTCGGTCGGCAGCGCTCGCAGTTCTCGCCAGACCGCCTGCAGCAATTCCTCGCGGTCTAATTCATCGACGGGAATCACTGTCCATAGATCCATCAGACTTTGTACGATCGCCCAGCGTTTGCGCTTGCGGAGAATCACCAACGATTCATTGCGAACCATCCGGAGAAGATAAGACCAAGGGGATGTCGCATGCACCAGAATCGAAGGGGACTCGACCACCTTGAGCAGGACGGCGGCCACGGCATCCTCGGCATCCTGTTGGTTGCGTGTGATGGTGGTCGAAAAACGTACCAGCCGCGCGGCCGTCAAGTCGTACAGCCCACCAAGCGCGGCCGCACCGCTTTCGCGCAGTCGCTGCGAGAATTCCCGAACGGTTTCCGAATGATTGGGGGGACTCATACCCCACCAAGATGCGCGAACCGGCCTGATTTATCTAGGGTGTTACAAAAAGAAGCGAAAAAGAACTGCTGGAAAGCAGGCTGGGCTCATCCCTTCGGCGGCACCAAGTCTAACTTGCACCGCCAAGGAGATGAATGAGTCGCACTACAAGGGGCAACTCGATTCCGATTTACTTCTTCAAAGCATCGCGGATTTCGCGGAGCAATACAACATCCTCGGGAGTAGGCGGTGGCTCTGCGGATTCCGTCTTCTTTTTGAATGAGTTCATCGCTTTAACAACCATGAACAGGGCAAATGCAATGATCAAAAACTCAAAGATGGACTGCAGAAAGGGGCCGTACTTGAGAATGTCAGGATCCAACAAGTCTGTTTTTGCAGTTACTCCATCCGCTTCCATGACGGGCTTGCCATCCTTCATAACCGGCAACTGAACCTTGCCTCCGAATAGATTGGAGTACTTGAGGGATAGCGAATTGAAGCTGACACCGCTTTTGGCAACCAAGAGATTCAGAGGAGTCATGAAAATATTTTCAACCAGCGAGGAAACGATCTTTCCGAACGCCGCTCCGATGACAACCCCTACGGCTAAGTCAATCACATTGCCGCGCATCGCAAATTCGCGGAACTCCTTAATCAAACCCATCTCAATTCTCCTGACTTCCAACGGATAAATAAGTTTTCGGACGAACGTACGTTTGCTCGCCTTCTCGCAAAGTTTGAAGGCTTGGAATCGTGATGGATGGCCTAACCTGCGTCAATTGAGGAGGCACCAAAGTGCACCCTCGAATCTCGAGTGTCACCGCCTAGGGTCTCCAGGTTCACTAGTTTGTCTTGTTGTGAGATGGGCCTGAACTCTACATTCCTGTTCATGGATTGTTCACTTAGGCAACAACTGGGTCACCCGGGCGGAACTTCAAGACCTGTAGTAAAAACATGGTTTTGGGGCGTTTTGTTGCTCGCTATGTGCTTTTCAGGGTCGGGTTGTGTTCGGAAACGACTGACGTTTCGGACCAATCCTGCCGGGGCGATGGTGTATGTGGACAAGCAGCCGATTGGCTTGACTCCCGTTTCGACGAATTTCACCTACTACGGGACTCGCAGTATCGAGATCGTCAAGGATGGATATCGCACGGAGAAATTCCTGCGCAAGATTCATCCGCCTTGGTATGAAATACCGCCTCTCGACTTCGTGTCGGAGACCCTGCTGCCATTCGAGACGCGAGATGAGCGGATTATCGATGTTCAGATGAGCATCGAGCCGGTGGTTCCGAATGAAGCACTCCTGGCCAGCGGCGAACAGCTGCGATTGCAAGCTGGGCAAGGGATTGCCGTGACACCACCACCACCTGCAGCGAATGGACTGGCACCAACGCTGGTTCCTGCCAACCCGGAGATCTTACCGACTCCTCCGAGTGCTGTTCCTCCTCCAGGAGTCCTTCCTGCACCAGCAACATCGCGTTGGACGCCAGGATCGTGGCTGCAAGGCATCTTCTTCCCGAACGGCGAGCCGCTCAGCGTCCCATCCACTCAAGTGCTGCCGGGTGGTGGCTTCCGACCTCCCAGTGAATAGACTCATTGCGGTTGTACTGTTGTTGAGCGCATCGCTCGGGTGCAATCCCCTGACCCCGCGTACGATACCGTTGTCGCAGCGTAAGCCATCACCGAGCCTGCTCGCACTCAATACGCAGCCGATCGAGCGTGGCAATCCGCGTCCGATTCTCGATACAGCAGGCTGGGTCATCGGCATTCCTTCGAAGCTCTTGCTCTGGAATCGTCGCGTGGATAATCACCGCATCTCGACGGAAACCGAGGCGACACTTCAAGAGTACCTAACAGCGAATCAACTTGGCCATGTGAAGGTACGGTTGAACCAGTATCGGCCTTGGGATGATTGGCGTCGTTTGCGTGCCAATCGCGATGTGGCTTGGCCGTGGCGGTATAGTTTCGGACTGGTCAGTGTCCTGGGTGAAACCCTGATTCCCGGACGGCTTTTCGGAGGAGATCATTTCAATCCCTACACCAACACGATTCACATCTACAGCGATGTCCCTGCGATCGCGTTGCATGAGGGGGCGCATGCGAAGGATTTTGCGAGACGCACGTATCCCGGCACTTATGCAGCGCTGTACGGGTTGCCGATCGTGCCTCTGTACCATGAATCGATTGCGAGCGCTGACGTGATCGCGTATCTGGAGACTCTCGGGGAACCGGACTTACAGAGAGAGGCTTACCACGTTCTGTACCCGGCATATGGCACCTACGTTGGAGGTGCCCTGGGCTTTGCCTATCCCCCGGCAACCACCCCGCTATATTACGGAAGTGTGCTCGGAGGCCACCTCGCAGGGCGATTGCAATCGCGTACAATCACGCAACCTACTTCCGCCCCGGTTACGGAATGGCAATATGGCGAATTACCAAATCAGTACCGTTGAGTCCAAGAGCGACCAGCGGGCCTTTATGCAGTTGATCTGGGATCTCTATCGAGGCGATCCGAATTGGATACCTCCCATTCGGATCAATCAACTCGAGTTGGTCGGCTTCAAGGCGCATCCATTTTATGACAATGCGAAGTGCCAAGCGATGTTGTGTCGCAAGGATGGGAAGGTTGTCGGACGCATCGTAGCGTTGATCAATCATGGGCATAATCAACGTTACGATGAGAAACGGGGTTTCTTCGGTTTCTTTGAGTGTATCGATGATCGCGAGGCCGCTCACTCCTTGTTTCGCGGTGCCTGTCAGTATCTCAAACGAGAAGGGATGACCGACGTCCGCGGACCATGCAATCCCTCCCTCAATTACGAATTGGGGACGCTCGTTGAGGGCTTCGATACCCCGCCCACATTCATGATGACCTACAACCCGCCCTATCACGATGCGTTGATCAAAAGTTTCGGATTTGAGAAGACGCAGGACCTGTATTCCTACGTCGGGAACATCAGTATGCTCGACTCGATGGACCCGAAGATCATGCAGATGATGAATCAAGTGAAGGATCGATTCAACATTCGGGTCCGTCCAGCGAGCCGCACGAATTTCGCTGCCGATGTAGAACTGTTCCTGGATATCTACAATCGAGCGCTGCAGGGTACCTGGGGGTTCGTGCCGATGTCGGCTGCGGAAACCCGAAGCGTGGGCGAATCTCTCCGATATCTGATTGATCCTGAGGTGACCAGCGTCATCGAGGTCGACGGCGAGCCGGTCGGCGTCGGTCTCGGGCTACTGGATTACAATCCACTGATCAAGAAGATCGATGGTCGTCTATTCCCTTTTGGTTTTTTGCGTCTGCTTTGGGGGCGTCGCAAGATCAAGCGAATTCGTTTGATCAGCACCAACATTGTCCCCGAGTGGCAACGGTGGGGGCTCGGTTTGGTGCTACTCCATCGCATGCTACCCGACTGCCTGGCTCGCGGCATTACCGAAGCGGAATTTTCGTGGGTGTTGGAAAGCAATCAACTGTCTCGCGGTTCGATCGAACGTGGCAAAGTGCCGCGGACCAAGACTCACCGGGTCTACGACAGAAGCCTTGCGGATCTGTGATTTTCAACGGTCGGAGGTGTGCCATCCTCAAAAAGTATGGTGAAAAATTGAAGGGCGTTTTATTCGCTATTAATATTCTTGTAGTGGCGGGCAATGTGCCGCCGATGTACAACATGGTTTTGGAAGGCCGTTTCCTCCGCAGATGACGGCAGAACGCGTGGGGAGGGAGTCGACGCTTTGGAGAAGCGACATGAGAGATGTATTGGCGGTCGTGTTGGCGGGTGGCAAGGGAACGAGGCTGGAACCGCTCACCCGAGACCGAGCCAAGCCTGCGGTCCCTTTCGGCGGCAACTACCGAATTATCGACTTCGTGCTATCGAATTGTCTCAACAGCGGTATCCGACGTATGCTGATGCTCACGCAATACAAGGCGATGAGTCTCGATCGTCATGTTCATCTTGGATGGAGCGATTTTTTTAGTCGCGAACTGGATGAGTTCATCGACATTCTTCCTCCGCAACAACGAATCGACGAGAACTGGTATCAGGGGACAGCCGACGCCGTTTATCAGAATATCTACTCCATCGAACGGGAGCGTCCCGAGCATACGCTGATCCTGGCGGGAGACCACATCTATAAAATGAACTATGGGACGATGGTGGATTACCATCGATCGGTGGGTGCTGATTTGACCGTTGGCGCGTTGCGGGTGAATCGGTCGGAAGCCACGGAATTCGGCGTCATGCAAATCGATGAGGATTCGCGCATCGTGGGTTTTCAGGAGAAGCCCAAGGATCCGTTGCCGATCCCTAACGACCCGAATCACGCGTTGGCTTCCATGGGTATCTATGTTTTCAACACCCGATTTCTGTTCGAGCAACTGTGCGCGGATGCGAATAATCCTGCGAGTCATCACGACTTCGGCAAGAACATCATTCCTGCGAATATCGAGCGATCGAGGGTGTTCGCATTTCCGTTCAAAGACGAGAATCGGAAAAGGGATGCCTACTGGCGCGATGTCGGAACGCTGGATGCCTATTATGAAGCGAATATGGATCTGGTCAGTATTGATCCGCAGCTGAATCTCTACGACTCGGCTTGGCCGATTCGTACACACCAGCCCAATCTCCCTCCCCCGAAGTTCGTCTTCGGGTCGCAGGGGGACGGCGAGCGAACAGGCGCTGCAATCGATTCGATCGTTTGTAGCGGAACAATCGTTAGTGGCGGGCGCGTTCAGCACAGTGTCTTGGGGCCGAGTGTGCGGGTGAATTCCTACGCGCACGTTTCCGATAGTATTCTCTTCGAGGGTGTGCAGGTCGGTCGCCATGCACGCATTCGACGTGCTATCATCGACAAACATGTCCAAATTCCTGCCGGATTCGAGATCGGTTATGATCTTGAAAAAGATCGAGCCCGCGGGTTCACGATCTCTCCCGGCGGAATTGTGACCATTGCCAAAACCGAAGATTTGTCAGCGGTTTCCGCCTCGGAAAGCCTGACGTCCGCCCTCTCGGAGGGTGGAATTCGACAACCATTCCTTCATCGCTCAAATCCCGGCGTTCCAAACGCAGGGACCCGCTCCCAAGACACAACGTGATCCTCTCTCAAATCCTTTACCTGATGACCGGTCTGCTGTTCGGCACGACCCTTTTGGCCGTAGGTATTGCGATTGGTTTTTGGATGGCTCGGCGATCGGGCTCTGTTAACCCGGTGCAAGAAATCGCTCCGAGCAAGTTCGACCCACGCGAGTTTCTCTCGATGGTTCGAACGATCGCGGAATCGACCAACCATATCGCTACCGATATCTCTCAGTATCAGGCTCGGATGCATGAACTGGTCGAAATGTCACGAAATTTGAACGGGAAAGATGCGGCGGAGATCAAACCTATTCTCGATCAAATTTTGATCGCGAACAATCAGATGCAGGATCGACTTGAGGCAGCGGAAAAGAAACTCGAGCAACAGCACAGCCAACTGGAAAGCTACTTGACGGAGGCTCGCACCGACGCCTTAACAGGGCTTGCGAATCGACGAGCATTCGACCAGGGTTTGGACGAATTGTACGCGCAGCACTTAAATGCGGGGCAACCCCTCAGCCTCGTTCTGTTGGATGTCGATCACTTCAAAAAAATCAATGATACCTACGGACATGCTGTCGGGGATGTGGTGCTGAAGCGGGTTGCCGATCATTTAGCTACCAGCGCAGAAGACTGCTATTTGGTAGCTCGGTACGGTGGTGAGGAATTCGGGGTTCTTTTCACAGACACTGTCGAAAATGCCACTCTCTATGCGGAATCCCTACGAAAGACTCTCGCTGGCGATTCGATCGAAGCGGAGGGACACACCATTCGTGTGACGGCTAGCGCGGGGGTCGCACAGTTGCGGACTGGGGAACGGATCGGAGATCTTGTTCGTCACAGCGACCAGGCGTTGTATCGCGCCAAGGATCAGGGGCGAAATCAGGTTGCGGTCTACGATGAACTGCACGATGAATCTCGACACTCGCCAGACCTCGGCGAGAGTGGGCTTGGTAATCCTCCGAGCGTACATGAGACGATTCGCGGCATCGAGGAAATCGAAAAACGGGTGCAGGACCACCTGAACCAGATGGTGCACGAGGAATCGAAGCGGTAAATCGCTTCGAAATCCACCATTTTCCGGGACCCAAGACGACTTGCACATCTAGCTTCCTGCGCTACCATACAGGCAAGATGAGTGCTGCGACGACACCTACTACGAGCTTGCAAACGGCTTCCCCGCTGCCCAGCCGTGCTGTTTTGGGTTTGCTAACCGCGTGGATGCTTGCCAAACGGGAATGGGTGCGGTTCTTCAGGCAACCGTTTCGTGTGATCGCTGCTCTGGGGCAACCTATTTTGTTTTGGATATTATTCGGGACCGGCCT
>JAGWWZ010000242.1 GCA_018970165.1 Planctomycetota bacterium | reverse complement strand
GTGCTCGTTGATCTTGTCGATCGCGTCTTCGATTTGTTTGAGGCCTTCGTATCCCTTGAGCTTGGGGCTTACGAATTCGCATCCCTTGCGATTGGGTGCTTCGGGTCGGATGCTCCCGTCGCGTTCTGCTCGCCATCCGGTGGGGAGCCAAGGTACTTGGTATCCGTGGTGGTAAGGCCCGATCGGTGTGGTGTCGCTGGTGGGCAAGGTCGTCTCGAATTCGATTCCGAAGGCAATCTCGTTGGCATTCATCTCTGTCTCTCCGTTGGGTTTGTTTGGACCTGTCATTTGCGATCGCGGTTGCGTTCGCGTGTGACACATGAAGCCCAAACATGCAGGGAAGATCCAGCCGATAAAGCATGTTTTGTTGCAGCTTTTTTCCAGCTTTCTGAGAGGCCAACGGTGCCCCAACATGGGGCCACTGTCGCGCCCAAATATGCTCCGCATTACCCGGCGAATCAGCCGCCAGAACGCCACCGTTCGCCCACGGTGGCCCCACGTTTCCAGATGCCCAGTCACGGAGGAGTGCGATGAGTGAAGGGAATGGCCCAGTGGACCCGACAAAGCTCACGGTCGAACAGGCGGCCAAGCTTCTATCTGCTGCCTACCGGGAAAGAATCGACCTTGAGAAGATCCGATCGGATTTACAAGACGGTGCGCCGGTGAACGTCGATGGCACGATCAACCTTGTTCACTACAGCGCTTGGCAAGCGAAGGAGATGGGACGTGGTGAGTGACCCGCGAAAACTGAAACCTAGCGAGTTATGCCGACTGCTCAACTCAACGCCGTTGGGTGAGGTGATCAGCGAGCGGCAACTGTATCGACATCGCCAACGTGCTGGCGCGCGTATCGGTGACAACAAGACGGTGGATTTGTTGCGCTACTGCGCGTGGATGCACGTCGTACGTCACACGCCTCGCCCAATCAGCGGTGTCGATCCCTACGAGGCCATGAAGGAACGTGCGCGTGCGCGCAATGCAGCGCTCGCGCTCGCTGGTCGGGACATCGGCGAGTTGCCTGAGGTCGACAACGTCGATCGCAAGGATCGTGCGTCGCGAGACTTTCGCTACTTCTGTGAAACGTATTTCCCATTGACGTTTCATCTCGCGTGGTCACAGGATCACATCAAAGTCATTCACAAGATCGAGCAAGCGGTCGTTCATGGTGGACTATTTGCGCTCGCCATGGCACGCGGGAGTGGTAAGTCCTCGATTGCGGAGGTCGCCTGCATCTGGGCTGTACTGTATGGGCATCGCAACTTCGTATGCCTGATCGGAAGCGATGAAGGCCATGCCTGTGATATGCTCGATTCGATCAAGACCGAGTTGGATTGCAACGAGCTGCTTCTGGCCGACTTTCCTGAGGTCTGTTTCCCGATCCAGGCGTTGGATGGCATTTCGAATCGGGCCAACGGTCAACTCTACAAGGGGAAACGCACTCAGATCGGTTGGACTGCCAAGGAGATCGTGCTGCCAACCATCGAAGGGAGCCAAGCCAGTGGTGCGATCATCAAAGTGGCCGGCTTAACGGGGCGGATCCGCGGTATGAAATTTAAAAGAGCCGACGGAAGGACCGTGCGGCCAAGTCTTGTTGTTCTCGACGATCCTCAAACGGACGAATCGGCCCGCTCTCTCTCGCAATGCGCTAATCGCGAAAGCATTCTTGCGGGGGCAGTGCTTGGTCTCTCGGGCCCGGGCAAGAAGATTTCAGGCATCATGCCGTGTACCGTCATTCGACCTGGTGACATGGCCGACAACATCCTCGATCGCAATCGGCATCCGGAATGGAATGGGGAACGAACCAAGATGGTCTATTCGTTTCCGAGGAACGAACCCCTGTGGCAACGCTACGCGGAGATCCGTGCCGAGGGAATGCGAAACGGGGACAGTGGTGAGGCTGCGACTGCATTCTATCAGCAGAATCAACAAGCGATGGATGAAGGTGCCGTCGTCGCTTGGCCCGAGCGATACAACCATGACGAACTGTCAGCGATTCAGCACGCGATGAATCTGAAGATGCAGGATGAAGCGGCGTTCTTCGCGGAGTACCAGAACGAACCATTGCCGCAGGAAACCGTAAGCGATGGGATGCTCAAGCCCGACGAAGTAGCGAGCAAGGTCAATCATCTGGATCGCGGGCTCATCTCGATTGGGGCTAACCACCTCACGGCGTTCATTGACGTGCAACAGAAGCTGCTCTTTTACCTTGTCGCAGCATGGGAGGACGACTTCACGGGATACGTTATCGACTATGGATGTTATCCCGATCAGCAACGTCCGTATTTCACGCTGCGCGATGCGAGACATACACTGACAGCGGAAGCTACAGGCACCGGGATCGAAGGATCCATCTACGCGGGGCTGGAGTCCCTCACAACGAAACTGCTCGATCGCGAATGGCATCGTGACGATGGGGCAGCGATGAGGATCAACCGTTGCTTGATCGATGCTAACTGGGGGCAATCGACCGACGTCGTGTACCAATTCTGTCGCCAGTCCAGGTTCGCTGCGGTCATCATGCCAAGCCACGGACGCTTTGTTGGCGCATCGAGCATGCCCTTTAGCGAATATCGACGCCGGCCTGGCGATCGGGTGGGCCTCAACTGGCGCATTCCCACGGTCCACGGCAAGAGAGCGATACGTCACGTTGTGTTTGACACGAATTGGTGGAAGTCCTTCGTGATTGCTCGACTCCGTGTTTCCATGGGGGATCGCGGATGCCTGTCTCTCTTTGGCATGAATACCGAAACCCATCGCATGCTCAGCGAGCACCTGACATCGGAATACTTCGTCAAGACCGAGGCTCGAGGTCGAACCGTCGACGAATGGAAGCAGCGACCCGAGCAGCCCGACAATCACTGGTTCGATTGTTTGGTGGGTTCGTCGGTTGCGGCTTCGATGCAAGGAGTCATGCTGTTTGGTACTGACGGAGAGGTCGCAGCAAAGAGAGATCGAATAAGCTTTAAGGAAATGCAGAAAAGACGCAGATCATAATCCAATTGGTCAAGCAATTCTTGCTTGACTTCCAGTGCTAAGTTACGTGATTGATTTCGGCCTGCAAGCTAGCTAGGTGCTCGAGTATTTTATCGAAGGCCAATGGCTCAACCAAGTACATATCTCGCATCGCTAGATAGTCCTGCCTCAACGCATCGACACGAATTTTCGAGGGGACGAGACGAAACGATCCAGGTACAGCCAAATCATATCTGGCCCAGGAGCTACCGAAGAATCTTGATTTCCATTCGACGACTCTGGTGCGCATCTCATCCAGGTGGATCGCTCGTTTTCCATCGGGATGCAAGGCTAGTGCGACTGTGTCCGCATAGTGGCGTGAAAACCTGTCTGGAGTTGGCTTATCTTCAGGTCGATGACTTTCCGCATGAAGAATCGTCGCCTTCTCCCAGAAGGTTCGTTCAATTTCTAGAGCGACAACGTTGCAGTTCCAATCGTCAAAGAGCTGTGGGAATGCATCGGCCAACCAGGTTGATACTTTATGCTGTCCCGTTGGACGTTGCTCAGTCAATGAGCCGAATTCCAACTTCACAGAACGTTTCAAATAGTCGAAACCTGATGGCTGCGTCGTTGGATAATGAAACAACAAAACTGGCGAGTTGGTTTGTGAGTCGATTTCAAATTCGATACGTTCTAGGTTCCGGTCGAGATCTTTGGCAGCACTCAGTGCGTCTGCAACTTGCTGACTCAACTCGGGCATAATTGTTTCGCGAACCACTTCGATACATGCGGCTTCAGCGCGGGTCATCCACTTGTTGGCTTGGTTACGGCTGGAGCCAGGCTGAGGAAGCTCCAGAAACTCCGGTGAAAGTGACAAATCGATATCTTCAGAGAACCGGTTGATCGCACCGAAGACTTTGGACAACGATGTTCCACCTTTGAAGACCAACGACTTACCAAAATTACAGCGAAACAAAATCGACAATATGTAGCAAACCCAGAAGTCCTTCTCCATGATCACCGGCGATATGCCTCGTCGTACCGCAGCTTCCAGTATGGCTCTTTGTCGCTGTATTTCAGGCAGCCTCAAAAACGTTGAATTCATTGGCTACCCCTATGTGATTGCGATTCGGCCAACTCGTGAAAGATCGAATGCATCCAAGCTGGAGCCAGTGCAATGTCTTTGAGTAGTTCCTTTCGCTGTTTCAGAGGAATACTGGACTTGAGTTTCTCGATTCGAGTCTGTGACACATGTTCTTTACCCAGTGACCGGAATGCTTGGATGATCAAACCGCTCAACCGTCCCGAGGTTGCCATATTGCGAGGCGTTGTACGACGAAGCTGGATCGTCATCGGGCCGACCTTAAGCGTCCGAGATTCGCCCTCGGTCAGGAATACGATCTTGGCGGGTACCTGTTCGGACAGACCGAGGAGATTTAAGGCGTACGCGCCAGATGGTTGTAGTCGCAATCGATCTCGCTGCGATAACGCTTTGGTAATCGCTTCGATGGTAGGTGATAGTTCGCCCAGTAGCGGGTCTTCAATCGGATAGTCGTAAACGCCGCGTGACAGTCGCCTAATCGATTTGGTCTTTGCGAGCCGATGGAGGGCAACCCCGACCGCTTGGCGGCTTCCCAAATCCAGAAAACCGGCCGGAAGGACAACGCAGCCTCGCCCCCACCTTTTGATGCGGGAAAATATTGCTGATTCGATGCTTTCTGGAGATTTTTTGCCTGCCATGTTGTAACAAATACTACCCAGTTTTTGTTACAAGATCAAGGCGAGTTTTTGGTTGGGGGTGGCGACGTCAACACTCTCTAAAAGTCAACAAAAGCGAATGCACACGATACGAGTTCGGTCTATTTGCAAAATTCTTTGCCTTCCACTTCGTCCGACTGCTCGTCTTGCGTGTAACCCTACAGATAGCAGGGTGCTTCGTTTTGGGTAGCGACGAGCGAGCGATATGGCTGAGAATTTGGACGAGACAATTCGCGAGAACGCCAAGGGACCTGCCAAGGCCTCTGGCGATGCGGGTAGTGTCGAACAACATGCATTGAAGGATCAGATCGAAGCCGATCGCTATCTCGCCTCCAAAGATGCTGCAAAGTCGAAGCGTCGTGGCTTGATCTTCAATAAGATCGTTCCACCGGGGGCCGAGTAACCGTGTTGTCCTGGATTTCC
>JAGWWZ010000057.1 GCA_018970165.1 Planctomycetota bacterium | reverse complement strand
TCCTGCTGATCGCCGCTGTCCTTCTTGGGCAGTTTTCCGGTGGGGGTGTCTGTTGCTGTTGGATCAGGTATTGTGTTGGGCAGTTCGAAACTTCGGCGAACGAACGCCCGTTGGTTCGGAGCGAGATCAAGAAACCTACCTGCCCCAAATGCTTGGCGAGACTCAAAAAGTCTCAGGAATCTCACGATCAAATCGATGGGGCTCGTTGCCCATGTGTTAGCCACACATGGATAGCAATTAGCAACGAGTTCGAGATAGAGTCTCGCATGCGTGTGGACGGTGGATCGCTAAACTCCACCCCGGAATTGTTTTTCTTTTGGATTGGTGATCTATCCTGTTCTGCACCGCCCCTTGAGGGTGTTCGGGATACGGATCGCGGGCGTTGGCAAGCCCGCGCCTGCATTTGGCGAATTTGATCCTCCAGCGCGCTCTTCGCGCTCCATTCGTTCTTCGATCAACGTGCTATTTCTATTCTGCCCGTTTGGAGGTCTGTTCCATGAAACGTCTTATGCTTTGTATGTTACTTTGTGCAGTCGCCGTCAGCATGGCTGCTAAACCCACCGATGAAGAAGGGACCGCTTCCAAGCGTGACTCACTTCGCATCGCTGTTCAGAAGTTTTGTCCCGTATCCGGAAGGGAACTTCCTAAAGACCAATCGTTACCGACGTGGACCGATACCACGACCAACGAGCAGCTTTTTGTGTGCTGCGACAAGTGCGTAACAGGTACTCCGGATCCCAAGCATCTGGAAACGATTCGGGAAAGACAAGCTTCAGCCCAGCGCGAATGTCTGGTGATGGAGAACGAAGTTTCCTCGGATTCCAAGTCGCAGATCATTGGCGGCTATCGCATCTTTGTCTGTTGCCCTCCCTGCTTCAAGAAAGTGGAGAAGGCGCAGGACAAATACTTCTCCAAGCTCGATGCGTTGCATGAGCAATTTCTGAAAAAGGAGTAAAGATCATGGAATTGGATTTGCAACTGGTCCCAAGTCATCGGCACGCTCTTCGAAATCGAAAATCGGGCTTGATTCTCCTTGCGTTGGTTACCCTTGCGGGTTGCGGAGTAGCCCCTCCGAAGCCCGATGTAGACCGGCAACCAGGCGGCCCGGTATCGCAGGGTTCGCTACCTAAGCTTGAATCCGAGACAGCGACTGACGGGCATGAGCACAAACCGGGCGATCACGGCGGCCTGATCGTGTCGCTGGGCCGCGACAGTTACCATGTAGAGGCCGTCTTTGACAAACAAGGGATGGTTCGACTATTCACCCTCGGCTCAGATGAAACGCGGGTGATCGATATCGAGGCCAAGGAACTGCATGGCTTCGTGAGGCTTGAAGGGGATGCCGAGGCGCAGCCGCTGAAGTTTGCGCCCGAGCCACACGATGGAGATGGAGAGGGAAGATCATCGCTATTTGTCGCGAAGTTACCCGAATCGATGGTCGGTCAGATGGTGGAGATTACTATTCCCAACGTCTCTATAGATGGCGAACGATTCCGCCTCGCATTTACCAAGTCGGATCTTAACCACGGCGACAAATCGCATGAAGATGTTTCCATGCCCCAAAAAATTGCTGATGACGAGGAGCAAAAGCTCTATCTCGAGCCGGGGGGGCATTACACCGCTGCCGACATCGCTGCCAATGGCAACGTCACTCCCTATCAAAAGTACCGCGGTATTCCATCGACTCACGATATGAGTCCGAAACCAGGAGATCGGATCTGTCCGATTACGGAGACCAAGGCGAATCCGAAATTTGTTTGGGTGATCGGAGGCAAGAGCTATCAGTTTTGCTGCCCGCCGTGCATCGACGAATTCCTACAAAAAGCGAAATCGTCCGACGAGCCGCTGCCGGATCCCGAAAGCTTCGTGCAGAGCGAGCCCAAGCCGTGAAATATCGAAAGGAAATGTTTGCGATAGCGGTAACGGGCTTGTTCGCTTGGTGGACGATTGCGTTTGCCCACGAGGGACATGATCCGATTCCCTCGAAGGGAGCATCGGTCGATGCTAAGCGAGGGACAATCGCGCTTTCGGCGACCTCGAGGGAATTGCTCGATGTTCGGACCGGCGAGGTGGTCGCTTTGCGTCACCAAGACCGCGTTCGCACGTTTGCAACGATCGAGTCGCCGTGGGGACGCAAAGCGTTTGTCGCGAGTATGCTGCCGGGGCGTGTCGCAGCGATTCATGTACGGTCCGGCGAACGGGTCGAAGCAGGTCAGCTTCTCGCCGAAGTCGAATCTCGCGATCTGGAGTTGCTGCACCGAGAACAGATCGATGCAACGCGGGATTTGGACTACGCAAAAAAAATTCTTGAACTCCTAGGACCATCGCGACAAACGGGAGCAGTTCCCGAACTCCGTGTCTTCGAAGCGGAGAACACGATGCTGCGTTCGAGAAATCGTTTGTGGCTTGTGGAGAAAAAGGGGGCTGTGTTGGAGTTGCCGTGGCACAACGAAAAACACTCCGCAAGCGAGCAAACCGGACGCGAGCATTGGGGGACATTGTTCGTGCGATCTCCAATTACCGGTACCGTGTTGCAGCAGGATTCGGTCATCGGTCAATCGGTTGCCCCCAATACGCACCTGTTTCAAATCGTCGATAACTCCCAGCTTTGGGTTCGGCTGCACGTTCTCGAGAGCGATGCTCACAAGTTGGCGATCGGTACGCCGGTAGAGTTGATCCTGAATGCCTTTCCTGGCCGTGTATGGAAGACCAACATCGACGCAATCTCTCAAGGGATCGACCCCGCAACGCAACAGATTGCGACATGGTGCACATTGAATTCGGACGCCATGAACACAGGCATCCAGCCGGGGATGACTGGCCGAGCCCTTATTTATCGCGAAGACGTAAAGGAAAGATTGTCAGTGCCACGCAGCGCTCTGTGGAGCGATGGCTTGTTGCACTATGTTTTCGTGGAAACCGCTTCAACCAAGCAAGGTTCGGAATACGAGCGCCGCTCAGTGAGGGTGGATACGGAGCGAATAGCCAAGCCTGACGCTTCGAATCCAGCGGGCAATGCGGCCGAGTTAGATTTCGTTGAGCTCACAGCTGGCGGCTTGTTCACCAGCGATCGCGTTGTGATCCAAGGAACTCATGAATTGGCAGGGCTACTGAGTCGGTCCTCTCTGCGTATGGACGATCGGATGGCAAAAAATCTAGGAATCGAATTCCAGAAAGCGAACACCCAGACCATCAACAACATTCTCTCCATCAACACCCAAGTGGACCTGATGCCGATGAAACTGCTGCGTGTCGCGCCGCAACTGACGGGAACGCTCAAACGACTGCATGTCGATCGTGGTCAGCAGGTAAAAGCGGGAACGGTGCTCGCCGAGCTAGCGAGCTTAGAAGCGGTTGATATGCAATTGAGTTGGATCGAGTCGTTGTTTGACTATGAGTTGCAGCGGGAGATGCTGCAACGGCTAAGTACCGCCGCAGGGAGCGTATCGCCGCGAGTCTTGCTCGATCTGCAGAACTCGCTGGAAAAGACTCAGACGCGGTCTGCGAGCCAGGAACATCAATTGGAATTGATCGGCTTTGACGCCGATATGCTTCGAGAGATAGCGACCCGCAAAACCGTTTTCGATGCGTTCCCGCTTCGGGCTCCATCGGATTCAGTCGTGATTGATTTTATCGGAACGACCGGCGATGTCATTGAGTTGGGTGAGGAACTGTTTGAGTTGCATGACTCGAGCGGCTTTCAAGTCATCGGGTACGTGCCTGCCAAGGATAGCGCTAAGGTGGCTGTGCATCAAAGAGTTCGTGTGCAGTTTGATGCATTTCCCAATCGTGAATTCCACGGCGAGGTGGCCGCGATCAGCCCAGCAGTCGCAAAAAACTCCGGGGCGCTGTCGATTTGGATGGAGCTCAATGATTCGCAAGGGCTAGGATTTCGCAATCGAATGCTTGGTCGAGCGTCAGTGACCATTGGGACTGGGACCTCGTCCCTAGCCATCCCGCGATCTGCGATTGTACGAGAGGGACTTACTGCATTTGTCTTCGTTCGAAGTGTGAACGGTAACATCGAACGCAGGCAAGTGACAACGGGACCGGAAGACGATCAGTATGTATCGATCCTGACAGGGCTTCAGCTTGGCGAAGAGGTCGCTGTGACGCAGGTCATGGGACTGCAAACAGCTCACGCCTCCATTCGATAAGGCTCACCCATGCTCGATTCGATCATTCGATTTTCTCTAAATCATCGTTCGCTTGCCTTCCTGGTAGCCACCGTGGTCGCGGTCGCAGGTTGGCGCTCGGTCGCTTCGTCGCGAGTAGACGTGTTTCCCGATTTGAATCGTCCAACCGTTGCGATCATGACCGAGGCGGCCGGTTTGGCGCCCGAGGAAGTCGAGTCCTTGGTGACTCGGCCGATCGAACTGGTGATGGTTGGAGCAACCGGCGTACAACGTGTTCGCTCTTCGTCAGCTCTGGGCTTGTCGATCGTATGGGTTGAGTTCGACTGGGGGACTGACGTTTCGTTGGATCGTCAGGTTGTCACAGAACGTTTGCAGTTGGCTCGGTCGCGATTGCCATCGGGAATCAATCCTGTGATGGCTCCGATATCGTCGATCATGGGGGAAGTGATGCTGATCGGTCTGCGAAGCAACCACGCAGATCAGGGCCCAGACGCCGCACTCGAATCAGCCATGCAGTTGCGTACCCTCGGCGAGTTCGAGCTTCGCAATCGTTTGTTGGCGGTGCAAGGTGTTTCACAAGTCTCGGTCATGGGCGGGGTGCTGAGGCAGTATCAGATTGTGACCTCACCCGAACGCCTGCTGTCGCAAAACGTCACGCTCGATCAGCTGGTCGATGCGGCACAGCGAGCTAGCGTTCTTGCGGGAGGTGGTGTCATGCAGCGGGGAACACGCGAGTCGGTTATTCGGATCCAAGGCCAGGCGCTGACGCTACAACAAATCGCGGAGTCCCCCATCGTTTTGCGCGAGCCGATACCTGTGAGGATCGGTGACGTTGCGGAGGTTCGATTTGACGGTCCTGTGCGACGCGGAGATGCCGGCTCATGGATTCGCGATCCGGCGTCGAATGCTTCGCGATTCCAAGGGGGACCGGCAGTCATCCTAGCCGTACAGAAACAACCTCAGGTCGACACAGTGAAACTGGATCGCGAAATCGATCGTGCTCTTGCAGAGATGCGTCAGGAACTTCCCGACCACGTTGTTATTGACGATCAAATCTTTCGCCAGTCTCGATTCATTCGCGCTGCGGTCGACAATGTTCTAAGCTCGATTCAGGAAGCGGCACTATGGGTCGTAATCATTCTGGTGCTTCTCCTGGGGAATATTCGCACCAGTATCAGTTCGCTCGTTTCGATGCCGATGTCGATCCTGTTGACCTTTCTGGTTTTCGATTGGCTCAAGATCGGTATCAATACCATGACGCTCGGCGGTATTGCAGTCGCGATCGGGGATCTAGTCGATGACTCGATCGTCGATATCGAAAATATCTATCGGAGGCTCAGGGAAAACTTCGGGCTCGATCCGGAGCATCGGAAACCGATCTGGGATGTCGTTTACAAGGCTTCATGCGAGGTCCGCAATTCAATCGTTTACGCGACTGCCATTGTCGTGCTGGTGGTGTTGCCGTTGTTTTCATTGACCGGCATCGAAGGGCGATTGTTTGCACCGTTGGGTGTTGCCTATCTGATTTCTTTATCTTGTTCGCTGGTCATCTCGCTGACACTGACGCCGGTGCTTGGCTATTGGCTATTGCCGAGCGATCGGTTCTTGTCGCAAGCGAAAGAGCCATGGCTGACCAGGGTGTTGAAACGACTGATGGGTACCGTGCTGCGTTGGACATTGCCTCGTGCAAGTTGGATTCTCGGTGCTGTTCTGCTGTTTGTGGTTTTTGCCTGCGTATCGATTCTCGGCATGGGGGGCGAGTTCTTACCGGAGTTCAATGAAGGGACTTTTACGGTATCGCTCCGATTGGAGCCGGGTATATCCCTCGGTGAAAGCGTGCGCGTGGCGTCGCAGGTGGAAAAGGAGTTGTTCCAAATACCAGAGGTTCAATACGTTGCACGACGCACGGGGCGAGCCGAATTGGATGAGCATGCCGAGGGAGTCCACTCCTCCGAGATCGATGTCGGACTCACGCCGCATATGGTTCCCAAGTCAGGGACCCTATGGAAAGCGATGGCATGGTTGCCGATTCCCAAAAACTGGAGCCATGAAACTCGCGGCCGAGGGATGAACGAGGTCGCGGAAGAGATGCGGGATCGCATCTCTTATCTACCCGGAGTCGCTGTGAATGTCGGGCAACCGATCTCCCATCGAATCGATCACATGATGAGCGGCGTCCGGGCACAAGTAGCAGTCAAGATATACGGCGCGGATCTGCAGCGACTCCGCGAGATCGGTTACGACGTCGAATACGCTATGCGATCGGTGCCGGGTGTTGTGGATCTGCAGGTGGAGCCGCAGGTCGAGGTCTCGCAGGTTCGCATGCAGATTCGTCGCGAGATCGCCTCGCGATATGGTTTGTCACCGAGCGATATCGCGAAATGGTTGGAGACAGCTTATCAAGGCAAAGTGCTATCGCAGATCCTCGACGGCGACCAATACTATGGGCTCGTGGTATGGTATGACGAAGCGTCGCGACGCGATCCTCAAACGGTGAACGATACGGTGATTGAGACACCATCCGGACGCCGCATGTCCCTCGGGCAACTGGTTGAGGTCATCGATACGACAGGCCCCAATATGCTCAATCGCGAAGATGGCCAGCGCCGCTTCGTGGTTTATTGCAATGTCCAAAACCGCGATCTTGCCCGAGCGGTCGCAGACATTGAATCCGCTATCGATCCGATTCGCGAACAACTGCGGCAGGAAAACGCTGGCTACCGACTTGGGCTCAGCGGTCAATTCGAAGCGCAACAGGAAGCCAATCGAAAACTTATCTTCTACGGGATCCTCAGTATCGTCGGCATCTTATTCTTGCTTCAGAAAGCGGTGAAGTCGTGGTCTGCGGCGATTCAGATCCTTGTCAATATACCGCTTGCGGCACTCGGATCCGTTGCGTTGCTGTTGATCGTGAATCGGCCCGATTGGAATCAATTGATGGCGGAATCTGTATATCGATGGCCGTTGGTTTGGGCCAGTGCGACCACATTGTCGGTCGCGCATCTGGTTGGCTTCGTTACGCTCATTGGAATTGTTTGTCGCAATGGGATCCTGATGGTTTCTCACTACATCCATTTGATCGAGGAGGAGGGGATGCCTTTCTCGAAAGAGACCATCATTCGCGGCAGCTTGGATCGTTTGCCCCCGGTGTTGATGACCGCCATGACGAGTTTCATCGGGCTCGCACCGCTTCTCTTTAGCGCCGAAGAGCCCGGCAAAGAGATCCTGCATCCATTGGCTTTGGTGGTGTTTGGAGGAATGCTGTCCTCGACACTGCTCGATCAGTTGGTAACGCCAGCGTTGTTCTATCGATTCAGCGCAGGGAGATATCGCAAACAGGAATAGACGACAGCAGGGTGCTTATGTTTTTTGTTTGACCAGTGGTCGGGAAGCATCAACGCCGAGCATGCAAATCGCTGCGAGCAAGAAACAGCCACCGCAAGCGATAAATGCAGGCATCTGGCCCAAACCATTGGACTCTCCCAACTTCATCAAACGTGGGATCATCAGCGAGCTAAGCGATGCACCGAGGTTTCCCCACATGTTTGCCCAACCATAAATGGTGGATGTGTTTGGGCCACCGATATCTTGCATGAATGCCCAGAACGACGGATTACCGAAATCGGTCATCATGGCTACCATGCCGCAACAGATTAGGATCAACCAAACCGAATCAAGCCATGGGCAGAGGAAATAGGCGATCGATGCGATCGTGGCCGCTCCGGTGACAGGCAGGACTCTCCCCCATCGCAGTCCGAATCGTTTGACGGCCTGGTCACTTGTCCAGCCGCCCATCAACATACCTGGGAGACCGCAGGCCAGGACCAATGTCACCATAAAAGCGCCCTGAACATCGGGGACATTTTTCACTTGCGTGAGATACGAGGGGAGCCACGTGATCAGGAACACCCATCCCGCATTGGTGCAAAATTGCGTGATGGAACTGAGCCAAAGTGAACTGTTGGTAGCGCAGGCCGCGAGAACACTGACAACATGTTTTCTTTGACCCTCCTGGTCGGGTGCATGTCCAATTTCGCGAAGTTCTTCCTCGTTGACGCCGGGATGTTCGCCAGGTCGATCCCGAACAATGATCCAATACAGAATCGCGACGACGACTCCTACCAATCCGTACAATATCAATACAACTCGCCAACTTGCAAAACTGGCAACCAATAGGGTGGAGATCGCAGGGGCCAACATTCCTCCAAACCGACCACCCAGGCTGACCCAGGAACTTGCCTGGCCGCGTTGATGAAGCGGGAACCAGCGGCGAATAACGCCTCCAGAAGTTGGATAGGCGCCCGCTTGGGCAACTCCGCACAACAATCTCGCCGCCAGTAACCCTGTTAAACTCGCTACCCATCCGGTCATGAAGGTCATGAGCGACCAACCGAGGATGTAAATCGTCAACATCTTTCGAGCACCCCAGCGGTCGCTAGCCCAACCCGCCGGGATTTGAAAAATGGCGTAGGTGAAGAAGAACGCGGACAATACCTTTCCGACTTCTTCGGGCGGGGCCGGGAAATCTTGTCGAAACAGTTTTCCCTTGACGATCTCTCCCAAGCAGACACGGTCTAAATAGAGCAAGAACGCCATCAATACGCTCGCCAAGGCGACCATGTAGCGTACATTGGAAGGATTCGTTGAATGCTGAACCACGGATTTTTGATAGGCACGTGTTGAAGGATGTTTATTCCAGTACGATCATACTGCACAGGTTGACGTCCTGCTGGAATGGTCCTCGAAGAAAGGGATAGAGATGTGGATTTTTGACGCGCATTTGGATCTGGCCCTCAACGGTGTCGATTGGAACCGAGATCTGCGGCATAGCGTCGATGATATCCGCGCTCAAGAAACCACGCAGGGCCTGACCGATCGTGGGCGGCAACACAATACCCTCAGTCTTCCGGAACTGCGGAGGGCGGACGTCGCGGTGTGCCTGACTACCCTTTTGGCTCGGCAGGAAATGGAGATCAGTCATTCGTTCGGCTGGACATCGCCGCATACGTGTTACGCGATGGCGCACGCTCACTTAGCGTATTACCGTGCGCTCGAACGCGAGGGATATCTGCGAATGCTTCGGACGAAACAGGAGTTGGATCAGCATTGGCAGACATATATCTCTTCGCCCCAATCCACGCCACTCGGATTCATCCTCACCATGGAAGGAGCCGATCCGATTCTCACGCCGGATACGATTCACGAGTTTCATGCAGCTGGGCTTCGTGCACTGGGGCTGACCCACTATGGAACCAACCGCTACGGCGGAGGTACGCGGAGCGAAGTGGGACTGTCGTTGACGGCAGTCGAATTGCTCAAGCACTGCGAAGAATTAGGGATCACGATCGACATGACTCATCTGTCCGATGTGGCATTTTGGCAAGTTGCAGAACTCTTTCATGGTCGCGTTCATGCAAGTCACCAGAATGCGAGGGCGATTTGCGATTGGCAACGCCAATTTAGCGATGACCAAATCCGGTACGTGATCGAGCGAGACGGGGTTCTTGGAGTTTCCATGGATGTGATCATGCTTCAGGATGGATATGTGCGCGGTCAGTCGGTTGCGACAGCTACGCTAGAGCGAGCCGTTGACCAGATGGATCATGTCCGCTCCCTCTCAGGCGGGAGTATTCGGCACATTGGGTTGGGTACAGACCTCGATGGCGGCTATGGAAATGAGCAGACTCCCGCGGATTTGAATCGATATCGAGATCTTCAAAAACTGGTCGAGATGATGCAGCGGCGCTCATACAGCCAAGTTGAAATCGAACAGGTGTTCTACGGCAACTGGATGCGATTCTTCGGCCAAGTGCTCAGCCATCCAAAAGCATGAATCGCCAGGGCTTTTCAAACCTCCGAATTTTCAGCCCGTTTGACCATTTCCATCGCGAACTGGCGAGATCTTTCGAGATCATGTGCATTGGGGTGCCCACGCTGGATCCCACCGAACCATCGCAATGGTCCAACCGTGTCCCAGCCGGGATAACAAGCTTCACCGAGAATCTTGATCCCTCGGCGTGACACCGCATCGCGTAGGGTTCGGTGCCATACGCGATATAGCCACGGTAACCCAGCCGTCGAAAAGAGAAAGGCTTTCTCAGGTAAGGATGTATGATCACGTACTAAATGCTGCAGAGAGCGATGGTGCGACGAGAAGAAAATGCCGGAGCCAAGGCCAATGAGATCGTAATCGGACAGGTCGTGCCTTCTGGCTTCCTCAACCGTCATCACGACTGCGCCGATTGCGTCCCCCATCGCTTGCGCGACGGCCCGGGTGTTGTGGTGATGAACAGAGACGTGAATGATGGCGGGGTTCATAATCGGAATCCGTTCGCCGATTTAGCAATCGACTGCATTCGTTAACAATTACGATCGGCGACTACGAGGCGGCATCCTCTCTTTGTGACTTTCGATGTGGTTGCGGAGTTCTATTGTAGCCTTGGCTACATTTCCTGCGGCAAGCAAATCGACCAAGCGAGCGTGGCTTTCGATCCCCTGTTTCCAGCCCCCCTGTTTGACGCTGTCGCGAAATCGACGAAAAAATACGTGCAGCAAATCGCCAAACGCAACGATCGGTTGCAAACCGCTGGCTTCCAACAGTGAACGATGAAACTCGATATCGAGCGCGATCCATGTTTTTAATTCGCGCGTGGCGCGAAAACGATCGATCAGCTCGCGCAATCCCGATTCAATCATCGGATCATTGGCAATGCGCTGCGCCACATAAGGCAACACGCCTGTCTCGAGGATCACGCGGCTATCGATCAACTGCTCGGGATCAACGTCCATCAAACCGGAGTGGAACCCGAGATGCTCCACGATTCGGTCCATATCGATCCGACCGACCGTCAACCCAACGCCGGTCTTCGATTCGACAATCCCAAGAAACTCCAGGGCTTTCGTAGCCTCGCGGACACTGAGTCGGCTGATACCGAACGACTCCGCCAACTGGCTTTCGGTCGGCAACCGGTCCCCGGGGGCAAGCTGATTCGTTAGGATGTACTCCTTGATCTGCTGCGCGACCTGATCTCGCATTTTTGTACGCGGAACGATTTTCATGCTCTGGATTCGTTTCCCTCAAAGGTGCGAAAACACCTGCCGGACCTGGTCTTGTATCGCAAAACGGTATCGGTAAGATTATCTGACAATCACTCCTCGGGCAAGGTATTGGCCGGCAATGCTTGTTGTCTGTCAATAACGGAGGAGCTAAGCGATCGTTCCCCTCTCCCATCGGACGCTGATTATGTCACTCGTCGCTGTTACCGATCACACGTTTCCCGTCCTCGATATCGAACAGGAGGTCGTCAGCAGCGCGGGCTTGAGCCTTCGTGATGGCAATAGCAAGGATATCGAGGTGCTCAAAGGACTCGTGGCCGACGCCGACGCGGTGATTGCCCAGTTCGCTCCGATCAACGCCGAAGTGATCGGTGCCATGAAGAAAGCACGAGCCATCGTGCGTTACGGGATCGGTGTTGATAACGTCGATCTCGAAGCAGCCCGACTGCGTGGAATACCGGTCTGCAATATCCCCGACTACTGCATCGACGAAGTTGCCGACCATACCCTCGCGTTTATCCTCGCCACGACCCGACAAGTGGTTCCGAACACCTTGCTAATCCGAGATGGGAAATGGGGACTGGCGACCGGTTTGGATCAGATGCGCACCCTCCGTGACCAGACGGTTGGCATCGTGGGATTCGGTCGCATTGGCCGCGAAGTTGCTGCACGCTTGGAACCATTCAAATGTCGACGCCTCGTGTTCGACGCCTTCGTTGCCGAGGAGGCGATTCTTGGGACAGGATGCGAACCTGCGAGCTTGGAGAAATTGCTTGCTCAATCGGATATTGTGACGCTTCACTGCCCTTCGACACCGCAAACGAAGAGGCTGCTCAATGCAGACTCCCTAGCTCAGATGAAACAAGGCTCCGTGGTCATCAATCTCGCTCGGGGAGATCTGATCGATACTGCTTCGCTCATTGCTTCGCTGCAAACAGGGCATATCGCGTCGGCCGCGATCGATGTCTGCGATATTGAACCTATCCCGGCGGATAGCCTGCTTCGTACTCTGCCCAACGTTATCGCCGCTTCGCATATCGCATCGGCTAGTCCGAAGGCTGTTCGCACCCTTCGCGAAACGGCCGCACGTATCGCCGTTATGGCTCTCCGCGGCGAACCGCTACCCAATGTGGTCAATGGAGTAGCGCAGAAACTTTAACAGCTGGGGTTCTTCCTCAAGGTTTCAAAGTTCTTCCGAACCAAAACCATTCCACTCTTTTCTCAATCCAGCAGGACTCCTATGCCAAAGCCTTTGTTTCGCGGAGTGTGTGCATCATCGATCACCCCCTTCCATCCGGATGGTCGTTTGTGGCTCGAGCGGCTCAAACCGCATATCGATTGGCTAATCCAAGAGCGAGTCGATGCGATCTCGCCTCTGGGAAGCTCGGGCGAATTCCCTGCCATGGAATGCGCTGATCGGGAGCGTATGCTGGCCGCAGCCCTCGAAGCGATCGATGGCCGCGTTCCGGTCGTAGCCGGTACGCATGATTACTCCACTGCACGCACGGTTCAACTATCGAAATTCGCGGAATCGAACGGTGCCGACGCACTACTGATTGTACCGCCTTATTACATGGCTCCGACGCCATCACAAGTCATGGATCATTATCGACGCATCGCCGAGTCGGTCTCGATTCCGATCGTTCTCTACCACAATATCCCTTTGACTTGCGTCGATCTAACGACAGACCATCTTCTCAAACTCTTCGAAGAGAAAGCCATCGGTGCCGTCAAGATGTCGCATCCTGACCCGGATCGGCAATGCCAGTTACTCCAAGCAACCAATGGGCGATTCTCGGTCTATGCCGGAATCGATACCGCAGCGTTTGAAGGCCTGTGTCATGGTTCTCATGGCTGGATCTCGGGCATTCCCAGCACCGTGCCAAGCCGAGCGCGGAGGCTGTATGAACTGATCGCGATCGAGAGCGATCTGCCCGGGGCTCGCGAACTTTGGAATAAGCTCGCTCCCTTGATGCGACTGCAATTCCAGGCCTACCACTCCAAAGGGGAAGGTGCCCACTGGTTCAGCACGATGAAGGCGGCACTCAACATGATCGGGCCCGCAGTGGGCGATCCGCAGCCTCCCGTCCTGCCCCTGCCTGCATCGCATCGCAAAACACTTGTCGAGCTACTGAAGAACCTCGGCTACCAAGTCAACGACCAAGGCTAATCATGCGTTCGATATCTCTGATCGATCTCCGGCAACGCGTGGCAGCGATACTCATCGCTTGCGGCATGAACTCCACGCATGCCGAGGAAACGGCCGAAGCGCTCGCAACCACCGATGCGATGGGAGTCTTTACCCACGGTACGAAGCTGCTCGCGGGCTACGTCAAGAAATTGCAAGGCGGCGGCTATGTTGCCACTGCGGAACCTAAGGTCGAACGTGAAGGGCCAGGCTGGGCCATCATCGACGGACAATCGGCACTGGGTCAAGTTGGCTGCACCTTCGCCATACGCAAAACAATCGAGAAAGCTCGCAACGTTGGTGTCGCTTATGTGGGGCTCAAGAATACTGGACATATCGGAGCCGCAGGTTACTTCGCCAGCTTGGCCGCTCGCGAAGGATGCATCGCGATGGTCACAGGCAACGATATCCCAAGTGTTGCGGCTCCGGGGTCACGCAAAGCAGTCCTCGGAAGCAATCCGTTGGCATACGCTGTTCCCGTCTTCGATGGCGATCCGATTTTGCTCGATATCGCGACCGCGGCCGTGGCCGGAGGCAAAGTCTACGCCGCGATTCGCAGAGGTGAACCGATCCCTCCGACGTGGTTGATTGGACCGGATGGTCTACCGACCACCGATGGCAATTTGTATCCGCAACATGTCTCGCTAGCACCGATGGCTGGCCATAAAGGGTACGGCTTCGGACTGTGGTGCGAAATCATGTCGGCCATTTTGCCGGGCGGCAACATGACTTGGCAAGTGGGAAGCTGGATCTTTGATCCGCCGAGTCGCCCCTCGTGGCACAACGCATCCTTTATGGTTTTCAATGTCACAGCCTTTTCCTCGCGAGAAGTATTCCAGCAGCGACTGCGCACACTGATCGATGAACTGCATGCATCACCAACGGCAGAGGGAGTGGAACGAGTCGTGTTGCCCGGCGAGCATGAATGGAACCGTTATCATACGGCTCTGCAGCAGGGGGTCATGCTCCCCCTTGATGTCGAGGAGTCGTTGCAGCGTGCAGCGGAAATGACCGGTGTACCCCTTTTTTGATTTCTTGAACCAGGATTTGTTTCTATGAAGATCATTCGTTACCAGACCGCCAACGGCGATATCGGATTCGGCCACGAACATATCGATGGCACGATCACGCGCATCGAAGGCAATCTCTTTGGTTCTTTTCACGATACGCATCAAGGTGTATCCGTTGCGAAACGGCTCGCACCTATCGAACCTCGCGACATCATTTGTATCGGGCTCAACTATCGCAAGCATGCTGCCGAGGGAAACCAGCCGATTCCCGAGTGGCCCGTTGTCTTTATGAAGAACAGCGGCACACTGCAGCATCCCGGTGACCCGATTGTTCTGCCACGGAAACTCATGAGCGATGCAGTCGACTATGAATGCGAACTTGCGGTCGTGATCGGCAAGGATTGCTACAACGTTTCCAAAGCCGACGCTCTGAAGTACGTCTTGGGTTACACCTGCGCAAACGATGTCAGTGCCCGGGATTGGCAGATGAAGTATGGTGGCAGCCAATGGTGCCGTGGCAAAACGTTTGCCACCTTTTGCCCACTTGGGCCATGTCTGGTCACCACCGACGAGATCCCCGATCCCAACAAACTCGGCATCCGTACCATTCTCAATGGCCAAACGATGCAGGATTGGAACACGGACGACATGATCTTCGATGTCCCAACACTGATCGAATTCCTGAGTGGCAGTACTCGGTTGGCAGCTGGGACCGTCATCCTAACCGGAACTCCACACGGTGTCGGTGGCGCACGCAAACCACCTGTCTTCTTGCAGCCGGGAGATAACGTCACGATCCAGATCGATGGTATTGGTTCGCTTACCAATCCGGTGATTGCGGAGGAGACGGCCGCTGCATGAAAGCCTTAGGGATCGATATCGGTTCGTCGAGCATCAAGGGAGCAGTCCTCGACCTCTCTTCGTTGACGGTCATGACACCGGTTGTTCGTCCCTTTCCCTCTCCCATCGCAGGTCTACCGAAAGGCTGGGTCGAGATCGATCCGATCGCAGTGGTCCATGCCGTTGATGACGTGCTATCGAGCTTGACCGAACAAGCTCCCGATGCAGTATGGCTCGGTTTCTCGGGCCAGATGGGAGGCTTGATCCTTATAGATGACCAGGCTCGGCCTCTCACGAATTATGTTTCTTGGCAGGATCAGCGATCGATTGAGCCCAGTGGCGATGGAAAGTCGCTGCTCGATCGGATTCGCGACACCTGGAATGATGCTGGCCTCTTAGCGGAATTGGGAAACGAACTGCAAGCAGGTTCTACAACGACCCTTATGGCTTGGCATCGAGAAGCAAATCAATTGCCCCGACATGCAATCCCTGCGAACATCGCGGACTTTGTCATCGCACATCGCGTAGGCCATCTGATTCCGATGCATGCCACCCATGCGATCGGCATGCTCGACTTGAGCCATGGAGATTGGTATCGCCAGGCATTTGCACAGATCGGTTTAGGAGATCTAGAACTCCCCGAGTTGTCGCAGACGGAATCCTGTGTAGGAGAATGGAAACACTCAGGTAAAACGTTGCGAGTGTTTGGTTCGTATGGCGACCAACAGTGCGCGTTGCGTGGTGCAGGTCTGCAGCGGGATGAGTTGTCCCTCAATATTTCGACCGGCTCACAGGTCAGTCGTCGCACCACCAGCTTTCAGCCAGGACGGTATCAGAGCCGTAAATATTTCTTTGGCGATACGCTCGATACGGTAACGCATCTGCCTGCAGGACGTTCTCTGAATGTGCTGGTCGATCTGCTGACAGAAGTGGCTCACGCACAGGGGATCGTACTCGAGCATCCCTGGGAAACGATCAACTCTCTGGTTGAGAGTGTGGACGATACGGATCTCGAAATCGATCTGGCATTCTTCCAGGGTTCGCTTGGAAATCGAGGAAGCATCGAAAATATCTCCACGGGGAATTTATCGGTCGGCACTTTGTTCATGGCTGCGTTTCGAGAGATGGCCGATAACTATGTTCGCATCTCGGAGCGTTTCTCGTCTATGGATTGGAAGGGAGTGGTTCTCTCCGGAGGCCTCACGCAAAAAGCACCTCGATTACGGTCGCTGCTCAAGGATCGCTTTACGGTCCCGCTGCGGGAATCGGCGGCCGAAGAAACACTCGCAGGATTGCTTGACATTGCACAACATGACACACTTCGACAACATGATTAGGGGAGTTTGAACATGAAAAGCCATCGCAAACATTTCGCTATCCCGATGAAGCAAGCAGCGTTCGCTGCGATCGTAACGGCTTCATGCTGGAATGGTTTCAGCCAAGCCCAAGAGACCAAGACCGATTCATCGCGCTTCGTGGACCATTCGCTGTTGATTGCACCGGAGTATCCATGCACTTGGCCGAGCCACCCGTTCCCGCGCTTCTCGATCATGCATCAACGCACGATCGGACCGGATTCCGCCTACAACGTTGATGCACTTCTCATCGATGGGAACACCGGAACGCAGATGGATGTTCCTCCGCATTCTGTCGCTCGCCCAGACCTAAATCGTGAGAAATCGGGCCCGTTGGGATTGGCCTATACCGACAAGATCGAGCCATGGCAATTTGGAGGGGAGGCGGTGGTTGTCGATGTTCGCGATCTGCTCGATCAAGCTCCCAAGGGAGTTAGCCCGCTCGTCAAGCCGGCACATGTGGAGCGTTTTGAAAAACAATATCGGCAGGTCCGGTTCGGCGATGTGGTATTGTTTCGGAGCGACTACACCGACAAGTACTACGCACCCTATCCGCAGGGTAGACGCTTCATCGCAGATGTACTGGATCAGAAGGCCCCTGGGTATCCCGATCCTGATCCGGAATGCATGGAGTTTCTCGGCAAGCGTGGCGTGATGGCGTTAGGGACCGATAGCGCGAGCATGGGGCCACTGCCGACACTTGCTGAGCCCACACACTACGCCGGCCTCAAGTACGGAATGATTTGGACCGAGGGAGCAACCAACCTCAAGGAATTGCCTCCGACGGGTGCGTTCTACTGTTTGCTCGGTCCGAAGCACAAAGACGGTCCCTACGGTGAAGCCCGTGCATTTTCGATCGTTGGCGGCAAACTTCCTGCGAGACTCATCGATGCATGTCGCAACAAGCGCGCAGTCGATTTGTCTCCAACACTCTCGGCCGACTACCCTTTGACATCGCCCGGTATCGGCACCGCGAACCATCGTCAAACGTATCTCAAGATCGACTTCGTGTATGCCGACTATCTCGACATGTGGCATCATGGCCACCTCATGGATGCGATGGCCGGTACGCACTTGGTCCCTCCGAGTTATGCATTGCCTGCGGATGCCAAAGCGGTGCAGTATGCTCCCGAGGTACGCGGTTGGTTGGAGGAATATGAAAAGCAATATGGCAAGCGAGGGACCAGCGATCTCACAACCGAGAAGGTGCCGATTGAATGGACATGTGGCGAAGCGAGAGTCATCGATGTTCGATCGCTCGTTGGGACCATTCCTGCAGATCGCTGGCCAGCATCTCCCGAGATATCGGTCGCTGAAATCAAGAGATACGAAGCGGCATCAGGCGAACTGCGACCCGGTGATGTCGTACTCTTTCAAACAGGACACAATGATCGCTACCTCCGACCCGACCGCACCGACAAGGCGTTGTGGATGGACCCGCTCGCTGGAAAATCTGAGGGTTGGCCCGCGATTGGTCCCGATGCCGTGATTTATCTTCAATCGAAAGGGATACGCTGTATCGCGAGCGATGCGCCGGATCTCGGTGGGGTCGATCCGCGTCGCGCCTTGATGACTTACTGGGCGATGGGAAGTCACGAAATGGTGGGAGTGGAATTCCTGGTCAACGTCGACAAGATACCCGCGAAGGGTGCATACTTTTTGTTTGCTGCGGTCAATGTCCGTGATTGTCACGGCGGCCCCGGTCGTGCGATCGTGCTGTGGTAGTAGGAAATTGAACCCATGAAGAAAAATCAGGTTCCGACCGATGCAGAGGGTTACTTGACCACTGCCCTGCAACAGGTTGCTTGGCGAATCGTTCCGTTCATCTGTCTGCTGTACGTCCTCAATATTCTTGATCGAGCCAACGTGGGGTTCGCGCGGTTGGCGATGCAAGATGACTTGGGACTGAACAAGGCAATGTTTGATCTGGGTTATGGGATGTTTTACGTAGGGTACATTCTGTTCGAAGTACCCAGTAATCTGTTGATGCGACGGTTTGGTGCGCGGCGATGGATCGCGCGCATCATGATTACTTGGGGATTGGTTTCGGCGGCAACGATGTTTGCCCGAGATGTCTGGACGTTTTACTCGCTTCGTATTCTGCTCGGGATTGCCGAAGCGGGGTTCTTCCCCGGCATCATCCTTTATCTCAGTGATTGGTTCCCAGATCGGCAGCGTGCCAAGATGACGGCGTTTTTCATGCTGGCGATTGGACTTTCGAATGTTCTCGGAAATCCGCTTTCCGGATGGATCATGGACCACTTCGATGGCGTCAACGGGTGGCATGGATGGCAGTGGTTGTTTCTGCTGGAGGGACTGCCAACGTCGCTGGTCGGGATCACGGTGCTGTTCTACTTGCAGGACTCGCCACGAGATGCGAAATGGCTAAGTGACAGTCAACGTAGCAGCCTGATCGAACACTTGGCCGAGGAGGATCGTCAGCGACAAGCTCAGCACGGACCCGATCGTTGGCAGGCCATGTTGCAACCGCGGGTTTGGTTGTTGATCGCGATCTATTTTACCGTGGCGGTCGGGTCAAACGCTGGAGGAGCCTATTTCCCGACGCTGATCAAAGAACAATATCAACAAGCATCCAATCTTCAGATCGGACTCCTGACCGCGTTGCCGCATTTATGCGCGATCGTGGTCATGTCGATCGTGGGAATCAGTTCCGATCGCACGGGGGAACGGCGTTGGCACTTGGCAGGTTCGGCGATGCTAGCAGCCGCAGGATGGAGTCTCGTAGCCTGGGGACCGTCCCCGATCGTCGCGATGGTCGGGCTCTGCCTTGCCCAAGCAGGAATGATGAGCATGTTGCCGGTGTTCTGGACCTTGCCTGGCGTATTCCTATCGGGAGTCGCGGCTGCGGGAGGCATTGCCTTGATCAACTCGGTCGCCAACATCGGAGGCTTTTTCGGCGCTTCGATCCTGGGTCAACTCGGACTCTGGTCGATGGCCGCGATCCTGTTCTCAGGTAGTGTACTGAGTGCGGCATCGCTGCGGCATTGGCGTACCGGTCTTTCTTCGAAGATGGAGGCTGTAGACGAACCCATCGTACGACGGGCTTCTCGTCCGACGTCGTTGGGAACGAACGGACTGGAAGTCCGTTCTACGAGTCCTGACGGTCAATCCCCTACGGTGGAGGTTAGCAATGAGTAGTAGCTTATTTTCCTTGACCGATCGCGTTGCTGTTGTTTCCGGTGCTGCTCAAGGTTTAGGCCAGGCTACGGCGCTTGCTTTAGCGCAGGCAGGCTCGCACCTTGTACTGGTCGATCGCAATCTCACGGGTGCCCAGCAAACGGCGGAGAAAGCTCGCGAGAACGGTATCCGCGCGGTGTGTTGCCAGACCGATGTGGCGAACCCTGCCGCGATCCGGGAATTGTTTGATATGGTCGATCGCGAGTTTGGACGTGTCGATTTCCTCGGCAATATCGCAGGAGATGGTGTACTCGCACAACCCGAGGAGTTGACGATCGAACAACTGCAGCATGTACTCAACAACCTCGTCATCGGTCGATTTTGTATGTGTCAGGAAGCGGGCAAGCGTATGCTGGCTCAAGGACGCGGATCGATCATGAACATCGGATCGTTGGCGAGTTCGACGGCGCTCGGTCGAGGCCATATCGCCTACAGCATGGCGATGGGGGCAGTGATTCAAATGACGCGCGAGTTGAGCACCGAATGGAGTTATCGCGGAGTGCGAGTGAATTGCGTAACCCCAGCGCAAGTGGTCAATCCCGGCCTAACTGCACGCATGGAGGCGGATCCGACACTCGAAAGCCGATTTCTAAGAGGCATCCCCGCTGGGAGACTCGGAGTCCCGCAAGACATCATGGGGCTGGCCGTCCTGCTTGCGTCCGACGCATCCGCCTGGATCACGGGAGCGATCATCCCGATGGATGGCGGCAACATGGCCATGAACGCCGGAGGCACTCCAGGGCATGAGCAACGCCCTGTCCAATCCTTTCACCAACAGAACCCACCCAAGCCATGAACTTGTCTCATCGCGTTTCTCAGGATGTCGGTCTCCTCCTCTATCGCACGATGCAGATCATCCGCAAGACGGAAGAAGAACTGGCCCGTTCCCACCAACGAGGCTTGATCCATGGCGCGTGTCATACTTATGTTGGCCAGGAGGCAATCGCAACCGGCGTGTGCGCTCATTTGAACAGCGATGACCCCGTCTTCAGTACCCATCGTGGCCACGGTCATGCACTCGCGAAAGGGATGCCACCACGCGAGTTGATGGCGGAGCTCTTCGGAAGATCGACCGGTTGTTCGCGCGGGAGAGGCGGGAGCATGCACTTGTTCTCCCCCGAGATCGGAATGATGGGGACCAGCGGCATCGTTGGTCCATGTATCCTGCAAGCGTGCGGAGGGGGCTACAGCTCCAAGATTCTCAAGAACGGAAGCGTTGGGGTTGCGTTCTTTGGGGATGGCGCAGTGAACAACGGAGCGTTCCATGAAGGACTGAACATGGCCAGCATCTGGAAGCTGCCGGTGTTGTTCGTGTGCGAGAACAATCAATATGCGACCGAGGTCCCGTTCGATTATGCAAGCGGTATTCCCGACGTGGGGCGACGCGCAGCAAATTATGGAATGGCAGGCTTCGAAGTCGATGGCAACGATGTGCTCGAAGTTTACCGAGTGGCTGGCGAAGCGATCGCGCGAGCGAGAGCAGGCGGCGGCCCCACCTTGATCGAGTGCAAGACGTATCGCACGCGGGCACATGCGGAGGGGATGGGGGACTTCACGTATCGGACGCGCGAGGAAGTTGCCGCATGGAAAGAGAGGTGCCCTCTTTTGCGATTACGCAGCGCGATTCCCGATTCCGCGACCGCTTTCGATGGTATCGATGAGGAAGTCAGCGAGCTCGTGAAACAAGCCCGCGAGTTTGCAGAATCCAGCCCAGAACCAGACGGGTCGTCGGCGACGCAGCACGTGTATTCGAAGGATGCTGAACCGAGTTCACGCAAATCGGAGCCACCCAAATCCAGTCGTGTGACAACCTTCGTCACCGCGACCCGCGAGGCCCTCGAGCATGCGATGGCCAACGATCCGACGATCTTTGTCATGGGAGAAGGGATCGGTGTTCGTGGAGGAAACTTCACAACCACCCTAGGGCTGTATGGGAAGTATGGTCCCGAGCGATTGTGCGATACGCCGATCTGTGAACGGGGCTTTGTTGGGCTTGCGTGCGGGGCAGCGATGACCGGAACGCGGCCCGTGATCGATTTCATGTTCATCGACTTCATCCACGATGCGTTCGGCGAGATCGTTAATCAGATCGCCAAGATCCAGTACATGAGCAGCGGCAGGCTTAAGATGCCGCTCCTGCTTCGCGGGTGCGGCGGTGTTGGTCACTCGGCAGCAACGCACCATTCAGGCATGTACCACTCGATCTATTCCCACATCCCCGGTTTGAGAGTCGTGGTGCCATCGAATCCCTACGATGCCAAAGGGCTTATGGCCCATGCACTGCGCAGCAATGATCCGGTTTTGTTCTTGGAACATCGGGAATTGATGCAATCCAAATGCGAAGTGCCGGAGGAACACTACGAAATTCCGTTCGGCCAGGCTCGCATCGCCCGCAGCGGAACCGATGCGACGATCGTGGCGATTGCGTTGATGGTGGAACATGCCAAGCAAGCTGCAGAGCAACTTCAAGGTGAAGGCATATCCATTGAGATCATCGATCCTCGCACTGTCTCACCGCTTGACATACCCACAATTCTTCAATCGGTCGCGAAGACCGGCCGCCTGTTGATTGTCGATGAAGCGTTTGGTCCGTGCGGTCTCGCATCCGAGATCGCAGCTCATATTGCCGATGCTGGTTTCGATGATCTTGACGCGCCGATCAAACGACTGCATGGTGCATTTGCTCCGACACCTTATGCACCGCCGCTCGAACGCATGGTCACACCGAATGTTGCGCAGATCGTTCAATCTCTTCGAGATCTGCTGGAGGAATAGCATGGCACAGGAAATCACAATCCCGCGTCTCGGTTGGTCCATGGAAGAAGGGATCTTTGGCGAGTGGCTCCGAGCAAACGGCGACTTCGTCGAAGCGGGTGAGATGGTATTCTTGCTCGAAGGCGAGAAGGCCGCACATGAGATCGAATCGCTAGAAACTGGGTACCTCCATATTCCTGACGATGGTCCGCGTCCGGGCGAAACCGTCCAAGTGGGGCAAGTCATCGGCTTTCTGCTCGGAAAAGGCGAGACGCCTCCGGTATCCACCAGAAAGGGACCCGCTCAAAAAGGAGCCGTGGCGACGCCTGCTGCTATTGAACCAAAGCCGGTTGTGGATCGCTCGGCTGCGGTTCCTCAAAAAGCGGTGCAATCGGACAATGTCGTTTCACGACAACGGGTCGCAGGCCCTGCCGCGCGGCGGCTGGCACGTGAATTAGGAATCGACTTGAATGCGATACCGACTCCTGATCCGACTGGACGGGTATTGACGGAGGATGTGATACTCGCGATCTCCATGCAAGATTCGGGAAGGGGACTGGTTTCCCATCCCGTGGCCAGTCCGCGTGCGCGACGCCGCGCACGGGAATTAAATGTCGATTGGAGCACGGTCCGAGGCACGGGACGCAAGGGACGGATTCGCGAGCGGGATATCGTCGCTCATGCATCGATTGCCTCACCGATCGTTCCGAAGTCGAATGAGATCGCGCCTGCAAGTCCAGGCAGACACGTACCTGCATCGAAGCTTCGGTTGGTTCTGGCCCAGCGGATGCAGGCAGGCGTTTCCCAGGCGGCGCCCGTCACGCTCCATACCAAGGTCGATGCCGATGCCCTAGTCGCTTATCGGAACCGAATCAAACAGGATGCATCCGAAGGTAACGTCCCTAGCTACAACGACATTTTGATTTGGCTTGCGGCAAGAACTCTGCGAGAGCAACCTCAATTGAATGCCTATTGGTATCAGGATGGGATTCACTTTTATGATGCGATCCATATCGCTACTGCGGTGGATACAGAGGCGGGTCTATTGGCTCCTGTGATTCCAAATGCGGATCACTTGACCTTAAAACAGATCGCGGATGAGACGAAACAGCGCATCACGGCATCAAGGGTGGGTTCGTTAAATCAAAGTGCGCTGCAGGGTGGAACATTCACGATCACCAATTTGGGAATGATGGGGATCGATGCGTTTACGCCGATTCTCAATTTGCCTCAGGCTGGAATTCTAGGGGTGGGGCGCATTGTGGAGGATTCCGTGGTTCGCGATGGTCGCATCGTCGTTGGAAGCACGATGACACTGAGTTTGACTTTTGATCACCGAGTCATTGACGGAGCGCCCGCCGCACGATGGCTGCAGCGACTCTGTGAGTTGATTCAATCGCTACGGCATGATGAGCTAAATGATTAGCGATCCGCAAGATCGGTCTGCAGTGGTTTTGGCTGACCATTCCATGCATTGCAAAGGGCTGCAGTTGCCCATCCGGTAGCCAGGATTGAGATGAACTGATCTGTGTCGTGCGGGTCGCCGTTGTCGAAGAATTCCTGTACAGGATTCGCGCGACTCGACACGTACCAAGAGCCGTCTTCGAGTTGGTTATCGATCAGCCACTTGATCGCACGGCGGTATCGTCCCTGACGAAATACTATGCCTTTCTTGTAGTCATTGTCGGTATTTGCCAGGAGGATCATGCTGAGGCCCGTCGCGTAAGCATCGCTATCGTCCCCTATTCGTTGTCCCCACCCACCGTCAGGGTTTTGGAGTCGCCATAGGGTTTCGCTAGAGCGAAAACGAGTTTGCATCGAGCTAATCATCAGTTCGCGAGCTTGTTCTTCGACGTCGAGGTGTGATTTCTTCCAAATGAACCAATAATCTGGCTGAGTGCTTCCGAAGCCGGTGGGATGCAGATCCATCTCATCGAAGACGTAGTTGCACCACAACATGCCGAAGATATCTTCGATTTCCGAGGGAAGCGGTTCATTGATGTGCCACCATCGGGCGCGACAGAGGGAGTCCGTGATTTCCTGATGCCTTGGATGATCAGGCACGCGTTTCAGTAAACTGGCGCAAACGAGCGCCGTTGCCATGCGATCCGAGGAGGATGCAGGAGGTCGATGGGAATGAATGCGCCATCGGCCATCCTCACGCTGTGTTGCTAACGCGATGTCGATCAAGCGATCCATCAATTCGGAACGATCGAGGCCTGATACATCAAGCGTCCACATCGCGTATCCGAGCGTCAGGCCGCGGCCATCGAGTTCCTCACCGGGACTGAGTCGTTGGAGATCTTGCTCCAGGCTATCGCAGGTCAGGTCGAGAATTCGGTCCACGCGATCGGCATCCTTGTTCCATACGAACTCCCTGGCTTCCAGGGAATGTTCCTTGGCCATGCGCATCGCAAAGAGCGGCACAGATTGATGGTGGCATGAGAAGCACTGCCGATGCTGAGGATAGCGGTCGACACTACCGCGAATCAGATCGATCCCTCGTTCAATCGCCTTGCGATGGGCGTTGCGAAATTTCGAGTCCGTTGCAACCTCCTGCGAGCAGGCCATTGGAATCAATGGCTCTGCGATTGCCTGGATGATGAAGATTGAGCACAGCATCCATGTCGCTTGCAATTGTCGATTCATGCTCCTCCTCCAGCAAGTCTGTGTTTCGCGTCAAATCAACGAGCCTTATTGTACACGAATCGGTGGTTCTGCACTTTCGGCAGTGTATGCTTTCTCCGTAGCGAGCGGCAACCTATGATGATGACGGAATTGAAGTCGTCTTTTAAGTAGGGGAAATCAACGTGGCACGCTATGACTTGCAGGATTTCGTACGGTCTTCGCTTCAAACCGATAAACAGCATGGGCTATTCGAATTGGAACGCGATCGCGTTCTCGAGGTCAATCTCCATGGAGACATTTGGACCAAGACCGGTTCGATGATCGCCTATCTTGGGGCGATCAAGTTCGTTCGCGAAGGGATTCTCGAACAGGGGGTGGGAAACCTGATGAAGAAATTTGTGTCCGGCGAGGGGACCAAGCTAACGAAGGCGAGTGGACAAGGCAAACTGTATCTCGCCGATGCGGGAAAGAAGGTTACCATCATCAGCATGCAGAACGACGCGATGTTCGTAAATGCGAATGATGTACTCGCGTTCGAAACGAGCCTCAAGTACGACATCAAGATGCTTCGCAAGGTAGCCGCGATGCTCAGTGGTGGTCTGTTCAATGCTCGCTTCGAGGGAACCGGTCTGCTCGCGATCACATCGCATTACGATCCGCTGACTTTGCAGGTGACTCCCAGCCAACCCGTCTACACCGACCCCAATGCGACCATAGCATGGAGCGGCAATTTACAGCCGGAGTTCAAGACCGACATCAGTCTTAAAACGTTTTTTGGTCGCGGAAGTGGCGAGAGTCTGCAGATGAAATTCCAGGGGGATGGTTTCGTCGTCGTGCAACCGTACGAGGAAGTCTATATGCAGCACGGTCCGGGATGATCGTAAGGACTAGGCGACATGTTCGGTCTCGATGTCAAATTACGAGCGATATCGCGAAGTGTGGCCAGTTTTTCCAAAGCGTAGGGGATAGTATCCAAGCCAGCGCGAAATTTGAGAATGTAGCTACAGATACCGACGATATCACCGGTCGAGAGTTCCACGCTGGCCAATCGGACCGTAGTCATCGGGGAATGCTCAATCTGCCGTGTCGTCTGCTAGCGCACAGCGGGTCGAAGGGTGGGTCGGGGCGTTCCGTGTCCTTTTCTGTGTATCAAAACTCGTTTTTCTCTTGCGGATATGGTATTCCCTGGTGAGCCCTGGATGGAGCCTCGGCAATCTTTGGAATTGCATGAACAGGTGAAAGGAGCAGCGGTTGCATCCAAGATCTCCGCGTAGTCGAGGGTCAGTTCCTCTCCGCGTGACATATCGCGCAGAGCGACGACGTTCAAGCCGTCGTAGGCCGTCGTCGGATCGCAACAGTGGTTTTGCGGTGCCCATTTTTCGGCTCGTTCGTCCCATAGCAGGTAGACATCATCGCTGATGGGGCAGGCGTAACGGTGGAAATCCGTCTGCGCCCGCTCATCCCAGCGGCTTTCTACCCAACGCTTGGTGACGATGCGGTGAGGCTGTTCTTCTCCATGAAAAACGATTTCTCCCTTGCGAATGTTTCGGCGTGCAAAGATCCCGTATCCGTGAATACTGGCTGGCCGTACTTCGTAGCACAATTGCCGAGCGCGATGGCGCTCGATGCCTTCTGCGATGATATTCAGGAGGAATCCGCGATGACCGTGGTCGTCATGCTTCAAGATGTAGTCGGCGCTCCCTTCGTAGCCATCGGTGTAGAAGACAGAGCATGTGAAGTTCACTTCCAAGAACACGACTTTGCCTGACGGCTCGACTCGAAAATCCATGCGGGCATATCCTTTGCCGCCGAACCCACGAAAGATGCGAGAGGCTGCTTCCTTCAATTGGCTGGCGAGCATAGGGTCTGTGCAGGGAATATTGCACGCAGCGTGAAGTTCACTGGTCTTCATGGCGTAGGTTTTGAATCGGGGTCCGCCGCTAAAAACATATTCGAGCGGGCGATACACGGTGCAGGTATCTGAGCCCGCGTCAGCCGATACCAGCACGGTGAACTCACGCCCCGCCACGTATCGCTCCACCAGCACCTCTGGGTACACGTTCAGTAGCTTTTGTGCGACTGCCTTCAGTTGTTCATCGTCCCAAACGCAGGACATTTCATCGATACCGAGAGAATCGCCAGCCTTAGCCGGCTTTACGAACAATGGATAGCCAACCAGATTTCGAAGTTCAGCAGTTCGCTGGAGCAGTTCGTCTTGAAGACAAATCACGATGCCTTCGGGGACGGAAACATCGTTGCAGTGAGCGACGTATTTCATCAAGAATTTTGGGGGATCATACAGATTGGCGGTTGGGCCCGTGAATGGCAGATCCAGCAACTCCAGCGAAGTGATGACATCGATCGAAGGAACGTCCCATTCCAAGTATCCTTCGCAGAGGTTAACGAAGCAGTCGAAATTCTTGTTCTTCAAGGAACGCAACTGCGCATAGGTGGTTGTTTTGTGCAAGAACACCGTTTCGAGCTCGTGATCGGGGAGCCAACGGGCGAGATCGCGAGGTGGATCATAATGCCGATAGTCGACAGAACTTGTGGAGTAATCGGGCAGCAGAACGCATAGTTTCATACCGTATCCTCGTACTTGGCTTTGGTTCCTGCGCTAGATAATCCGACGCGACCGAGTGCGTGCATCTTCATCGCATCGTTTAGCACCCGCATGGTCATCACTGAGAAAGATTCATTGGCGAAGCGAAGAATCGCACCGATCGAGGTGTAATTTTCATCCTCGCTCAGGCCGCATTGAGCATTCACTTCGAGCACATACAGTTTGCCGGTTTTCGAATCTGTCCGAATGTCTACGCGTCCATAACCTGTCCCCTGCACAGCGCGATAAGCCGACTTGCTCACCCGCTCGATTTCCGGGTGGAGCGATTGCTCAGGGGCCGCATAACGGTATACATCCTCATGGTTTGGCATAGCCGACTCGGTCTCGTAGGTTTCCCAAAGTCGATCGAAAGAGAGGAATCGTTCCTTCGAGGGGAGAGATGCGTGAAATACACGTTCTACTGGCGGATACATATACAGTTCATGTTCAGACCCGATGATGAAGGTTGTGAATTCGCGTCCGTCCAGGAATTGCTCGGCCAGCACCCCGCCTCGTTGCAAGTCCCACCCTCGGTATCCTTGACGCAGTTCCGACATGCATCGCTCGAACTCGCCAGCCGTACTGACAACATTCCTAATGCTCAGCCCCATGCTTCCCGCACTGACCGCCGGTTTGATGATGGCAGGGATGCCGCATTTCCCGAAGATCTCATTCGATTGGGTGTCGTCCAGGATTTCACACCACGAAGCTGTGGGTACCCGATGAGCATCGAACAGGTGTTTCATATCGATCTTGGACGTGGTGGCATGATAGAAAAACTCCCTAGCTCCGGTATACGCCCACCCGCGTTTCTCCAACGCACGCACCACACTGATTCCGGGCACACCGTTGGTCTCATCGCCATCACAAAGGTTAAGTACGCACGGTGAACGCGGGAGTGAATCAACAGCTATTTCGTCTAACGAGCGTTCGATATCCTGAAGCCGTACCTCCTTCGATCGCCATTTGATCCCGAGATGGCTGAAGGACCGCGAGTACTCGGCCAGCGTAGGCTCGAAGTCACAATAATACTTGATATTCGGATCTTCCGTTTCCAACGTAGGTATCAGCACCCAAACGGCA
>JAGWWZ010000241.1 GCA_018970165.1 Planctomycetota bacterium | reverse complement strand
CATCAAATAGCGGGCGACGATGATGTAGTCGAGGACTGTGCCATGGAACGGCTTCAAGTCGAGATTCTGCGGCACGCCGTTCATCGTTTGATATCGCGCTCGCCTAACGGTAAAGATCAAAGGCTCGCGGCCCTTTGGCAAGCGATCACCCACGACGATGCCCGCGAGTCCTTTGCATCGTGTGGTTCGGCCTACAGCCGACCTTGGACTCTCACTTCACAGGCAGACTGACTATTGGCTGATCGACGCCCCAGTGGCCGATCACGTTTCCCTCAGCGGACCGAATCACGCCCTGGCTATCGATATCCGACGCAAGCGAGGCGTGCATCACATCTAGTTTGTCGCGATCAGCTAAACGCGATTCGATGGCGTCGAGTCGCGCAGCGATATGGGCGAGTTCCCTGAAAGGGGCTCGCGCAGCCAGATAAAGGGCGGCTACGCTCATCACGCCAATGACACACAGCATCGCATTCTGTAGTCGCTTCATCTGGCAACTCATCCTTCCGTGTTTGAGGGGGCCGAACGCTTGAGCTGATCAGCGGCGGACCCACGATCCTCTACACCGCTGGATTCTATCCGCCGTCTGATCCAGCGATTGGTTCCACAGCGGCACGTCGATGATTACGGTACTCAGCAATGTTGCCGCTCGCCAAGACTACGGCACCGACGATCGCGGCGGCAGCCCACATTTCAGAGATGGCACACTGGCGCCATGTCGCTACACCCACCAAGATCGCGATAAGGATAAGGGAGCCCGCACGGGCGATCGCCTGCCAAATGACAGCGGCAGGCGAGACGTCACGAGCCAATATCCCTGCAGCAGCACCATATGGCAGCGATACCAAAACAAGCACGACGCCCCGCGCGGCAAGCCATACGAGCCAAACAGCGACTTCAATCAGGAGCTCGACCATCGGCGCGATGACTCCCGCTTCACGCGACAGGAGCGGTGGAACGACCGAGCTGATCAGCGGCGGACCACGGACTCTGCGTCACCGCTGGATTCTATCCGCCGTCTGATCCAGCGTCTGGTTAGGGGGCCTCGGGAGTGGCGACGACCTTCCAACGCAGTGTTGTTCCATCGAGCCTAGCACTGCCCTCCGACGAACTCGGGCCGGTCCTCCGTGAACCAGCAGTTGTACCGAGATCCTTAATCGTGAAGCCCTGTCGGGAGGTTATTCCTTGTTGCACATCGGCCAGAACCCGTCCATCTAAGTACTCGATACGCTCCTGATGCCACTTGAAAAATGGGGAAATATCTGGGGTTCGCAGTTCGCCAGTTTGTGGAACCGTGTAGACGTAGTAGTCGGACGTCACTTCAACGCCTTTGCCATTCTTGTCCTTTACGATCGTGAACTCGCCGTGATGGTCATTCGGCAACACGATCTTGATACGCCGATCAAGATGGTCACTGCAACCTGCCGTAAGGGATACGACGAACAGCAGTACGATTCGAAACATCTGGCCACCTAACGGCAAAGATCAAAGGCTCGCGGCCCTCGGGTCAGCAATCAACTACGACGATGCCCGCGAGTCCTTTGCATCGTGTGGTTAGGAGCCGGATTTCACCAGGCGGCTCACGCCGATAAACGCAATCCCAATGAGGCCAACAAGCGTCATGACCATACCGCCGCCCATCGCCCATCCGCTGATAGCGACGGACGCACGCTCCGATGCGGCTTGAGCAGGGGTGGGATCTGGATACGGCACACCTACAGCGAGCACGCCATAAACCAACCCGCCGATCGCCGCCGCAAAGCCCGATAGCGTTACCGCGAGCAACAACCTCATTGCGGACATGTTGCAGGGTGCTCCTAACGGCCGCGATCAATGGCTCGCCCACAGGCCTGCTACGCCGCAGGACGATGCCGAGTCCATTGCATCGCGTGGTTCCGGTCCGAGTCGTGGACTGGCAACAGCACCGCCACCCCACAACAAGATGATCCTACCAGCACTTTGAGTAAGCGGGCCATGCGGGATCGCCCGCCGCAAGGGCTGGAATCACCGCAGACCTGTTAAACGTGGAATCGGGCCACCGCTGGAAGCACAGCGCCTCGACGCGTCAGGTGGCTGGACATTGAATCAAGTCCTTTGAGCCCCTGACGCTGGACTCGGCCGTGATGAGCCCACCACGGTTGGGCCCGCCACGAATCATCTTCAACTAGATCGAGGGCACGCTGGAGATCGCCCGGCTGCATATCGCTACGGCCCATTGCTCATGCCGCAAGCGACAGAGCCGGGCTGGAACGCCTGCACTCACGGTCGGCGGTACGCCGTACCGTGCAGTGCTTGGTTCGAAACCACTCCCCTAATCCGGCTTTAGGAAACTGAAACTTGATGCACGTGTGTTGTCAGCGTCCTGAAACCAGAAGGTTACCTTCCGATATGTCTTTTCCGAGTCCGGGTCGTAGACATTCATTCCTCCATAGTCCCAACTGATCTCACTTGAGTCATCCGGCGGACCGTAGAAAGCCTTTACCTCAGCTTTGGACTTACCTGTGAAGAGTTGTTTGAACTGGGGCACCGAGACCCTTTTGGATCTGTTGGCGTTCTTCGGTTGATCGCCGTCCATTCGTGCGGCCAGAAAACTGAAACTAGACACGCGCGTGTTGTTCGACTCCTGAAACCATATAGTCACGCGTTGGTAGGTTTTGCCGGAGTCGGCATCGCGTAACTTCACGTTCCTATAGTCCCAACTGATTTCGCTTGAGTCGTCGGGCGGACCCAGCTTCGCCTTGACCTGCTCCTTGGTCATGTTGAGCAGGGCTTGCTTGAAAGAAGGAACCGGCGTCTCGCGATCCCGCCATGAGTCAGCCACTGCGTTCATGCAGGCGCACCAGGTTAGAAGCACGCACAGTCTGTTTGCCCAAGATCGCATTGTTGATTCTCCTTTCGAACGTTGGCGATCAGCGGCTCGCGACCTTGGGCTTTCCATCAGGACCGATTTTATCGCGAGTCCGCTGCATCGCGTTGTTAGGCGCATCAGCTGAATACATGCGATCAAAACGTAATGTGAATCACGCCAAAGCTGTTCCGGTCAATGCTTGCGAACCACCTGACGAGAAAGTCATGAGTCTTGCGGAGGGTGCCAATGTACTCCTCGTCGGCGTCTGGGCTGTTATCAGCCACAAAAGCTTGAAGCGCGGTCGCATCGGGGGGATGCGAGCGAAGATACTCCGCAAAGCTTGACGCGAAATCCGCAGCGATGACGAAGTAGTGGTCGTCGACCATGGCGCTTCTCAGGGCAACGTGAAGGTGCTCGGGGAGAGATGCCGTGACGAACGAGAGCAGGTAGTCGATGAAAGCGAACCCTGAGAAATCGAAGTCGGTTTTACCTGTGGTTGCGGAGTCCAAATACTCCCAGAGAAACCGGTCTCCGGTCACAATCTCCTTGGTGCCGAACAATCCGCGCTTGTAGGTGACGGTCTTCTGATTGCGCTGAGCGTCGGCAAACGCTGAGCGATTGGCTTCGGAAAGAATGTAGAAGGTGGCGATGCTGGACATTTGATTGAGGGACGGGTGGAATCGCCTAACGACCATGTTGACCGAGCCCCCGCCAACACGGTCTCTGAAGTTCGAAACGGACCGACGGGGGCTTCGGTCCAACATTTTGTTCTTCCCGATTCTCGGGTTTGACGACGTCCTCAAGTGGCTTTCAAGATCGCGTCGACCATCGCGTAATCATCGGGAGTTAGTCTACATTGATGAACGGAGTTGCGAACACATTGTAGCACGGCTGAGATAATATTCGCGTCATTACTTTGCGACAGGTCGAGTGCAGCTGGAAAACCGTTGATGATTTGCAATACATCGTCATTGTTGGGAATGATGTCAAGTCGATCAACATCGTATTCGTCTGTGATCGCCAACAAGACGACGTCCCATGTCGGGTCTTTCAGGCGAAGCTCTTCAATCAATTCGAGTTTGGCTTGCACAAGCGGTCTCACACGCCTCATGGCACGTGAGAATTGACGATTTCGGGCGGTAATACTCAGTCGGATTTGAATGAGGCTGTTGTAAAGGACGAACGTCGGCGATCAGCGGCTCGCGATCTTACGCGAACCACACCGACCGATTTTATCGCGAGTCCGCTGCATTGCTTGGTTCGCCACTGCTCGGGTTCAGATGTTCCATGTATAGGTCAGCGGCTCACGCTTTTGACGGGCACTCCTGCATAGCCGGATCAGTGAGGAGATCAATTTATCATTCGTCGGCAGCGAGGATCAGCTCGCCGCACTCGCGGCCGTCTTCGGCATAAAGGGGAACATGGCGATGCCGGCCGCAACGTGCGATCTCATCGCATGCTACGGCTAACTCCTCAAGCGCCTCAGCGTCTCCATGGATCGTCAGCGATGGTGTATCGCTCCAGCCAAGCAAATCACCACGCTCAACGAAGGTTACCGGGCCGAACGTGCAACGACAGCGAACCGCGTCTGCGAACGCAGATGCGTCGAGCCTGCTCATCCCCATCTGAAAGCTCTCGTAGGGGTAGGCTGGCTGGCTCACGCGCTCAAGGATCAGAACCATAAAAAAGAGTGTGTAGAACTAATACTGTGGGTTTATCCGCGAACGGCAGGGTTCAGCGAGCCGGAGTGATTGACTCAACGCAAGTCAAAACGGCTGATCGAGGGCTTCGTCTGCAACCCTTTGTTCGTCGATTCTATCATCATTACGGACCGTCGATGTAGTGCGAGACTAAGATATTTCCAGTCGATCTGTCTCCGTCAAGCAAAACTGCAACCGACCAAAGGCGGGCCATCATAAATCCACCACTGTTAGTTCTTCGGCATCGGACAAAGTCAATTCCGTCATGGCGGGGTTCCTTGTCGCGAAAAGTCCTCATCTCGATAAACGAGCTTTGCCGTTCGACAGTGCAGGTAAATCCCTCCGATTTCATTGCGGTTTCGATTTCCTCAATCGTCATTCCCGGACGAATCAATCGCTCTAAAGCAGTTGCCATCGCTTCGGGAGCATCAATCCGTTTTGTCTTCGTAGTTGCGCATCCGTACATAGACGCAATAAGAATCGCAACTCCAAGTCTCAATAACGCAATCGTCATTTGCACATCCTTGTAGCGACGAACGGCTAAAATCACCCGGCGGCGACGAGATATTGTTCATTTGAAAACGCCCGACTTCGCCGCTCGGGTGCATTTTTTTGTTTTTCGTTAGCTTGGGGTTTCCAGGCGATTGGAAGTT
>JAGWWZ010000056.1 GCA_018970165.1 Planctomycetota bacterium | reverse complement strand
TTGTTTTTCTGGGATCACCAAATGTCCACGTCCATTTCTGAATTTTTTTTCGCACCGTAATGCACGCGTTCGCCATAGGACCCCATCGGCCGAAGATTGGCTTGAGAGGATGAAACGCTATCATGGCCCTCAAGGCGAGTTTCGCGACGGGGAACATCGCTCGAGGGGTCGGCGACTTTTTTCCGCGATAGTTTTTCGCGATGGTTCTTTGCAGGGAGGACGACGACATGAAGTCCGAGAAGCTGATGGTGATCAAGTCCGAGCAACTCTTTCGACGGATCATCCATGATCATGAATCGCTTAGAGCGTTTCATAGGCAACTCGAGGATGTTGTCTCATTGAGTACACTTTCGAATTGGGTCAAGAAGCGACCTCGCCAGAAGCCCTGGACGGCTCTCAGGAAAAACATCGAACGGATTGCAGAGGCATTGGATTGCGATATCGAGGACATCGCTGAATACCCGAGACCGAAACCGTATTGGGACAGCCGTTTTCTCCTCATGGTTGCATTGGGGGGGACCGACGAACAATTGATGGAACTCAACGTCTATGGGGAAGAGGTGGCGCTCAGGGAGCGAGGTACTGACTCGCAAGAGTTACGTGGTAATGTTCTCACAGCGGATGAGAACAAGTTAACCGGCCATCTGCAAGTTCTGATCGGGGACATCGGCGCTCCTGATGGCGACTCGGTTTCCAAGCCAACTGAGATGACATTTCAGGCCAATCGTGAGGGGGATGAGATTCGGGGTGCGATGTTAGCCCGAGATCGCAGAGGAAACATCCTAACGGGGCATTTCAAAGGAGTGCGCAAGGGGCGATCCCGCTACAAACCGAACCGTGCCACGCACGGTTGAAACGTGGATTTGGTATGATGTGTGCCTACATCGTTTGTGGAGCACATCATGATTCAAGGCAACGGGGATTCCGCTTTGGGCGGAAGCGACCCGCAACACCAAGTCGCGGCACGGATTCTACAGATCGCAGCGGACCGATTGTTGGCCCGCATGTCTCTGGCTGAGACCGGTTCGTTGGAGATTCTTCGGGAAATCGCTTCGTATGCCAAACGGCGGGGTTGGACCATTCCCGCGAGCGTTTCGCAGGGCAAGGATCCCGATACGGCGGCCCTGCAATGGCTTTTGCCGCAATTGGCGTCCGAGGACCAATCGATCGTCCGAGATGCGGTACACCGAGCGATTCAGCTTTTAAGTTGCGAGGTTTCTTTTCATGCAGCGGTGGAGCGATCAGCGCGACGACAGGTTTACAACCTAGCCTATGGACTGACGCACGAGATCAACAATCCCCTCGCCAATATCGTCGCGCGTGCACAGAAACTGATGGGTGAGGCGAGCGATCCCCAGACGCAGCGATCCTTAGCCACCATCATGGATCAAGGAATGCGAGCCCACGAGATGCTCGCGGAAGTGATGCGCGCTATCCAGGGTGGGGTCTGCAGTCTAGCGGTAACAGATATCGGCTCGATTGTCCGTCAAGCGTGGTCTCAATTGCAGGAGCAGGCTCGCAAAGAGGGAATTCGTTGGGAATGCGATATCGGCTCGGAGCAAATCTATGCCGATGTCCACGCCCCATCGTTGCTCGACGCACTTCGAATGCTGGGCATGAACGCAATCGATGTCTGCGGTCCTAACGACGCGGTTTGTTGGCGGTGCGATGTTGTAGTCGACTCCTCGAAGGAACGCGTTCGAATCACACTGAGCGATACCGGTCCGGGGTTGTCTCGTGAAGCGCAGCGATCCGCAAACGATCTATTCTTCAGCGGGCGCGAGCATGGTCGCGGGCTCGGAATCTCCCTGGCCGTCGTAAGTCGCATTGTGGAAATGCATCGCGGTCGTTTTGCGATGCGATCGGAACAGGGCGCGGGGTGTTGTATCGAGATTGAGCTTCCTCGAGTTGGCCCACCCAATGAAGCCCGTCCAAAGATCAGTCTGTAGGGATCTTCTTGCTTTGAACTGTCTGGCGACACAGTTCGAGCATCTCAATGATCTGTTCAACGGTCAGTTGTTCGGCCCGAAGGCTAGGGGCGAGACTCAATCGCTCGAGAACGGCATCGACTTCCGGCTTGTCGAGTTCATCTTGGACGGCTGTAGCGAGTTGGCTTCGCAGAAATTTTCGTCGGTGAAAGAAGAGGGCACGCAGTTTGGTGTGGAAAAACTCCAAATCGTGGATTCGATTTCGTTTCTGGGCGTTTGGGCGAATTCGAAGGATGGCCGAGTCGACTTTGGGACGGGGCCAAAAAACGGATGGGGGTAGAACACGCAGAATCTCGCAATCGCACAGGGACTGCATCCAGACGCTCAACGCACTGTAGTCTTTGCAACTGGGGGGAGCGACGATTCGGTCTCCGAGTTCCTTCTGGATCGTGACCACCATGCGTTCGACGAGCGGCGACTCGGTCAGCAAATTACTGATGATCGGTGTCGCTACGTTGTACGGGAGGTTTGCGACCAGTTTGAACTTGGCTCCTTCGATCTGCGACAAGGCAGCGGAGACCGCATCGAGTATTTCTCGCCGCAAGTGGTTCTTATTGCGCAATGCATCGCAGGTGTGGAGTTCAACATTCGGAATCGAATGCAATTCGCGGGCTGCCAAGGCTTGAAGGTCGCGATCGACTTCTACGGTGATCACGCGACCTGCCCGGGCTGCGAGCGATTTGGTTAGCGAACCGAGGCCTGTTCCGATCTCGAGCACCACATCGTTACGACCCAGATCTGCACCTTGGAGCAGAATATCTAGGAGATTGAGGTCGATCAGAAAATTCTGACCGTAACGAGTTTTGGGTTGCAGGCCTGCGCGTTCAAGCGTTTTGGCGAGGAACGTTAGTGTTTGCCGTTCGCTCATCGAATCTCAAAAATCCCTTCGACCTCGACCGCCATCCCACCGGGAAGGGAGTTGGTTCCGAGCGCACTGCGAACACCGATCCCTAGGTCTTCACCCCAAAGATCGACAAAGACTTGGCTGCATCCGTTGATGACAGCAGGGCTTTGTCCAAAGTCGTCTGTGCAGCGGACGAGTCCCAACAGCTTGACAACCCGGACAACGCGATCCAAATCGCCAAGACCTGCTTGAAGGGTCGCCAGAATCGCCAGGGCTGTTTGCTTGGCGGCGGCCTTCCCACCCTCAACATCCAAATCGGCGCCGACGCGCCCCAACATCATGGTTCCATCGCTCTTGAGAGGACCATGTCCTGAGACATAGGCTAGGTTGCCAACTACGAGGACGGGTTTGTAGAGCCCGACCGGTTTCGGAGCCGGTGGAAGCTTAAGTCCGAGCGATTCCAGTTTCTGTCCGATTTGCGACATGGTGTGTATTCCTTGTTATTTGGTGCGAGGGGAGTTCTAAAGCATAGATGGAATCGACTTAACTCGCAAACCGCACAGCGAGTAAATGATCGGCAAGTCGTGTTAGTCAACGATTGCGACGCGAGTGAGATACTCATTCTGATCAAGTTTTTCAGCGAGAAATTGGTAGGACAGGATATAACGCTCGATGCGTTGGCGATCCTCTTGGCGGTGGTCCGGGCGGTAGGCAACACGATCGAGTCGATAATTGTCCAGAATATCCGCTATCTTGACTTGCCGAGCCGATGCGTTGCCGGATAAGCGGATGATGTAATCTTCGTAACGCATGCTTTCCGGCTTGGTCAGCAGCGAGACCGCCTCGACGACTTCGCGCGACATTCCTGCAGCATGTAGCTCGTCTGCTGTCGCCGAAGTGTCTTCGAGGACATCGTGCAATACTGCGACTTGCATAGCCTCCGGGGTGGAGCAGGCCATCATCACACGGAGCAAATGCAGCATATAGCATTTCCCCTCCTTGTCTCGTTGACCTGCATGGTAATGGATGGCCAGGCGCAGAGCCTGTTCAATTGCGTCTTGGTTTGTGGCGAAGTTATTCGACATGCTTGAGTTAGGGGCGGTTTACGAAGAAATGGAAACTATGGCGGTTGATCGAGTCGGATGAATATCTTTCAGAGTTGCAAGGTGGGAAGCGGTATGGCTCCAGAAGATTCCACGATTCCACTGAGAAAGGTGGAAAGGGTGCGTGGGCAGGCAAGTCATTCCAACCGAAGACAAGCAACCCAAAGGGTCGCATTGCATAATGAATACCATGGAGAGTTCGATTCAATGCATCAGGGGTATTCATTCCGAAACCGAAGACACCATTGAGCACGATACAGTCGAACTGGCCACGAGAAAAAATCGCTTCGAGTTCTTCGCACGAACCGACACGATGATCCATGGCTCCAAAACATGCTTGAGCGGGATCGATCTCGAGAGTCTGAAATTTTTTTCCACCAAAGAGGCTTGGGTAATGGAGGGTGTACCAAGCGCAACCCACGAACAAGATCGACTGGTACTGTGGATCCTTTTGCAATTCGGGGAAGATGATCTTTTCGAGCGCGACGCGGTCGGGGCGTTTCTTTCGAGTGTCGATACCAAATCGAATCAAACACCGATGCAATCCCGCGCGCACCTTCGATCGAAGCGGTGACTTGGTCATGAGGGATCCAGCTTTCCATGCTCGCGCAACCACGCGATCGTATCGTCGAGAGACTCCGAGGCGGGACGCGATTGGTATCCGAAGCAGTCGCGAGCCCGTTGACTTGAGTACCAATGATACTGCGCACCCATGCGAAGAGCTGCTGAGTTGAATACCGGTTCGTTGGCTGAGAATTTTGCGAGCAAGTCTCCGATCGTCCCGATGAGCCAACGGCCAGGAGGTCGCATTGAGAGCCAAGGTTTGGATTGCTTCAATCGGGTTGCGATCTCCGACCACAACTGAAAGTAGGTCCAGTTTTCGCCGGCTAGTATGTAACGACCGCCCCGAGGAGCCTTTTCGATGGCCTGCAAGATCCCCTGCGCCACGTCTCGAGCATCGCAGATCGAACAACCTCCCGAGGGCGCAAGCGGTGGAGCGCCGCGACGCAGTTCGAGAATCATCTGCGCACTGCTCGGTTTCCAATCCCAAGGCCCAAGCAGAAAGCCGGGATAAACAATCACGGCATCTTGTCCTCGATCGATCGCGGACCGGACGTCCTGCTCGGCCCCCTTTTTGGTTTGAACATAGGTACACGGGACCTGCGGCAGTCCGTGGGATTCCTCATCGATCACCTGATCGGGTTGACCGACGGCCAAAACATTAACGGTGGATACGTGGATGTATCGAGCCCCGAGTTTGGCTGCGAGTCCGAGAACGTTGCGAGTTCCCAGGATATTGATCCTCTCGGATTCCTCGCGACCTTTCCAACCCAGATGGATGTGGGCGGCAGCATGGATCACGGCGTCCACCGGCCCGCTGATCGCACCCTCGAGCGATTTGGGGTCTGCGATGTCGGCGTTGATGGGGGTCACGGGCAGTCCCTGCAGGGGGAGAGATGCATTGGCACTCCGGGCAACGGCGACAACTTCATCCCCCTGGCGGCAAGCCGCACGAACAATGTTGTTCCCCAATAGGCCGGTGGCTCCTGTGACAACGAATCGCATATTCCCTCGAATTTACAATGATTTAGACGGTAAAACCCGGTCCAGGCCCCTCATTTTTGGAATATCCCTCTGGAGCAAACTGAGGTCCGCAAAACCTGCGAAAGCGTTTATAATCGGCGATCCGGCCGGCTCCGGCAATGGGCTTTTCACCTCCTCCAAGAACGACCAATGCCCATCATTGAAACGCGCAACCTGACTAAGCAGTTCGGAACCGGTGACCTGGCCGTAGAGGTCTTGAAGGGGGTTAACCTGTCGATCGAACCGGGGGAATTCGTCGCTCTCATGGGGCCGAGCGGTTCCGGAAAAAGTACTCTGATGAGTATCATCGGCGGGATTGAGCCCCCCAGCAGCGGTCAAGTACTCCTCGATGGCGTGGATATTTCCACACTGGACGACGACCAGCGGACCCTCCTGCGGCGCAGAAAGATCGGGTTTGTCTTTCAAGCATTCAATCTAATACCGACCTTGTCCGCTTTGGAGAACGTCGCCCTTCCGATGGAACTCGATGGCGTTCCCCGCTCGGCGGCACGCGATCGAGCGATGCACGCTTTGGAACGAGTCGAAATGCAGCATCGCAGGGAACATATCCCTTCCAAACTCTCTGGGGGTGAACAACAGCGGGTCGCGATCGCTCGGGCGTTGGCCATCGAGCCGATGATCCTGTTGGCCGATGAACCCACCGGCAATCTGGACTCGCGGCAAAGCGGACGAGTGACGGAACTCCTTCGCTCCCTGGCTCGGGACTCCCAGCAAACGATCGTGATGGTTACCCATGATGCGCAAGTTGCACGGGCGGCATTCCGATTGGTAAAGTTTCGCGATGGGAATATCGAAGCCGATCTTACTCGGGACGAATTCTCTGCGAATGCGTCCGCATTTCGAGTCGCAGCCGGGGAGAGCCCCACCGATGCTGCCTGAGGTTCTACGGAGCTTGCTATGCCGCTGACCCGTCTGTCCTTTCGAGAGATGCAGCAACGTCCGGTTCGGACACTACTGACGCTCCTGAGCATCTTGATCGGATCAGGGGCTATTGTCGCCACTGCGGTATCCTCCCGCTCGGCACAGCAGGCCCAAATGGCGATGGTCGAATCGGTCACTGGCAAGGCGTCGCTCGAAATCGCCGCCGCAGCTGGTGCACCCATGGATGTTAAGAACCTCCGCTTCCTGGGGGATATCTCGGACATTGACGTAGTCTCCCCCCTTCTCCGCCGTTTTTCGATGATGACCGTCAAACAGAAGGGAGATACCCCTTCGATTCAGACAGCTACAAGTCAAGCAACGGCGGGAGAACTCGACGATAAGCAGCCGACTCAAGGACAGGAAGCTGGCCCTCGCAAGTATCGTGTGCAACTCCTGGGAGTGAACTTGCGACAAGACCAGAAGGTGCGAGGGACTCGGGTGATCCGTGGAGCGGAGTTTGAAGCCGAGGAGGAAAACACGACCGACGACCGGCCGACCGCAGTGTGGATCGATGCAGGTTTCGCCGCATCGACAGGTGTCTCGGTCGACGATGAAATCAAACTTCTAACGCGAAGCGGCGTGCAAACCGCCCGTATCGCAGGCATCGTCGAGACCCAGGAAGCTTCTAGCGCCATGCAATCGGCCGTGATCATCGCCCCCATGCGGATCGTACAGCGCTGGACCAGATCCCAAGGAAAGGTGGATGTTGTCCAAATCGTCGTTGAGAAAGAGGATCGGATCGCGGATGTTCAAAAGGCGGTTGCTGCCCAATTGCCCGAAGGTGTTTCTGTTCGTGTGCCGACCCTTCGAAGCCAAGTCGCAGGTGAGAGTACCACTGCGATTCAGCGCGGTTTGTTGATCGCGACTCTCTTCTCGCTCATTCTCGCAACCTTCATCATCTTCAATACTTTCCAGATGAATGTCGGCGAGCGTCGACGTCAGCTCGGGATTCTCCGAGCCTTGGGAACAACGAGGAGGCAAATCCTGTGGATGATCCTGAGAGAGGCTGCTTTGCTCGGCAGTATCGGCAGTGCGATCGGTTGTATTGCGGGCTACTTTGGAGCCTCGTTGCTCAATCAGTCCACATCGGCTCTCCTGCAGATCGAGATCCCTGAAAGCAGTCTTACCTGGCTGCCGGTCGCCTCGGCAATGGTCTGCGGATTGTGTGTTTCTCTTTTCGGCGCGTTGATCCCTGCTGTCATGGCCACCTTCGCTTCCCCAGCCGATGCGATGAAGCCGATTTCCAGCCAACCGCCCCGCGTTTCCGCATGGTTGTATTTCGCGACTGGATTGCTGCTGTTTGTACTCGGAGGATTGATTCAGTACATCGCCGCCATCGAGCTTTATTCTCTCCGAGATGGCACGGCGGGGATCGTCATCATGATTCTTGGGGTGGTGCTCATGCTCCCGGCATCCCTCGATATGCTCACCGCGATCGCTGCTGCCCCCCTCATGTTGTTCATTCCGACAGAAACTAAGCTGGCCAGAAGACAAATACTTCGCAATCCTGGTCGATCATCGATGACCATCGGTATCCTTTTGGTCGCCATGGCCATGGGCTTAGGCATGGCCAGCACAATCCTCGACAATATCCGAGATGTTCAAAGTTGGTATCGACGGAGCATCGTCGGGGATTTTTTTATCCGAGCCGCGATGCCCGACATGAGCAGCGGACATGCCGCAGATATGCCGGACGATTTCCCTAGTAAAGTCGAACAAGTTCCCGGTTTGGCGATGGTCGATACGCTTCGATTCGTCAGCGCCCGATCGGGCGAAAACTCCGTGATTGTCGTCGTTCGCAAATTCAATGCGAACACCAATGACTTCTTCGACTTGATCGAAGGAGAGGAATTGCAGGTTCTCCAAGACATCCGAAGTGGCGGTGTCGTGATCGGATCGGTTCTCTCCGAACGGACCAAACTCCATCGAGGTGACCGAATCGATTTAGAAACCAAAGAAGGCAAGTCATCTCTCCCAATCGTAGGGGTCACCAACGAATACCTCGCGGGCGGATTGACCGTTTACTTGGAAGGGACAAAGGCCAAAGAGCTCTTGGACATCGAGGGGACTGATGCAGTGATCGTGAAAGCCAAGCCGGGGGCTCTCGCGCAAGTCGAAAAGGAATTGAAGCAACTCGCGGAGTCCGAAGGGCTGATGTTTCAATCGCATGCGGATATGGTGCAGTGGATCGAAGGGATGATCAACAACGTCGTCGGAGGACTCTGGGTGGTCCTCGCCCTGGGCTCCCTGATCGCAACCTTTGGACTCATCAATACACTTGCCATGAACATCTTGGAACAGACACGTGAGATCGGCATGCTGCGCGTGATCGCCATGACCCGATCGCAAGTTCGCCGCATGATCCTGGCGCAGGCGATCATCATGTCCCTCATCGGGATCATCCCAGGCCTCCTGATGGGACTCGGGATCGCCTCGGTGATCAACTTGACGACCATGATCGTGACCGGCCACATGGTCCAGTATCATTTCTACCCATGGCTCTTGCTATCTGCAGTCGTGATCGAGATCTCCGCTGTGTTGCTGGCTGCTTTATTGCCAGCCGAGCGAGCCGCCCGGCTGAACCTGGCCACCGCATTGCAGTACGAGTAGTGCGATTCAGCATCGACTTGTTGGCAAGCCGTATTGAATCCAATAAAATTAACAAATAGGTGCGCCGAAGTTATGAGGCTGCGACTTTGGAGTTCACGAACCATATCGCGATCCAGAAACTCGCGATTAGGGCCACCCAGACCAAGTCGAGAAAGTGCCAGTAGAGGGTGCAGAAGCGAAGGCCAGCACTCCGTTCATGATCATATGCGTTGCGCATGGCATTGCGGGCAGTGATCCACAGTCCGATCATCCCCCCGACCACATGGGCTGCATGCAGGAATACGAGGATGAATGTGTAGCCGTAGGCGCTCTCGCTTCGAGATGTCGCGCTCGCAAGGCCATCGAGTAATTGCTTCATGCCATCGGATTGGATCGCCATGAAACCGACCCCCATCGCGCAGGCCGCGAGCATATAGTTCCTCACCTGAGAGTGCCGATCTCGACGCGCACCTCGATAGGCCATTTCCAAACAGAATGAGACCCCGACCAATAACACGGTCGATGGAAGAAAGCTCCAGGGCATCGACAACCGCTGCGTGAAGGGTGAATTGCTCTGCACACGCAACGAGATGTAAACCACGTACAACAAGATGCTGGCAAGAAAGAAAATCGCGAGCGAGATCAAGAACAACCAAATTCCCTGCGATGTCCTCGCCTCGACCGGAAGAAGTTGGGGTTTGCTAGCACTCATAAGGTCACACGGTCGGTGTAGGCAGTACATTTCGCGTTGAAGATCCAACGTTTGGATTCCATGTTAGTTGGAGTTCGGACCATCCTCTCCTCGTGGACTTGAAGTTTCCCTGGACTCGTAGGGGATAGGCTCTTGGTTTTCGTGAAGAACTTGCGGGGGATCGTTGACGTCTAGAGTTCAATCCTTAGATTATTACAGTCTGGGAAGGACGTTGAGCGAGTCGGAAAACATTCCTAAGCATGGAGCATCAGATTATGGCGACCATTCCGCGGCAGTCCGTAGCGTTGATTGATTTAGCGATCACCGTGGATGGAACACGACCTCGTTGGGAAACGGCGATGCGTCGACTCGATGGTTTGACCCTTCTGGAGTGGAGCATTCGCAGGCTTGCGGAAGCTACACTCTTGGATTCCATCGTTATTACCGGACTGGATGACAGTCATTGCGCGTTGGCGCGAGCGTCTCTTTGCCACGCCAAGTCCGTACCCAGCTCTCTCCCGACCCCTTCGCAAAGGGCTGCGGAAATTGCAGTGAAGATGAATGCGGACTGGGTTCTTCACGTTCATCCGGGCTGTCCATTCATGGATCCCGCACTCATCGATTCGTTAATTTCTCGAGGCTTGGCCCATCCAGAGGTTGATTTCGTCGGGTTCTCAGTACCCGCAGCCCCGAATTTTTCTCTCCAGCGACTTGGTTTAGTCGCCGAGATGAGTTCCGCACGTGGTTTGACTAAGATTTTGGAAGAGGGTTTGTCGAATGATCCTCTCGATGTACCTCAATTGGTTCGCCTCAATCAAAGCGATTTGCGTTGCTTGTGGATTCCCCTTCCGCAGCAACTGAGAAATGACTCGCTTCAATTCGCGATGGAGACCGAAGACGATTGGGAGCGAGCAGGCACTTACATGGAAATGGTCGGCGACGACTTTTCATGGCAACGGCTCGCGGCGGTTGCAAACCATCGCCCGATGCAGCCAGCGCGGGACTGATCAGCCTCGCTCTAGTCTACTGCCCAGATTCTACGAAGCGGCAGGTGGAGTCGTCTCGGTGCGAGGCATCGAGTCAATGACTTTGTCGATCAAGCCATAGGAGCATGCTTCCTCGGGGTCCATGAAACGATCGCGATCGGTGTCTTTTTCAATCTTTTCAAGGCTCTGACCGCAGTGGCGGATCAGGATTTCGTTGAGTCGACGTTTGGTTCGCTGGAACTCGCGGACGTGGATCGAGATTTCTTCTGCGGTTCCCTGCATACCCGCCAAGGGCTGGTGAATCATGATGCGGGAATTAGGCAGAGAGTAGCGTTTGCCTTTGGCGCCGGCGGTCAGCAGAACTGCTCCCATGGAGGCGGCTTGACCGATGCAGTAGGTCGCTACATCGCACGACACGAACTGCATCGTGTCATAGATGGCCATGCCTGCACTGACACTGCCGCCGGGCGAATTGATGTACATATGGATATCCGCTTTGGGATCGTCCATCTGCAGAAACAGCATTTGAGCGACGAGCGCGTTGGCGATCTCATCGTTGACATCTGTTCCTAGGAAAATCACGCGATCTTTGAGAAGGCGACTGTAGATATCGTACGCTCGCTCTTCGCGACCGCTCTTCTCGATCACATAAGGAATCAGTGGCATGGCGAACCTCGTCTCCTGAGAGGGTTAGATTGTCGTTGGGATTATTTCTCTTCCTCAACCGCTTGCTTGACGATGATCTCATCGACCAAGCCATATTCTTTGGCATCCTGGGCGGTCAGGAAGAAATCTCGCTCGGTGTCGGCGGCGATTTGTTCGGCGGGCTTGCCCGTGTGTTTAGCGAGAATGTCGTTGAGCTGAGATCGCAGGCGAAGGATCTCGCGTGCTTGAATTTCAATGTCGGAAACTTGGCCGCGGACACCACCATGGGGTTGGTGAACCATGACTGTGCTATTGGGTAGGCAGTATCGCTTCCCAGCGGAACCGCCCGCTAGAAGCACAGCCGCTCCGCTGGCCGCTTCGCCAACGCAGTAGGTTGCGATGGGGCACGATAGCATCTGCATGGTGTCATAAATCGCTAACGTGGCCCGCACCTCGCCCCCTGGCGAATTGATGTAGAAGTGGATGTCCTTGCGTCGGTTCTCGCTCTGGAGATACAGCAGCTTCATCACCACTTCGTTCGCATTTCCTGTGTAGATCTCCCCTTGGAGAAAGACGATGCGATTCTCCAGAAGCAGATCTCCGAGCGTCATCTGACGCTGGCGTTGGTAGCTTTGGTAAGCGTGGCTCACGTGTCTGTTCCTTTCACGTAGGGGAGATATGCCTGAGATCCGTACATCATTCGCATTGGCCTGCGTTTGGCAAGGGCACTCCTGAACCAGACGCGAAATCACTCACCGAAAAAACTTCCGGAATCTTTTACTCGCCTGCCTCCAAGGCTTCCAAAACCCGCTGCAAATCCTCCGGAAGCGGGGCTTCGATGGAGAGTGACTGACCCGTTTTCGGGTGGGTGAACTCGATCTTGGCGGCATGCAAAGCTTGGCGATTCAATAGGATTTCCGAATCGTTTTCCCGAGGGGGCAAGCCTCTGGCGGCACGGCGTTGCAACTGACCGCGGGTGATCTGGGCGTGTCCAGCATACAACCGATCGCAAAGGACGGGGCAGCCTATATGAGCCAAATGGACGCGAATCTGATGGGTTCGGCCAGTCTTGGGAAAGACATGCAGGAGACAGTAACCCGGAAATCGCTTGACGACTTCGAACAACGTCTCGGCTGACTTGGCGCTCGGGTGATGGCTTCGAATCGCCATCTTCTCCCGCTGATAAGGATGATGCCCGATCGGATAAACAATCCGATCTCGATCGCGATCCAGTTTTCCACTTACGATCGTGACATATGTCTTATGCACTTCCCTGGCTTCGAATTGGGCACATAGCTTGAAGTGAACTTCATTGGTCTTAGCGATCAAGATAACGCCGCTGGTCTCGCGATCGAGCCGATGGACGATCCCTGGGCGAGTCGGTCCTCCGGCATCGCTCAACTGCTGGAAATGATGGGCCAGTGCCGATGTGAGTGTCCCCGACCAGTGCCCTTTCGCCGGATGGACGACCATCCCGGCAGGCTTGTTGATCGCGACCATCGATTCATCCTCAAAAAGGACATCCAACTCGATCGCTTCGGGAACCGGACCATCGGTCGGGGGTGGAGGGAGGTCGACGATCTCAACCCGTTGCCCGGGATAAACGCGAAACGCCGGTTTGACCGGACGACCATCCACGAGCACATTCCCCTCGGTGATGATGCGGCGCAGAAACACCCGGCTGTAGCCGTCGATTTTCAATGTCAAAAACAAGTCGACCCGAAACTCGCGATGCTCCTCTTCGACAACGAAACTGGCGTTGGTCAAGAGAGACGCGGGCGTTGTCGCGGGTTCTCGCTGCGGTAAAGCGACTAAAGGCGCATCTGGATCCGGGAGTATCCAGTCATCAAGCGGAAGCACACCGGTTTCCCGAGGTGTTTCTTCCGTAGACTTCGACTTTTTTGCCATGGGTATCGACAAGCCACTAAGGCTTGTCTTGGTTGTCTTGCTTGTCTTGAGGCGCATCGCCCGCAGCCGATTCGCCAGCGGGCGGGTCAACCGGCGGGGCCGTTCCTTCAGGCAAAGGTGAGAGAGGTGGGAACGAGATATCGGGAATGGAGGGGAGTCCACCCGGCAACGCTCCATCGTTAGATGGCGGAGGAGCATCCGTACGTTTTTCGTTGTACCAAACGTAGAAGAACTCCCCTTCTTTCCCTTCGAGCCATTTGATCCTTGAGTTGACTTCGGTCAGGTACTCCTCGGGCAATCCGGTCAAACTGCTGATCCGTCGATAAGCGTCGATGGCTTCCGTTCGCTTACCCATCCCTTCTAATGCTTGCGCCAGCCCGAACAGAGCGCGGCTCTCTACAAAGGAGTCGGCTGAACGACTCGCAGCATCTCGGTAATCGTCGGCTGCTTCCTGAAACTTTTGGTCCGCCAAGGCTCGATCTACGTTCCACTTGCGCATCGCTTCAGCCATACTCTGATCGCCAGCCGTCATTCGAGCCCAAACGCTAGCGCTGGTATCTTCGTAATCCTTCGAAATCGCTTCTAGATTGTTGATCGCGGTGTCGGAGAAATAGAAATCGGTCCAGGCCCGTGCGGCACGGGTCTCACGCTGGGTCGCATAGACCCCATAGCCAATCAAGCCGATAACGCCGACCACGATTACACCCACTAAAGCAGGCAGGTAAGGTCGAATCTGTGCAAGCTTCTGTTCGATTTTGTCAGCGAGGAAATTGGTTTCCTGAACCTGACCGCGTTCACTTTTCATGGCAATGGCTTGTTTGGTTTACCCCGGATTTCAAAGGGAAGTAGTATACGAGGGGCAAGCCAATCCCTCAATACGATCTAAGCTGCCAAACCCTTGGCAAATGCGACCCCCTCGTGCACCCTAATCGAACTGACACATTGTTCTTTGAGCCAATGGGCTAGCGTAGCAAATACCCGTTCTCGTTGAGGTTCGTCGTGCAAATCATGGCGACATCCATGCCAACTGCGATGGGTCACGATTTGTCCTGCTCTTTCCGCAAATTCCCGCGTTCCGTTTGGGCAGGTGAGCGTATCGTCACTGCCATGCATCAATAACGCAGGTACTCGCAACTCCGATGCATGCTCAATCGCCCACAAACCGCTGTCGATCAGGCTGGCTGCCAGTCTCAGAGACATCGACCGATGGACCCAAGGATCCCGCAGATAAGCATCCTGTGCTCGACGGTCCTGACTGAGTTTGGAAACCTGGACAGGGGTTGGGATTCGGAGATTAGGCAACCGCTTTGCCAACCACCTACCGGCATTCATAAAGGCTTCTTTGGGTGTGTTCGGACTGCGGAGCATCGGTGATCCAGCAACCAGTCCGAAGAGAGGAATGCTACTCCTGTCCCGACGAATGGCCCAATTGAGAACCAAATTACCACCCATGCTCTGACCAAAGAGAAAATGCGGTATTTTCGGCCAACATCCATGTGCATGCGACAGGGTCCGCTCCACCTCATCGAGCAGGGAATCGTAAGAAACAATCACGCCGCGTTTTCCTGGACTTCGACCATGTCCAACCAAATCGCATGCGATCACACTCAGTCCCATGCTGGCCAAACTGTTGGCCATCCCAGCGAATCGACCGCCATGATCGCCAAAACCGTGAATGATGCTCAGGCAACCCCATGGCCCTTGGCCTCGCGGTGCCCAGCGATGCACGAATCGCGTTTGGCCAGAGCCAAGCTCCACCATCTCCGAGTCGAAGGTGACAGGGGACAAGAATGCATGCATTCGTCAATACTCCGTTCCGCAAGCGAGTGGGTAGGCAAACTCACCCCATCAGGATCGGCCGTTACAACCCCTCAATCTTAACCAAATCCCCGAAAGTTCGAGCCTCGGGCGGTTTGGGTTGCGGATCGTAAGCTGTAACGCCGCGGTACGTCTGTACGAATATTGCCAACCTTTTCGGTCGATACGAAGCCGTATGAGTGTAACGCAAGCCGAATTGGTCCGTAAATCTTTCCGAGATTTCGTATTCCGCAATGGTGGAGACGAATCGTCGTCTCTCATGCTCGAGACAACTTTGATTCGGGACGGTGCTTACTGCGGTCGGAAGTTCTCCTTGGCTGGGTATTCGATCATCTGGTTTATTGACGAGCAACAGATCAAGCTCTTTGGCCAGAGCGGATCGCTATTGCAAAGCATGTCGCTTCGGGATTTCTTTTCAGGGATCCCTGCATCGGCGATCCCTGCATCGGCGATCCCTGCTACCGCACAGCCCGAGACCGCGGATCCAGAGGAAATCCGACGAGCGGCTTAGAGCGTACCGAGTTTCAACGTCGAATCGCCTGGAGCAGACTGCCATGGGAATCGGTCCAAGCTGTTCCTGCGTTTCTCAAGCTCCCTCGCGCGCCCGGCCATGCTGGCACCTCAAGTCTCTTGGGCACCATCAGCAACCACCGGACCTCCCTGGTTGGTCCCGCTTGCTTGGCCGTTTCAGAAACAGAGATCGGATTTTCGATCAACAGCGGCTGATATCCGGTCCGTCGCGCGGCATCGAAGAGTATCGGAGCCAGATCCAAGTTTCGATTGGTGATATTCATGGCGATCACCCCTTCAGGGGTCAATCGGCTCGCATACGTCTGTATCGCTTCGACCGTCAATAGATGCATCGGAAGGGAGTCGTTGGTAAAGGCATCGATGAGGAGCAGATCCATCGGTTCGTCCAGTGCTTTGCCAGCTGCAACTTCGCTCGCGATGACTGTTCGGCCATCTCCCATCCGAACATCGGTCGATCCCTGATGCGATGCGAGGTAATGAAAATATTTTTGCGCCAAGTCACGTACCGCGGGACTGATCTCATAGTAGACGATGTGATCCTCGCGCGACGCATACAGAGACATGGTTCCAGCCCCCAACCCGATCGCACCGACTCGAAGGGGGCGTTTCAATCGCTCCCGGGTCCATCCCCAAGCGAGCGCTACTCCGGAACGCGTACCGTAATACATGCTCTGATCCACATCGAGTTGACCGTTGAGGGGTTCGACACCGTGGATCGTCTGTCCGAGTACCATCGCACGGAATCCGAGTTTATTATTCTCAATGATGCGAACGACACCGTAAAAGTCTCGTCGCTGATCGATGGTGGTCTCCACATTCGGCGTCGATGACTGTGTCCATAGACTGCCAATGAGCACGCACGGCAGGACGAGGTTCATCGGCCATGACCAACGCCGCACCCACAACTCCTTGCCAAGCCGCCGAGTGAGATAATTCACGTAATAGCCCGACATCGCCATTGCAGCCAACGCTAGCCCGACATGCAACTCGTAGTAATCGGTAAACCAAATCGGGGCGAGCAGCAATGTGCAGGCTGTTCCTAACGCACCTCCTACCGAGATTGCAAGATAGTAGACAGTCAATTGCTCGGCGTTGGGACGAACTTCATAGAGCAAGCGGTGACACGCCAATCCGGTGCAAAACATCACTAGGCTATATCCTCCGATGATGGCTAACCAAGGCAACCACAACTTGAAGATGATCAGCACCAGAGCAATCGACGCGCCGAGGTAAAACAAAGCCATGAATCCTCCCCAACGCTTCGGCCCCCAACCTCCGAATGCCAACCACCAGGTCACAAGATAAATCGCCAATGGAACAACCCATAAACCAGGAACCACAACGCCAGCTTGTGAGAGATGATGAGTGGAAGCGGCCAAAATAACCGCGGTGCAGAAAGGGAGAATCAACCACAGCAGAGATGCCAGAGCGCTGGGCGAGTCGTTTTCGTTCGGCGACTGGGTCTGTTTCAAACCTTCGTTGGCAATGAAACTATCGCTGCGATAATATCGCCTGCACGCTACCACCCAGCCGATGGCGAGAATCAGATAGATCGCACGCCAGCTCCATCGCTGTTGCGTCAGGTTCAACCACGGCTCGATCGCGAAGGGATACGCGAGACACCCGAGAAGGGACCCTGCATTCGAGATCGAATACAGATAGTACGGCTCCCGCCCTTGGCTCGACGTGCTAAGCCATGAGGAAGCGATTGGGCTGGCGCTCGCGAGAGCTATAGTTGGCAACGCGATACTGACGGCTAAGCTGACCAAGACAGAGACGGCGGGATATGATGCGTTGAAGCTGACTTGCGATGAAGGGACCACCAGCAACCAAGCCGTTGCTACCAGTATCAAGACCGCCTGTGCGAATGCTTGTCCTTTTCTCGAGAGCGCTCGGACTGACAAGCACGCATAGGCATAGCCAATGAGCAAGCTGATCTGGAAGAAGAGCAAGCAGGCTGTCCACACATTGGCCGCCCCACCCCACTTCGGGAGCAGCTCCTTCCCCGCCATGGGCTGGACAAGGAATAGCAGAAATGCGCTCACGAAAACAAGCAACGATTGGTAGATATTCAAATCCCCTCGTGAAGACAACATTGTGAAGAAAAGACGAAATCCGATCTGCACGATTGTAACCGGCACCCAGGAGGCGTGCGGACGGCCAGATGCGAAAGCCATGTGTTACAATCTACAAGCTTGATATGGCTTACCGTATATAGAGAATAAAAATGAAAGTTCGCTACTCCGGCGTGATCCCTCCGCTGGTCACTCCCATGGTCGCTCGCGATCAACTCGATTACACGGGTTTAGAGCGATTGATCGAACATGTCGTCGCAGGGGGTGTTCACGGTCTGTTCGTCCTGGGCACCACAGGTGAAGCACCCAGCCTCAGCTATCCCCTTCGTCGTGAGATGATCACTGAAACGATTCGCATCGTCGCGAATCGCGTTCCAGTGCTGGTCGGTATTACCGATACCTCGTTTGTAGAGACGGTACGCCTTGCGAAGCATGCTGCCAGCAGCGGTGCCGATGGACTTGTTCTATCCACTCCCTATTACTTTCCTGCGGGGCAAACCGAACTCAAGTTCTACGTCGACGAGCTGATTCCTCAACTTCCTTTGCCGGTGATGCTCTACAACATCCCGAGTTTGACAAAAGTTACCTTCGAAATCGACACGCTCGAATACCTCTGTCGGCATGACAAGATTGTGGGTGTCAAGGACAGCGGGGGCGACTTGGATTATTTCACGCGATTGATTGAGCTCAAGAAACGCCGGCCGGACTGGTCGATCATGATCGGCCCGGAAGCCATGTTGGCCGAAGCTCTGCTGCGAGGAGGTGACGGCGGTGTGGCAGGGGGTGCGAATCTGTGTCCCAAGTGGTTCGTGGATTTATATCGAGCCGTCCGTGAGCAGAATACAACTTGGGATGAACTGCAGCAAAAGATCGAACGCCTTCAAGCGATCTACTCCATCGGCAAATACGCATCCCGCTTCATCAAGGGAACCAAGTGCGGTTTATCGCTGATGGGAATCTGCGATGATTTTCTTGCCGATCCGTTTCATCGCTTTCGCCCTGATGATCGGGCTAGAGTCTCTGCAATACTTCGCGAACTAGGGATCATCTAAAGGCTTTCTTCGCATGGCAATCAATAACTCTCCCAAGGAACGTGTCGCTATCGTCGGCGCGGGGATCGTGGGTCTGGCCCATGCGTGGTCTGCGGCCGAACGGGGACATTCGGTCACTCTCTTCGAACGATCTTCAAAGGCTTCGGGAGCTTCGATCCGCAATTTCGGAATGATCTGGGTCATCGGCCAGCGCGATGACGCGCAAGACACTGCGTTGACCGCGCGCGAGCGGTGGCTGAGAGCCAGTCAAGAAGCTGGCATTTGGGTTCAGCCTTGCGGGTCCATCCACCTAGCCCATTGCCCGGACGAGTGGGAGGTCATTCAGGAATTCCACGAATCACACCGATCTTCCCATCGCGGAACGACGTTGGGTTTGTTGACTCGCGATGAAGTCTTGAACCGTACACCCGCCGCGAACCCCGCAGGCTTGCTCGGCGGACTTTGGAGCAGCACCGAATGCTGTGTCGATCCGACTTCGGCCATTCGCGCGATGCCGACTTGGTTGCAATCCAAGTACGGGGTCGATGTTCGATACTCGACGGCTGTGGTCCATGTTGAGCCGGGAAAACTGGTCGCGGGATGTGGAGCAGTTCATTCCTTCGATCGGATTGTCATTTGCTCTGGCGACGATTTGGCGACTTTGAAGCCCGAGGTGTATCGCGAGCAAAGCATCCGGCGGTGCAAGCTTCATATGATGCGAACGATCACTCAGCCCGATGACTGGCGCATCGGTCCCCATCTGGCCAGTGGTTTAACCCTGAGACACTATCCGAACTTCCAGCATTGCGCTTCGCTGCGATCGCTTATCCAACGAGTCGCATCGCAAACGCCCGAGCTGGATCGATTCGGCATCCATGTCATGGCATCCCAGAACCATCTCGGCCAGGTCGTGTTGGGAGATTCCCATCAGTACGATGATGAAGTAGAACCCTTCGATGAATCGGAAATCGATCGACTGATCGAACGCGAACTGCGAAAGATTTTGGTCCTGCCGACTTGGGAGATGCAGTCTCGATGGCATGGGATCTACGCCAAGTACACACAGGATATTGCTTTTGAAAGAGAACCAGAGCCCAGAGTGCATGTCTGTACCGGCTTGGGTGGCAACGGCATGACCCTCTCGTTGGGAGTTGCCGAGCGAGCATGGAATCGATGGGAGACGAATGACGCATGATTTACTTTCAACCCGACAAACAGATCTTCGTAGGTGAGATTCGAGGGATCCTCTTCGACTGGGCCGGAACCATCGTTGACTTCGGTTGCATGGCTCCTGCCCAAGTGTTTGCGGAGATCTTTCGCTCGGTGGGGATCGATGTGACTGAAGCGGAAGCTCGCGGGCCGATGGGGCAAGCCAAGATCGATCACATCCGTTCGATGCTTTCCTATCCACGTATTCAGGAACTTTGGGTCGCTCGCTTTGGTCGCGCATCGACGGAACTGGATGTCGAAGACCTCTATGAAACATTCCTGCCATTGCAAAAGAGGATTCTCGGCGAACATTCCGATGTCATCCCGGGAGTGATCGATGCGATTCAATGGTGCCGATCTCGAGGTATCGCGGTCGGGTCGACAACGGGCTACACCCGTGCGCTGATGGATGTCGTGCAGCCAATCGTCGAGGAAGCTGGCTTAGTGACCGATTGCATCGTATGTTCCGACGAGGTAGCGGCCGGACGTCCGGCTCCCTGGCAAGTTTTTCGTGCGGCGGAATCTTTAGGGATCTTTCCTATGCAGGAATTGCTTGTGATCGATGACTCGATCGCAGGGATCCAAGCGGGACAACATGCAGGATGCTGGACCGCTGCCGTGGCTGCAACGGGCAATGCGATGGGCTTGTCGCAGAAGGATTTCGATGCCTTGCCGGAAGCTCAAAAGCGAGCGGACTGCGAACGGATCGCTAAGAGTTTTCTCGAGGCGGGTGCCGATATCGTGTTGGATTCGGTCGCCGATCTCCCCGTATTATTCTCGCGATCTTGATCGACTATCCTCACCTCCTTCACGCATAGGCCAAGTCGAATCGGTATCCTTTCCCTCCTTTGCAATGAACCGTCCGAGAGAGCCAGTGTGAATGCTGAAACAGTGAACCGCGATTCCCCTTACCAAACCCCATGGTGGATCCATCTGTGGGCGGTGATCGCGGCCTTTGGCACATATTTCTGCATGTACATGTATCGGAAGCCGTTCACTGCAGCAGCTTATACAGACGATGGCTGGCAGGATTGGGATCAGAAGGCGGTCTTGGTGGCATCGCAAGTTGTTGGATACTTGCTTTCCAAGATCATCGGAATTCGGGTTGTGTCGGAAGTGAAGCGCGAGCAGCGGGCCGGTCTGCTGTTCGGGTTGATTCTCTTGGCGCATGGTTCGTTGTTGCTATTTGCGATCGTACCCGCCCCTTGGCATATCTTTTGCATCTTCTTGAACGGTCTGCCTTTGGGAATCGTCTTTGGATTGGTGCTCGGGTTTCTCGAGGGACGACGCATGACCGAGGCTTTGACCGCAGGTCTGTGCGCGAGTTTCATTCTTGCTGGTGGCGTATCCAAAACGGTCGGACAGTCCCTGCTGGAATACACCCAAAAATCATGGCAATGGAGTGTTCCGCAATCGGAGCGGTGGATGCCATTTCTAGCAGGTTGTTTGTTCCTGATCCCGATCGCTGGCTTTATTTGGATGCTGAGCCGTATCCCTCCGCCTGATGAACATGATGAATCGGCGCGAAGCAAGCGGGAGCCGATGAGCCGGGAGGATCGGATTCGTATCATGCGCACCTACGCGGGAGGTCTAGCAGCGATTTCTTGCATGTATCTGCTGGTGACGATTCTGCGAAGCCTCCGCGATGATTTTGCCCCCGAAATCCTTGCTGGTTTAGGAGCGACGGTCAAACCGAGCGCCTATGCGTCGATCGACATTTGGGTGGCATTGATTGCGATGGTTGCCAACGGTTCTTCGGTGTTGATCGCGAACAACCGCGTGGCACTTCAAACTTCGCTTTGTATTTGCGGTTTGGGATTTCTAGTCACTTTGGCCGCCGTCTTTCTGCAACGCACATCTCCGCTGTCCCCAGAGTGGATGATGGTCATGGTAGGGGCCGGTCTTTATCTTCCCTATGTAGCGGTGCATACCACTATCTTTGAACGAGTGATCGCATTGACTCGAGATCGCGCGAATGTGGGCTTTCTAATGTATCTGGCCGATGCGCTCGGTTATTGCGGTTATGTAGCACTAATGCTCGGAAAGAATTTTATCCCCAAGCCATCGGATGGCTCCAACGATATCGTGACATGGTTCCTCGCCACCTGTGCATTCGCATCTGCAGCGAGCCTTTTTCTGATCGTGATCGCGATGTTTCAATTCATCCGTTTCGGTGCTCAGAATCCCGTTGACTCTTCTGAGCCCGAGTAATCGACGCCGATAAGTTACGAATCTATTGTCGCTGCTGTCTCGGTCCGATTCTCTAAAATAGACCGAATTCTCCGCTATACTACTAAGCCTCCTTTGATTCCTTGCTTCGGAGCTATAGATATGCCGATCCATTCATCCACATCTTTGCAACATTCATTCCTGACGTTGATCGCAGGAAGCCTGTTTCTTTTCGCGATCGAGCCTGCGGACAGAATCGTTGCGACCGAACCGACGATTGTGTCCGAGTTGGTCTTTCCATTGAACTCAGAACACAACCATGCGCCTGGTATCGTGGAACTCGAGGATGGTTCGCTGCTGGTCTCATGGTATCGAGGATCGGGCGAACGCAAGGCGGACGACGTGCGAGTCCTGGGTTCTCGCAAGAAACCGGGCGACACAGAATGGAGCGAACCGTTTCTCATGGTCGACACACCGGGCTTTCCAGATGGCAACACCTGCATGCATGTCGATCGCAAGGGACGATTGAGTCTCTTTTGGCCTTTGGTTCTGGCCAATACATGGGAGTCCTGCATCACGCAGCAACTTGTGTCGGACTCGCCGCTAGGTACGGATTGTCCGAAATGGGTTCGCCGCGAGAGTCTGTGGCTCAAACCAGACGACTTCAGCCCAAAGGCTCTCGCAATGCTGGATGAGTTGGTTCAGAACTCCAAGCAACCGATCCCTGAAAAACTACTGCAGGAAATCGCTGAGGTGAAACAGCGGTTACCCGATAAACTCTTTCAGCGATTGGGTTGGCAACCGCGATGCAAGCCAACGACTCTTTCCTCGGGCCGTATCCTGTTGCCTCTCTACACCGATACCTTCTCGATCTCGATCATGGCGATCAGCGACGACGAAGGCGCGACATGGCGAGCCAGCCAACCGCTCATCGGGTTTGGAAACATCCAACCGAGCGTTCTCGAGCGCAAGGATGGCAGCGTTGTTGCTTACATGCGTGAGAATGGATTCACGCAGCACGTGCGAGTCTGCGAATCGCATGATGGCGGAGAAACCTGGGGCGAGGTGACCTCATCGGAGTTGCCCAATCCAGGTTCCGGACTCGATGCAGTGCGATTGGCACAGGGGCCGTGGGTCCTCATCTACAACGACACGACGCGCGGTCGCAATCGATTGGCGGTATCGCTTTCAAACGATGAAGGACGAACGTGGCCTGTAACTCGCCATCTCGAAGATCAGCCGAACGGTTCGTATCACTATCCGGCGATCATTCAATCGCGAGATGGCAAACTGCACGCGATATACAGTTATTTCGTCGAAGGTGGCAAGAGCATGAAGCACGCACAATTCGATCTGGAATGGCTGAACCCGTAGCCGCAGGCGAGGGATGCCGGTGCGCGGTCGAGAGGGCAAAAGATGCAGGGCAAAAACTGTTTGGGAAAAAAGATTTTTGGGAGATGGTGAGCGCGAACCGTTGATGAACGCTTATGGGACGCTGATCGAGAGAAGAACGGTATATAATTTAAACGAATAGATGCACCGAAGTTATTAAAGGCTACCATGCGGCTTGTCCGCATGGCTCGATAATCCGATGTTGGGTGGCACGCCCAGAGTTTGCGATGGGCGTGGGTTTAGAATCGACACGCTACCATCTGATCATCATCCGACGGGGATAAACCCGCGTCGTGATGGAGACCGCGGTGCGGTCACATGTTGGTTGCGATTACCGTCCGATGGGAACAAGCCCCATCGAAACGAAGAAAGTGGCAAGACGCCCCGCGTCGTGCCACGATCGGTGTATTGCACGAATGTCAGTCGAGATGCGCAAGCATCCGGGTTGAACCGAACTTTACTTTGCGACGTTTGCCGCAGTTCAACCCGGCAGCTTGCGCTGCTCGGCTTTTATTGCGTTGAAACCGCAACCGTGGCGACCACGGATTCAACGAATCTGGATAACTACGGCGATGGCTTGGCGATCAACCAGAGGTGCGATTGCCGGTGCGGACCGCTGATCGCATAGTCCGCCTCTGCACGGCCCGCCTGCTCAATGCGAACCCGAACAGGGAGCGAAATTGGTTGACTGGCATTCACTTTCAAGACAACTTTCTTCGCTGAGTCATCTCCCGAACGGGAAACGACCGGCTCGCACGTTACTCCCTCAGGCAAACCCTCCAAACGAAGGGTCGCTTCATCAGCGCACTCATACGTTCGTTCAAGTGCGATCTCCATCTCGATCGGCTTGCCGACCTCGCCAACAAAAACATCCTTTGCAATAGTTCCCAGGACGCTCAGGCGCTCGTCGACCAATTCGATCCGATACCGATGATTCTCGCCAAAGGCACGATGCAAATCACGTACGACGATGATGTATTTACCCGGTGCCTTCATCTGATCTTTAAGGACCGGGTCCTTGATTTCGCCCGAATCTCCCTGCTTAGCAAGACTCTTTCCATTGCCGTCGAGAATCTCCAGGACCAGATCTGCATCAGAACCCACTTCGATCGAGTGAGCAGCAACCCGCCAATGCCCCGCCTGCACGGTCTCCATTGCGATGGCATCCTCATCACCCTTGGATTCAAAAGTTCCCCAGTAAGCAAGCTTCGATGAAGCAGTTCCTGCGGTCGTTGGTGCCGTGCGATCGCTGGGTTCGTTGATGGCTATCGCATCGCGTTGTAAATCGTCCCATGCAGTGGTTGCTCCCTGCATCCCATGCAACACGTATCGAAACGTATCGCCACCTGCATAGCCAATCGTGCTATCCGGTGTTTCGGGAAACGCAAAGACACGCACCGATACGACTGCATCCTTGGGACAAACCCATTCGATAGCGGGATCCAAGCCAAAGCGATCGAGATTCTGTGCGAGTACATTTCCTCGTTCATCGAGGATCTGCAAATTGCCATCCATGGGTGAACGAAGCGAACGATTGGCCTCCAACGAAAACCACCATCGCTCACCTCGCTGCATCGATACACCGATATGGTCAACATCGCCAGACTTCTGAAGGATCCCATGGAAAGCCCACCGAGCACCTGCTATTGGTTGTGGCTTGCGATAGGCATCGTTGGGTTCGGTCTCTTCGACGATTGGACTGTCACCAATCACAAACGGGATCATCGCCGAGGCGCTTTGCTGATCATAAAAGCGAACGAAGGCTAATCCAGGTGGAGTATCGGGTGCGATGACCACCGCCATTTTCCCTTTGGCTTCCTGGGCCTTCCAGGTGATCCCGGGATGGCTCGACCATGCATTGACGGGCCAGGGTTCGATTTTGCCTTGCAGTTCAATGCTGGCTTCGACGCCCCGTTGTCCTCCCATCGGGAAGATCTTCGCCCCTTCGAGCCCTTGACCGGCACATTGGCCGATCATTCCGCAGGAGAATCCAAAAGCTAGCGCCAGCGATCTCATCAAATTGTTGCTTTACATCAATTCGCTGATAGGAGTGGGATCGCTCACCAAGTGCGTGGGGCGGCCCGCTGGCGTGTAGTAGATCGTGTTCGGATCGATGCCGAGTTTGAGATAGACTGTCGAAACAAAATTCTCTGGCGACAAAATCCGTTCAACGGCAGAATGACCTTGGCGATCGGTCGCACCGACGACTTGGCCGCCGGGTGTGCCACCTCCTGCGAACAGAATCGACATCGCGCTGGCCCAGTGGTCCCGTCCGGGCTTGCTCTGACCGGGCAACGTGCTGATGGTCGGCGTTCTTCCGAATTCCCCGAGAGCAATGACCATCGTGGTTTCAAGCAAACCGCGCGCATCGAGATCATTGATCAGCGTCGCAACCGTTTGGTCCCACGAGGGCAATCGCTTCTCCAACGCTCCAAAGAGATCTGCATGATGATCCCATCCACCATCGTAGAGGGTCACAAACGGGACGCCTGCTTCGACCAATCGCCGGGCCAATAGTGCGCGTTGTCCAAAACTATTGCGGCCGTATGCTTCACGCACCGCATCAGGTTCCGAGGCTAAATCGAGTGCCTTCTGTGCCTCGGGTGTTGTCACCAGTTCGATGGCTTGTGTGTAGAACTCGTCGACTGCGATCGCTGGATCCGCTGTTGCGGGATCGCTAAAGCGAGGCAATCGATCCACCAGATGTCGCAGATCGCGTCGTGCTCGAAAGCGATCTTCGCCGATCCCCTTTGGCAACTCGACATCGCGGACTTGAAAGTGCTGATTGTTCGGATCGCCTCCGACAACAAAGGGAGCGTATTTGGCTCCCAGAAAGTTGGGGCCACCCGAGCGAGACATACTCGGCATCGAAAAATAGGGAGGCAGTCCGTGCGGTGCCGATCGTTCCTTGGCAGCAACCGACCCCATGCTCGGATGGAAACTGACGAATGCCCCGCACCCCACCGGAATTCGCGGAGGCGCGCCGGTCATCATGTAGTGGTTCCCCGCACCGTGGTTTCCTTGATTGTGCCGAACGGATCGGACGATCGCATACTTGTGGGCGATCTGAGCCAACTGCGGCAGGTGTTCGCAGATGATGGTGCCAGGGACACTGGTTGAGATCGGGCGAAAATCTCCTCGAATCTCGACTGGTGCATCGGGCTTGGGATCGAATGTCTCGAAGTGGGTCGGACCTCCGTCCATCCAAATCAGGATGCAACTGCTGGGCTTCTTCACCGATGATTCGCCAGCACTGGCAGCCCGAAGACGCAACAGGCCGCTGAGTCCTCCTCCGGCCAAACCAGCAATTCCCAATTGCAACCAGTTGCGTCTGAGCATGATTCAATCCTTGTGCGTAAACTCGGGTGAATTCAATATCGACCACAAGATATCCTGGATCAACACCCCGCGGTCTTGATCGGGTTTTGCAAACTCCGCCTCGAGCGATTTTAATTCCTCGGAGGACGGAAATCGGCTAAAGGTAGCCAAATAGAGTTCTTCCACAATTTGTGCGGGGGTTCGATCGCTCGCTGCCAGCCGTCGACATCGTCCCTCATCGGCAGCGATCTTGCTGGCAATCGCCGGAGCATTCATCAAATGGAGCGCCTGTACTACGGTCGATTCGGGGATCCGTTCACAGGGGGGATCTTGATTGGGGTCGGGGCGACCGAATGCGTCGAGCAGTTCCGACTCGGTCCGATGTGTCCACAACTGCATCGCTCGGGTTCCTGGGGGTAGGCCCGAAAACGTGTGTGAGGTTTCGGTCGCTTGAGCAATCGAATCGGCCAGCACTTCTGCCCTCAATCGCTGCCGATAGTGGCGAGAGAAATTGCGATTATCGGCTGCATTCGTCGAGTTGGGGGTACTGTCCAAGGAGTAGACTTGCGACAGCAAGATACTTCGGAGCATCTTTTTGTTATCAAAACCCATTTCCCGAAAATGATTTGCAAGGGCATCGATCAATGCCGGGTTGCTCGGTGGATTCGTTGCTCGAAAATCGTCCACGGGGTCGACGATGCCGACTCCGAACAATTCCGCCCACATCCGATTGACCGCAACGTGGGCAAACGTCGGATGGGATGGGCTGGTAAGCCAATCGACCAGCGCATCGCGAGGATCGTCTCCTTCGCTGATCTCGACAGTGGATCCACGCAGTGTAGTAGGAGGCAAGGCTTGCCCAGTAAGAGGATGTTTGACAACACCGCTGCCGCGCACCAGGATAACCTCTTCACCGCCAGAGATCGGAGGGGAAAGGCCGACTCCTTTGTACCCAACCTTGGCGAAGAAAGCGGCGAGAGCATAGAAATCCTTTTGGCCGTAGACTTCGAATGGATGTTGGTGGCATTTCGCGCACTCCAATCGAACGCCCATGAACAGTTGACTGGCGATGGTCACGATTTCGTCGGGCTCGCGTCGATCGCGGAACACGGTCACGGCTCCGTTTCGCCAGGTGCTTCCCTTGGCTGTCAATAATTCTCGCACGAAACGATCGTGAGGCATGTTCTGGCGAAATGCATCTCGAATCCAACCGTCGAGGCTGATCACCGCTTTAATGCCAACTCGATACGGGTTGGGTCGCAGAAGATCGGCCCACTTGTTGGCCCAACAATCGGCATACTCAGGCATGTCTAGCAATCGGTCGACCAAAGCCTCTCGCTTGTTAGGATCATCGTTGCGCAAAAACTCGACTGTCTCGTCGACGGTTGGGAGTCGTCCGATGACGTCCAATGTCGCTCGGCGCAGGAACTGCGCATCGGATGCGGGACCGCTGGGAACGATGCGCAGTTGCTGAAGTCGATTGTAGACCGCATCGTCGATAAAGTTGCGGCGAGGCAAGCTGGCATACACTTCCGAAGAAACGGGCTCGGGCCGCGGAATGGCGGAACTCCAGGTCGCTATGTTTCCCATGTAGCGAGCCATGATGGTCGCTTCGCCAGGTAACTGGCCAGCTCGTATCTTGCCGTCGTCAAAGACGCGCACGATCGCTGGCTCGTTGGATTGAAACGCGCTCGACTTGGTAACTTCGCGAGTTGAACCGTCCGTGTAATGGGCGTTTACCATTAACTGGACTTCCTCGCCGGGCGCGAGCGATCGTGGATCGGGTTGTATCGAAACCGATTTCAAAACTGGGTCAGACTCGCTCGTTCTGGCAAATCCTGTTTGGATCCAACGATGCAAGATCGCATAGTCCTCGCTATCGGGCTGGAATCGAATTCCACCGCCGTGCGGCAACGTACCGGTGGCTTTCTGGAGAAGAAGGCTGTCGCTCGGAGCCGCAGGTGATATCCGTCGTCCCCTCGCATCGGTCACGATCGATCGATAGTCCATGTCGGCATCAAACCCGAGGAGCGACAAAGCGAATCCGTTCTGTCCCCTCGATTTGCCGTGGCATGGCCCTGAATTGCACCCTCTAGCGGTCAAGATGGGTTGTACATCGAGTTCAAAGCGAATGGCTTGTGCAACATCGACCTTCGCATCACCGGTCGGAGATGAAGATGAGGTGGTGGGTTCGGTCGCGATCGCTATCGACGTCACCAACATCAGTCCAAAAAACCAAACTCCCAATCGAAACGACCCTCTGCGCCCGCAACACAAATGGTGCTGAAGTTTAAAGAAGCGGACAGTCACGGATAATGAGTCGGAATCGGCCATGGGTAGGAAATGAAATGGACCGAATAGCTGGTGGGATA
>JAGWWZ010000055.1 GCA_018970165.1 Planctomycetota bacterium | reverse complement strand
TACCTGGACAACCCATCGTCGATGGATTTGCAGGCCACTCGCAATGGATTCGCCCTCGCAGACCCGAAAATCCAAACAGGAATCACCACAGTCGTTCGCGATGGCTTAGAGCATTGGCAAATGACCAATCCTTCCTGGCCTGCGGGTGCGTGGCGTTACACGACCGATTCCGTTTTGACGGGCAACTCGATGATCGCATATGGTAAATGGACCACCAATGGGTTGGAGGTTCAACTCCCCGCGGAGTTCTCCTCTCCACTATCCGATCCGATCATCAGTTTCGTTGCTGGGGCTCCTGCCCTTGGGAAAACCGACAACGGAAAAAAAATTCTGATCGATGGCAAGTTTCCTGCTGAGGGGGAGCGATGGACGTTGCAATCGATGGTAGATGATGAGCAGAGGCGGAGAGCCGACGTCTACCGCAAGTATTTCAGTGGCAATGATCGCCTCCAAGTCCAAACACGAACTCTCGTCGGTTGGTCAGCTTTGTCTGCCCACGGTCCCACCTGGACGCCCCCCATCGAACGTCGCGGTACCGCTCTGGTTTCCTTTCCCGTTGTGTTGCAAACTCCGGAAAAAGGTGATGAAGTGTTTGTCCCTTATCCGTTCATCACGATCCGAAACACAAGCGTTGGCGTGTCGACACCGATTTTCATGGACGGCATCGGGAAGTGGATCACCCAATCGTCGAGTCCTTCAAGTACGGTCGTAGAATTTCTGTTGCCCAATGAGGTTGTGCCGATCCAAGCCCAGTCGCTCCAGATCAGTTGGGATGTGGAAGCACCTCGACGCGTCGCACGATTGTCATTCATCCATCCAACTCGAGCCGAACCGACCCAATTGGTCGAACTCGATGCCCCATCGATTCCATGGGAGGCTTCCCTTGAGGATCCTCTGCTTTTGGAATCCCTCGGGAACGGAAGTCTCATGTTAAAGATTGAGATTTCTCCCGATCGCGAACCAGGTGGGACTCTCCCTTGGAGAATCCGACACCTCCGCTTAGCCGTCCGCGGTAAAACTCTCCCGAAACATGCATGGAGCAGCACGCCCCGCAATCCAGTCGCCAATCCCTGAAAAACATATCCCGCAAAGAAATCTGTTTTATGTCGGAAACAGTTGTTGAAACTCATCAATTGACCAAACGCTACGGCAACTTCACCGCCTTGGATAGTCTCTCGATCCGTGTTGCCCGCGGACAGATCCTTGGCTTTATCGGACCCAACGGCGCCGGAAAGACGACAACCATCAAGATTCTTGTCGGACTCTCACGGCCCACGTCCGGATCCGCAACCATCGCGGGTGTCGATTGCAGCAAACACGGTGCTCGCATCAAGCAAGTAGTCGGATACATGCCCGATCGCTTCGGGTCATACGACAACATGCGAGTTCACGAGTACCTCGATTTTTTCGGCGCAATATTCCGCATTCCGACTCGCAAGAGGCGAGATCGCATCGAGGAAGTACTCAACATCACCAATACCGCCTCGATGAAGGACAAATATGTCGAGAGCTTAAGCCACGGTATGCAGCAACGCGTCGGCATCGCACGGACGCTGCTGCACGATCCAGAAGTTCTCATACTCGACGAACCCGCCAACGGGCTCGATCCCAAAGCCCGGATCGAGATGCGAGAATTGCTCCTGAAGTTGGCCGCCTCGGGAAAGACCCTCATCGTCACCAGCCATATCCTTCCGGAGTTGTCGCGGATCTGCAATGTGGTGGCAATCGTCACAGCAGGAAAACTGCGAGCTTTTGGTAGCCAAGAAGAGGTCATGGCTCGACTCTGCCCTCAACGCAGCTACGAAGTCCAACTCGCTCCTGATGAAATTCTCGCTGGCGCTCGCGATAAACTCGCCTCGCTTCTCCTGAACAATGAAGGAATCTCCATCAGTGAAGCGGAAAGAACACTGCGATTTCCTACGTCGCGCTCTGAATCGGAATTGGCCGACGTTCTGAGTCAAATGGTGCAAGCGGGAATGAAAGTGACTCAATTCCGAGAAGTGACCAGCGACCTCGAGGACGCATTCCTCACCGTAGCCGCTTCGACTGATTAGCAAACAGACCTGGCAACCATAGCTTTCCTTTTTGATCAACCGTCAGTATTGCGATAAAGATTACTCAGTGACCGATCCTTTCATTTTGCATAATCCGGTTTTATGGCGTGAACTCGCAGGAAGACTACGCAGTTCAAAAACGGTCCTAGCAGCTATTGCCATCGCGGTTGTCTCTTCGCTCCTTGTCATCTTGCGGTGGCCGACCGACGCAACCATTGACTTGGCGAGTCAAGGAGCCTTGGAGATTTTTCGTCCTGTCGCGTTTGCAGTTGCGGTTGCGGTGATGTTGCTGATACCCGCGTTTCCAGCGACCGCGATTGTTGGCGAGCGACAGAAAGGGACGCTTTCTCTCTTACTTAACTCTCCCACGTCCACGACGCAAATCTTCGTCGGTAAACTGGTCGGCAACTTTCTGCTAGGTTGCATCCTCTTCTCGGTCAGCCTACCAGCGATTTTTGCCTGCTACGCAATGGGAGGCGTATCGGTCAACGGACATGTCCTGCCACTGCTCCTGGTCTTGGCAGGAATGACATTTCAGTATTCCGCCCTCGGCCTATGGATTAGCACTCGCTCCCAATCCAGCGAAGCGAGTCTTCGATCGACCTACGCGGTAATCCTCTGCCTCGCGCTGTTATCCATCGGTCCAAGCGTACTGGTTGGAAAGCAGTCAGGCTCGACAGCAATTGCCTCACAAGCCATGACCACTCTCTCGCCAATCCCGGCTTTGCAAGGAATCACCGGATCACAGGGAACCGCTCAGGCGATGGGGGTTCAGTCGGGTTGGGTCTGGTTTGTCATAGTATCTGTTGCTATCGCGATCCTCTTCTCCTTGATGACTATCCGCATGCTCGATCCCTTGCTGTTGGATCGGGCCAAACCAGCAGGAAAAGTCCTCGATTCCAATGCTTACGCTTGGTGGCGAAGACTATTGTTCCTCGTCGATCCCAAACGGCGAAAGTCCAGCATTCCATTTTGGCTCAATCCGGTCATGGTCAAAGAGTTTCGAACGCGTCGATTCGGTCGATTGCATTGGCTGATGCGTTTGGTATCTGTATGTGCGATCATCTCGCTGGTGCTAGCTGTGGTAGCAACGACCGGGACCGTTAAATGGGGTGTCGATCGCATCGCCGCCTCGATGGTGATCCTTCAAATTGGCTTGCTCATGCTCCTGGGCCCGAGTCTCGGTGCCAACGCCCTTGCGTCTGAGGTAGAGAGTGGCGGATGGCAGTTGCTTCGAGCTGCACCTATCTCTACATGGCGCATTTTAAGCGGAAAACTACTGAGTATCGCTTTGACTCTCCTGCTTCTCTTGGGGGCAACTCTTCCAGGTTACGTTACGATGGCTTTTATTGACCCCAAGGTGAGCGGACAAGTTGGAAATGTTTTGATTTCGCTGACAGTCGCTGCAGCGATGATCACGCTCATCAGCGCATGCGTCAGTGCGTATTCGCGATCGACTGCTGTTTCAACAGCGACTAGCTACACTCTCTTGCTGGCGCTCTTCGCGGGAACAATGCTCATCTGGGTGTTTCGAGGAAGTCCGTTTGGCCCGGTGCTCGTTGAGAATGCTCTGTTATTGAATCCGGCTGCCATCGCGATGTCGGAAATCGAAGCCCCAGGATTTAACACCTATTCATTGACCCCGCGCGGATGGTATGTTGGACTTGTGATTTGCTTGATTGCAGGTTTGCTTTTAGCCATTCGTACATGGCGTATGACTCGACCGGACTGACCACCCATGAACGACCGCGCGAACACACATTACGACTCCTTCCGCCACACCTGCTGGACTCAACTCTTGCGTCGGTCTTGGCGCATCGCATTGGGTACCTCCATCGTGATCCTCATGTCCGGACCAGTGCGAGGGCAAACTCCGCAACCCTTGCAGCACCTATGGGAGGTGCAACCCAACCTCGGAGATATATGGACTCCAAGTACGCAATCGTACAGCACTTTTATCGACTTTAATGATCTCCTTTCGGATCTGCCACGGGTTCGTCTCGATACGGCACGCTCGATATGCATGAACGCCGATCGTCCCGGCTTTGGCGACAAGGCGAAGGCCATGGAACGACTCATGACCGCATTGCAGCGATCCGATGAATCGATCCTAACACGAGGAACAATGATTTCTGCTGCATGCGTCGTGGATGACGGAACACATGCGCAACAAATCTGGGACCTATCTCGCAACGATTCGGAAGCTAGCCAAGAGGTTCAGAAAGGGTTGATTCGTTGGAAAAGCAAGGCTGCGATCGAGCACTGGCGAACGGTTGTTCGCACCCCATCTTCACCTGCCGTCCTTATGCGACTCGCGATCGAAGGACTTGGCGAATGCGGAACGAGCGAAGACTCGAAAACACTCACAGAACTCCTCGAGTCGGAATCTACGCCGATCGACCAGCGTTTGCTGGCAGCATCGGCTCTGGGAAAGCTAAATCGCACGGGGCTGACCTCACTAGCCCGCAAGTACTGGGAATCCAGCCTGCCGGAACGAGACATCGTGACAGTCGCGTTACTTAGCCAACACGCAGACGATGACTCGCTGGCACTGGTTCGCGCTGTGCATGAGAGAGGAAGTTCGCCTTCGAAACGCATGGCTGCGGAATGTCTAACCAAACACTCGCAATCGATTGCAGAAGAATTTGCTCCCGAATGGCTCAGAGATCCGGATTCCTATTATCGAGCGTTGGCACTTCAAGTCGCGTCGACCGGCGACTCTATGAAGGCGATTGATGTGGCTCGAACGATGCTTCGCGATGACGAGGATCGATTGCGTAGAACAGCTCGCCGACACCTTCACGAACTGGCTTCTGGACATCGCGAAAACATTGATGCACTTATCGAGCAGGAACTAGGCGGAAACGACTGGAGAAGCATCGAGCAATCCATCATCCTGATCGCCGAACTGAAGGATTCACGGCTGTGCGAGCAACTCCTCGAATTGCTTGACCACCCCCAAGCTGAGGTTCATATGCATGCTGCCTGGGCTTTGAGAGATCTTTCGGAATCCGATTCCATCGTCGATAGGATTTATGAAAAAGCCATGCAATTAACCGACAGCCTAGAAAATCAAACCAAGCAATTTGGCAAATCGGACACGATTATGCTGAGTCTGCTACTAGAAACCTTCGGCCGACACAAGTACGAGCCAGCCTACAAGATGCTGACTAGATATGTCCCTAAAAACGACTATAAAATGGGGAATCTTTCCCGCGCTTCAGCGATTTGGTCGATCGGTCAAATCAAGAAAGAAGTGGATGATGCCGAACTGCGAGCTTCGCTTCGCGAACGCATCAAGGATCTCCCACCCGATAGACCAGAAAATTACCTGGTTCGTTTCAATTGCATCCTAGCACTTGGCGAATTCGGCTTCAAAGACAGCCAAGAAGTGGTCGATCAATACAGTGGCTCACCGCCGTTCCCGTTAGGCCATGCCGGGGATTGGGCGAGAGAACAGTTCAAAAACTCCAGCAAGTAGTCGTCTCTTCACTAGACTCAGGGGATAGCAGGTTTTGGATTGGAAGCAGGTTCGCGACTCGATCGAAATGGATCCATCGCTGATCTACCTCAATACGGGTACTTCAGGCCTCGTACCCAAAAACGTTCACTCACGGGCCTTGGAACTGCGCGTCGAACTTCATCACAATCCCACTCGGAGTGCTTGGTTAGCCCCCTGGGATGACTTGTGGCGTTCCCGCTTTCGCTTGTCTCAGACTGTTGCCACCACCCCCGATCGACTTGTTTTTTTCACTAATATCTCTCAGGCCATCAATACATTCTGTCTATCCGCGAATCTGCCTTCCGGTTCGGAGATCCTTCTGACAGACCATGAATATGGATCGATGCGGATGGCTTGGGAACGCGCTGCGAAGCGCCGAGGTTGGAATCTTCGTGTGGCTTCACTCCCCTTAGATCAGCAGGATCCCGATCGATATATCGATGCGATCACATCTCAATGGACCAAACAAACCCGTCTTCTTTATGTCAGCCACGTTCTCTACTCCTCCGGTCACGTTCTTCCTTTAAGGCCAATAATCCAACAGGCGCGCGAGGCGGGAATACTCGTCTTCGTCGATGGTGCCCATGCGCCGGGGATGATTCCATTGAATTTGAGCGAGCTCGGAGCCCATTTCTACGCTGCTAACCTCCACAAATGGTTCCTTGCACCAGTCGGCGCAGCCTTCTTATATGTCGAAGATGGAATGGAGGACCACCTCGAGCCTTGGCAAGTCAGCTGGGCCTACCGCGACGACCGCTCGCAGCCAAACGCCAGAAACGAATTCGGATCCACTCCTTGGATTCGTCAATTCGAGATGGAAGGGACTCGCGATATCACTCCCTGGCGGGTGATTCATCTGTGTTGCGATTTCCACGATTCCATTCCCGAGACTGCTAAACGGAACAGATTCGAGGAACTCAGCCAGCTTGTTCGCGAGTCCCTCGACGGAGTCGGCGGTTTGCGCTGCATAACGCCCGAAACACCACAACTCCGGGCCGGTCTTACGTCGTTCATCGTCCCGCTATCCATCGATGGGCAACGATTGCGTCAGAGACTCTGGGACCGCCATCGCATCGAAGTCAATTTAGTCGAAGTCGGCGGCGTCAATTACTTTCGAGTTTCGACGCACGTTTATAACTGCGAAGAGGAAGTCGATGCCTTGGCTCGAGCTATTCGAAGCGGGATTCCGAAAAGCTGATCTGCCGAGCCTTCGATTCTTGTTGCTGCCTCATTGGTCGCTGTGTTCATCCAACCGAATCCATCCGATGTGCAAACAGGATCCAACCACCAAGCCAAGGGCGAACCCGATCGCAATATTGTTGAGCGCCATACAGGCACCCGCCGTCAACAACATGATGAAAGCGTCGGACCGGCGAACTTGATCTCGAGTCACCATCGCCAACTCTGCTCCGGAAAACATCAGCAACACTCCCAGGACGCTCTTGGGAAAGGCGGTGCACAACGCGATCAGTGATGAACCCAGGAGAACAGCCAACAGCATCTTCACACAGCCCAGAAACAAAATGGATCCGTTGGTGCGAGCACCGAATCGATACTGACCAGCCAGCCCACCCGCCCCGTGGCACATCGGCATAGCTCCGAACCAACACGATACTAAATTCATGATGCCGACCGACATGGCGACCGATTTGGGACTCGCGGATCGCTTTGGAAACAAATCCGACGACAGAGCACATACGGCAACTACGGAGTTCAACGTCGTTAGAGGGATCTGAGGCAACGCAGCCTTCGGAAATGCACTCATGAAATCCGACCAAGAGATCGGGGTCCAGCGAGGAAGTGTGAAACCGATCGAAATCGCCATTTTCGGATCGGTGAAAAAAGCGATTGCCAAGCCAAGCGCGAATAGCAATAACGCAACTGGAATCTTCTTGGAATGAAACAATACGAGAACCAGAGCGCCGCAAACAATCCCGGTCAACATGCTGTCGGTTGCGAACCAAACCTTTGTACCCGCAACCATCTGCATCCCCTTCATCAACAATGTCATCCCGAGCGCCAGTTGCAATCCTCGCACAACACTCTTGGGCACCAGTCGATTCAGCAAGTCGATACCGCCGGTCAGAGCTAAAACCAGCACAACGAAACTAACCGTGGCTCCCGCGGCGAGAATCTCTGATACTGTCAACCCTTCGGTAAGCGCGACGGCCGCAATCGCCTTCATCGGTTGCACCGCCATCGGTATGGAGTAGACCATTCCGGTAACGACGTTGAACAGGCCAGCGAAAAAAAGGGCTGAGGCAAAACTGAGACCGTTTTCCGTCGCCATTCCCACCAGGAGAGGCAAGAACGTCCCGAGATCCCCCAGAGAACCCGCTAACTCATTGCGATTGAAACGAGCCTCGCGAAGGTTGGCTCGCACGGTCGCAATTTTCTTGATGCAAGTATGAATCATTGACAATCCAGCGCCATCACAACCGCACCAAGTCGCAAAAAAGGTAAAGGGTTCCAAAAGATTGTAATCGGAACGTCGATTCCAAAGATAGCCTTTACAGGCGGCGCGCTAAACTCGAAAGATTGGAAACTCAGACTGTATTGGGCATATCAACCATGGAAAAGCGTGGTCGACCAAAAATCGTGAACCTATTGATTCGCGCTTTTGTGATTGTATTCGCAATCGCAGTTGGAGTAGATGTCATTCCAGATTCCTGGGTTTCCCATTCGGTGATTCGGACCCATGTTCGGCGCGGACTCGGATACCTCGGACTGGCCCAAGGAGAGTGGTCCCTCTTCGCTCCCAACCCGGGAATGCGCACCGGATTCATCGTCGGTGAAGTGCGCGATGGCGCGGGAAACATCGCAGTCTGGAAGTCTCCCGACTGGTCACAGCAAGGTATTGCAACAAAGTTTCTGAAGTTCCGGTATTTGAATTACTATCAACGAACTGTGCTCAACCGAGAGGCGAGCAACGACCTTGCTGATTATCTGCAACGATCGATACCTACCCGAGAGAAAGTCGAACCGGGCATTCGCTTGACGGACGACCTGACCATTGTCCCGTCGGATCCGATCGTACCGCCTATCAAGCAAGTCATCCTGCATCATCATCACCCACTCATCAACCTGGCATACGAGGAACCAATTCCCAAACCGACCGAGTTGGTAACCACAGAGACGGATAGATATCTAGTGAAGCGAGACTATCCCAAGTGATGATTCGCTTCGGTAAATGGAGAGACGCATTCGATCGCTTTCTATTCGAAGGTTGCGATCCGCGGATCATTCCCGTCATGCGAATTGGCTTTGCAATCATCATTCTGATTCAGAGTTTGGTCGCATGGCCCGATGCCGAACGTTGGTTTACCGATTCAGGGATCCTAAGTGCAGAAACCGTCAAGAAAATCTCAAGCCCTGGAAGCTGGTCTCTGCTGTATCTGTTTCCACAAAATGTCCTGACGGTAAAGATCTGCTTAGGTCTTTTGATGGGACATGCTCTTCTCATGTTGCTAGGGATCGCTTCTCGATTTCAAGCAGCAGCTATCTTCGTTTGGTTGGTGTCATTTCAAAACCGAAATCCTTTGATCACCGATGGCGAAGATATCGTTTTTCGAATTATGGCGTTTCTGTTCATCTGGCTACCACTGGATTGCGGATGGTCATTATGGAAACGAAAACCAACGGCACAAACCTTGCACACTCCAGGCCAGGCCGATGCTTGGGGGTTGCGATTGATTCAAATCGAGATGATAGCCATCTATGCGTCCACCGCCTTATGCAAAACCCAGGGTGCTAGTTGGTGGAATGGTACCGCCGTCTGGTTTGTCTCGAGGCTTTCTGATGATTACGGTCGAGCCGTGCCAAAATCCTTTTTTGATCTACCCTGGACAAGCGAGATCGCCACTTGGGGTACTCTGCTCATTGAATTCCTGCTCCCCATCGCTTTGTGGATCCGACCAATCCGCAATTATGCGATTCTTGCCGGACTGGCACTACATCTCGGAATCGAGCTTTCCATGAACCTTTTTCTCTTTCAATGGATCATGATGCTTGGCCTACTTTCCTTCATCGACTTCGAACGATTTCCCTTCAAACGCAGCGCAGTGCGAGACGCTCCCCAAGTCCGCGACTCCGCAACCCTGCCGTGAGTGGTACCGCAAAGTCATCTCACAGCACCGTAGGTGCTACTCCAGAAACTTGCTAAATTGAGCAGATTGTGTTTGGCCGGTCCCAACGCGGATTTTTATTAAACAAATAGATGCGCCGAAGTTGGCGGCAGGTGGTGTCGTGCTGGAAAACGAATGCGTGCTGAATCAGTTTATGGTCGATTATCTGCAGATGTTAGTGAGCGATATCGACGAATCCGAGATGGACAATCAACCGTGCGAAGGATTCAATCCGCCTCGGTGGACGCTCGGCCATCTTGCAGTCTACACCGACTACGCGCTCCGCGCGGCCGGGGCTCGATTCCAGTGCCCGAAAGACTGGCACCGAAGCTTTGCGAGGGGATCTGTGGCCGGGAATGCTCCCTCTGAAAAACCAAGCAAGGAAGAGCTGGTTGCAAAGATTGTGTCGGGCTTCGAAGCTGTGCGCGAACGTTGCCAGTCCATTGAATCTGCGAAACTCGATGTCCCGCACACTGTCCCTTTTTTGGCGACCAGCCCCCTGAAGACGGCGGGTCACGTTTTGGCCCACCTAATGACAACCCATTTCGCCAGCCACTTGGGGCAACTGTCCGCTTGGCGACGGATCTGCGGGCGCTTGCCGGTCGAGCCGACTAAGCCGTCCATCGACGCCGAGTAATCTATCCAGTAACCTCGGGGATTCGAGAAGCAAAGAAAGAAGGCATCGTCCCGGGGAGGACGATGCCTTTGGATCCTGGTATCGGTTCGCTTCCGCGGCCGCTTAAGCTTCCGTCTTGCGAATCCGCATCCCGTAGAAGGAGTTCCAGAGGAAAAAGGTAGCGATCGCGAGGAAGCCGACCGCGCATGCCATGGCAATGCTCGCTCCGTTTGCACCGTTGGGGCCTTCGGGATCACTGATCTTCACCGCTAGTGCAACGGCTAGCAACCCGAAGAGTGTGGTGAACTTGATGACCGGGTTGAGGGCCACGCTCGAGGTATCCTTAAACGGGTCTCCAACCGTATCGCCGACGACGGTCGCATCGTGGAGAGGCGTCCCTTTCATCTTCAGCTCCACTTCGACGATTTTCTTCGCGTTGTCCCAAGCTCCCCCGGCATTGGCCATGAAAATCGCTTGGTAGAGGCCGAAGATAGCGATCGAGAACAAGTATCCCACAAAGAAATAGGGATCGACGAAGGCGAATCCCAGCGTTACAAAGAAGACAGCCATAAAGATGTTAAACATCCCTTTTTGCGCATACTGCGTGCAAATCTCAACCACCTTCTTGCTGTCCTCAACGCTCGCTTTGGTGACGCCGTCGAGCTTGATATTCGCTTTGATGTATTCGACGGCCCGGTAAGCACCGGTCGTAACCGCCTGTATCGACGCACCGGTGAACCAGTAGATGATCGAACCACCGGTCACGAGTCCGAGGACAAAGGGAGCGTTCAGCAGAGATAGCTTGTCGATATTTTCGGTGAGGCTATTGGTCAACTGCATAATGATCGAGAAAATCATCGTTGTCGCTCCAACGACCGCCGTGCCGATCAGCACAGGCTTGGCCGTCGCTTTGAACGTGTTCCCAGCCCCATCGTTTTCCTCCAACAAGTGCTTGGCGGATTCGAAGTTCGCATCGATACCGAACTTGGACTTCAGTTCCGATTCAATGCCAGGCACTTGTTCGATCAAAGACAATTCGTAAACGCTCTGTGCGTTATCGGTCACCGGCCCGTAGGAATCGACGGCGATGGTGACAGGACCCATCCCAAGGAATCCGAAAGCCACCAATCCAAAAGCGAATACCTCTTTCGCTACCATCATTCCACCTAAGCCGGTTGAGCCTCCTAGATCGGTGATCTTGTACGCAACCGCCATCAAACCCACGATGCTTACTCCGAGCCACAAGCAGGAATAGTTTCCAGCGACCAAGCCCGAGAGGATGTTCAGGGAGGCACCACCTTCGCGGCTTGAAGTGACCACCTCTTTGACGTGGCCCGAAGAGGTGGAGGTGAAAACCTTGACCAACTCAGGGATAATCGCTCCTGCCAATGTGCCGCAGGAAATGATGGTGGATAATTGCCACCACAGATTCGAGTTTCCACCCAGATCGGGGATCAACAGGCGTGAAACCAAATAGGTCAGTGCGATGGAGATAACGCTAGTGACCCATACCAAACGTGTCAGCGGATGCTCGAAATCCATCTTCGTCGCGTTTGCATACTGAGATTCTGTCCACTTCTCATTCAGGTAGTACGCAGCGACCGACGCAACAATCATCATTGCGCGCATCACAAAAAGCCAAATCAAAAGCTGGACCTGGATTTGCTCAAAATTGGCGCCGGCGGACTTCTCGTTGATGGCCAACAAAATGAAGGTGATCAGGGCAACACCGGTGACTCCGTACGTCTCGAACCCGTCGGCGCTAGGACCGACCGAGTCACCCGCGTTGTCTCCTGTGCAGTCCGCAATCACACCTGGGTTGCGAGCATCGTCCTCCTTGATCTTGAAGACGATCTTCATCAGATCGGAGCCGATATCGGCAATCTTGGTAAAGATCCCTCCCGCGATTCGCAAAGCGGCCGCACCGAGGCTTTCTCCGATCGCGAAGCCGATGAAGCACGCACCGGCAATTTCTCGGGGCAGAAATACCAAAATGCACAACATCATCAGCAGTTCGACACTGATCAGCATCATCCCAATACTCATCCCTGCCTTGAGAGGGATCGCGTAAACCGGGTAGGGTTTCCCAACCAAACTCGCATGGGCGGTTCGCGAATTCGCAAAGGTGTTTACCCGAATACCAAACCAAGCCACCAAGTAGCTACCTAGAATTCCGACAACACTAAACAGGACAATCGTCCCCACGGTTGCCGCTGGCTTACCTTCCAGCCAGCCGAAGTACATAACGATCACCACGGCAATGATCGCCCATAGCATCGCCAAGAACTTTCCCTGGGTAACCAAGTACGTTTTGCACGTCTCGTAGATCAACTCGGACACTTCCAGCATGCTGCTGTGAACGTCCATGCGCTTAAGTTGACTGTAAATCATCATCCCAAAGGCAAGACCCGCGAGGCAAATGACCAACCCGCCGTACAGAAGATATGTTCCCGGCATTCCAAAGAACTGAACTTTGGCAAGATCGGGAAGCACGAGATCGGCTTCACCATGCATCTCACCTGCTCCCCATGCCATACTCGGAGCAAGGAATGTGAAAGCGAAACAAAGAGCGATTACTGCCGTCCAACTACGCGAGGCTCCAGTCGCGATCCAACCCAGTTTGTTCATCGATCGTTTCCAAAATTCTTCGAGGGAAAATCCTTAGTCATCGGAAGAGGCTGTAAAGTAATCCGTCCGCAGGTTCAATTCAAGCCGGGCTCGAACGCTTCGGGCAATTAAACGGACTTTTGCACCATGTTAAAGGAATCGGATTTGCCTTTACATCCGGCCGGAAATGCGTGCTTTTCCAAGAAAATTGATCGCAAATGCCAGTCCCTGTTCCATCGCAGGGCCGTAAGCGTACCTCTTGAGCGGTTCCAGACAAGACTTGGATCTGTAATGCGTCAAAAGAGCGCACCATTCAATACGCAACCATGTGACGACATCCTCGGCGGTAGCCGAACTCACGGGTCTTCCCTCACGCGTCCCTCGCTCACGCGTCGGGTTATGAAGATCCCAGTCGCTCGAGCGACCACACTATCACATCTACTCCGGCAGAAAAATGAAGAACCGGTGCCCCCTGAACCTCGAGACGGTGAGTCGCCAAAAGGTCCGTCGCATCGATCTCTGCCGCCCCCTGCTGCAAGGGCCAGGGTGCGTGGTGAACATCCCCTCGATACATCGTTCCATCGCGACTCATCGCATACATGCAGTAGCGCTCGGTCAGGAAATGTTCCAGGGTTCCGGGCTTGGCTTCAAAAACCGGTGATACCGGTCGGTAACTCGATGAAAACGCCGCGAACCTACCCGCGGTATCCGAGGATGCGGTCCGACGTTTTGAGGAAAAATCGAACCCTTCACCCTTCGGCGTCATACTCATGTCTGCAAAATAATACGGGAGATGAAACCACCGCTTTGCCCCCCATACGGCTAGTGCATTCCCAGCATCGAGGCTCAAGAACCAAACCCCCGGCTTATCATCGCGTTCGACATACAATCGCACATTTAGTTCGGGGAACGCAGAAACCCCCGGCAGATCGGGGAACGGTCGGCGCATCACCCCCGTCATGCGGAACGGTACAACGCCGACCCAAGAAATGCCATCGAATTGCTGAATCTCTAGCCCCTTGGGTACCAGCGGACGGAGTACATCGACCGAAACCGGCCAATGCGCGAAGAGCAGATCTTTCCATGATTGACGCCAAGTCCATGCACGCGAGGGAATCGGCCATGGTCGATGATCTGTTTGAGTGAGTGCGGCGTGCATGACTCGACCTTTTGGATACTTATGTATTGCCCGCGTCATTGGACCATGGGGCAGCGATCGCTTCTCCCGCTTGCATCTGTTGCTGCGCCAGATGCAATCGGTAGTAGGTGCCTCGCAGTGCGATCAACTCTTCATGGCTGCCTATTTCGGTGATGCGTCCTTTTTCGAGAACCACGATACGATTTGCCTTGCGTAGTGTGCTGATCCGGTGAGCAATCGCGATCGTGGTACGTCCCTGCACGAGTACATCAAGTGCCTCTTGGATCTCACGTTCGGTCTCAGTGTCCACTGCCGAGGTCGCTTCGTCGAGGATCAGGATGCGAGGATCGGTTAGCAAGGCCCGGGCGATCGATATACGCTGTCTTTCTCCGCCGGACAAAGACTGCCCTCGTTCACCGACGATGGAGTCATAACCGTCGGGTAGCTTGAGGATAAAGTCGTGGGCTTTGGCGGCGCGGGCCGAGGCGATGATCTGTTCGCGAGTGGCGTTGGGGCGACCGTATGCAATGTTTTCCGCGATCGACCCGAAGAACAAGAACGGTTCCTGCAAGACGATACCAATGTTGCTGCGATAGGCCGATATCGGATAGTTGCGTATATCGGTGCCATCCACCGCGATCGCTCCGGTAGCTACGTCGTAAAAGCGGCAGACTAGGTTCACCAGCGTACTTTTTCCCGCGCCGCTCGGCCCCACCAATCCAATCATCTCCCCTGGTTCAATCGTCAGATTTACATCGTGAATAACTTGGCGAGAACCGTATCGGAATGTGATGTTGCGTATCTCGATCTTCCCTTGAAGTCGCCCGGGCTGAACCGGTTGCTTGGCCTCGGCAACGCTCGGAACTCGATCGAGGATTTCAAAAATCCGATGGGTAGCAGCCGCGGTGCGCTGAGCATTCGCCAACAGTCGACTCATATCGTCCAAACGCAGATAGAGTCGACTGACCCACATGATGAAGACCGACAGTTCACCCACGGTCAACCCGCGACGGTAGACTTGGTAGGCACCGAAACCGTAGATGATCAGCAATCCGATATCAGTCAGGAACGTGATGATCGGAGCAAAGGCCGCCCACAAACGGTTCACCCGATCGTTGGCGTGCAACACCTGATCATTCCGCTGCCGAAAGCGATCGATCTCCCGATGTTCTTGAGCGAACGCCTTCACCACGCGAATGCCAGGAATGGTATCGGCCAGCACGTTCACCATCTCAGCCCAGGCCGAACTCCCCCGCGCGAACCCGGCCCTCATGCGAGCTTGAACGCGAGAAACGATCCATGCGATGAACGGGAACGGGAGCAACCCGACCAACGCCATCATTGGATCGAGCCAAATCAGGAGCGCTGCCGTAATCACGATCATCACGATGTCGGTCGCAAAATCGACAGCGTTGATGGATAGAAAATCGCAAATGCGCTGCGTGTCGCTGCTGACTCGCGAAATCAGATCCCCGGTCCGCTTACCGCCAAAGAACTCCAGGGACAATTTCTGCAAGTGTTCGTACGTTGCGTTACGAAGATCTGCACTCACCCATTCGGAAACCGTTGCCAGGCAATAGCTCTTGGCCCAGCTAAGTGCCCAACTGAGCAGTGCGGCGAGGATCATTCCACCCAATAACCATGGCACGAGACCGAAATCCGCCGCGTTGCCGTTTTGGTAGGGGATCAAGACATCGTCCATCAGCGGCTTGGTTAACAGCGGAGGGATCATCGCTGCGGACGTACTCAATACCGTCAGACCAAACCCCAAAGCGATCATGCCGGCCCGAGGCTTCGCGAAGCGGGTCAACCTCAGCAGGGATTGACGCGTATCGGGCACCGGGGTTGGCGCACAGTTCGCGCATAGTGACTGCCCCTCCTGCATCGGGCCGCCGCACGATGGGCAAATCGATCCGGCTGCATCAGCCCCCCCTGTGCTCGCTCGCTTCCAAGCAGACACGAGAGACACCGCGCCATTGGATTTGGAACGCGTGTACCTCCAAGCTCCCATCAATCGATCGGTTGTCGCCAGTTCCAAGACGCCGATGCCACCGCGATCGACAATCCGCAACTTGGTAGCTTGGGACAATTCAAAACGTTGCCACGTAGTTTTGTCTCCGACCGATTCCGAAACATCCGATGCAATCAAGCTTTGATCGGTCAAAACGATCAAGCCGTCGCCGAAGCGTAAGCTGGCCGTGAGATCGGGATCGAACCATGCGACAACTCGTTCACCCGGCCGCAGTTGGGTATGCCCCCCGCTGATCCAACGAGAATGCCACAATTCTGGCAGGCCGGCCCCGTCGGATGAGCGGGAGCGATCAGGAACCGAGGACATCTCAGTGTCCCTGAGGGCTCTGACTGGAATCCCCTTGGTTCAACCGAGCCTTGCGAGCCGAGATGAATGATTCGATGCAGACGAGCACGAAGGTAATGCAGATCAATGTCATCGCCCAAACCATAGACACAGGGAGTAAATCGACTTCCTCTCCCCGTAGGATTTTGAGGGCCTGCGGAATTCCGCGTCCCAGCGCCGCTAGTCCGCCGAGGAGTCCAAACGCTGCTGCCGCATGCATCGCATGTTTTCGGGTATTGGGACGTGCAGCTGCCAGAATCCCCAATAGCAACAGCGGAACCCCAACAAAACAGGGGATAAAGATACTGACGCTGCCGACTTTGCCCCCCGTTAACACGAGCGTGACAACGGACAGCGCACACAGCAGTAATCCAAAAATGATCGTGATATTGGGCATTGATTCCCCCGACAATTGACGCTGGATATCTAGTAACGTACAGTGAATGTAAGTAATTCGCGTCATATTTGCGAGACCACACGTGGAACGTTGCATTGCGATAGATAGTTCTCGAGGTAGACAGTCCTAGCGGTCGTTCCTTCCCCCAGTCCTTACTTTGCCTCCTAAGATCTTGTCGACGAGGTGATGTGTGAAAGATTTTGGATTCTTAGTTCCAACCGGCGGCGGAGAGGATATCCCTCTCAAGAAGGATCGGATCCTCGTCGGGCGACGCGAAAATTGCGATATTGTTTTACGGTTTGCCAACGTATCCGGCCAACATTGCCGTTTGACCCTCGAACAGGGTTACTGGTTCGTCAAGGATCTTGACAGCCGAAATGGGACCAAGGTCAACGGCTACCGTGTTACTCGCAAACGTTGCGATCCCGGTGTGATCATTTCGATAGCTAAGCATCAGTTCGAGATCCGCTATAACCCTGAAGAGCTAGGGGCTACCGGGCCACCGCCAGCGGATGATGATCAAATCGAAATGTCGTTGCGTTCCTCGCTGATGGAACGCGCTGGGCTGGATCGTCGAGGTAAAGACGATCGAGGTAGCAACAAGGCGGACTGAGCCCTCGCGAATTCGCCCTCTGATCAAACCATGCTGCTGTACACTGTCGTTGCGAAAACGGGCCTTCCTGTGATTTTTACTTTTTCGATGGTTAGGAAGACCCAAACAGGGGCTGATGGTTTGCGGAAATCCTTTACCATATCCGTAGTTCCATCCCTCGCTCACGCTTCGGGTTGAGATCACCCCGAAAAGCGCAACTTCAAAACCTGAGACTTGGGGTCCCACCCTTTTTTCCACGATCGAGTCATGATGAGAAGCTCTTTATTCCCGAAAACCTGTTCCCGATTTACAAAGAACGCGACCACCATCGGGTGTTTGGCCATCTTGTGCTCCTTTGCCGGAATCACTTCGGCATTGGCCGAGGATGGCGATTGGTCCCAATGGCGCGGGCCTGCGCGCGACGGCCAAGCCGCACCGCAAAAGCTTCTCAAATCGTGGCCCGAGGGAGGACCGAAACTGAAGTGGAGTTACAAAGCAGCAGGCCTCGGATATTCGACCCCGACCGTCAGCAACGGAAAACTCTACACGATCGGGCAACGCGGGGATGACTGCTTGGCGATCTGTATCAATGCGTCGACGGGTGAGGAAGTGTGGGCGCAGCGCATTGACCGCGGCACCAAGAAAGGCGATTACCTTATCGAGTGGGGCGGAGGGCCTCGAAGTAGCCCAACAATCGATGGAGAGCTAGCCTATTTCCTGAGCGACCTCGGCGAATTCGCTTGCCTCAAAACTAGCGACGGCTCCAAGGTCTGGAGCGTTAACCTAGTAAGCGATCTGGGAGGCAAAGTGCCGCAATGGGGGTATAGCGAATCACCGTTCATCGATGGCAATCGAGTCGTCGCAACTCCTGGCGGCGAGAACTTCATGGTGGCCTTTGATAAGAAGAGCGGCGAACGGGTATGGACCTCCAAAGGCTTTTCCGATGGCGCCCAGTACGTCTCGATCATGAAAGCAACCGTCGGCGGCACTCCTATCTATGTAACCGCCTGCAAGCCCGGACTGGTCGCGTTCCACGCCGAAACCGGGGAACTTCAATTCACCAGCAAGACCACCGGCAATAACGTTGCGGTGATTCCAACCCCCATCATTTTGGGTGACGAAATCTATCACTCCAGCGCGTACAAAGCCGGTAACACACTGCTGAAGCTCAAGTCCAATGGTAGGAAAGTAGACATGGAAGAGGTCTACCACTTTGACAAAGAGAGCATGGAAAACCATCACGGCGGATACGTCCTGCATAATGGAACCATCTTCGGTTTCAGCAATGCACTACGCGGTGTTTGGATGGCTCAGGACTGGAAGACCGGAAACGTTCTCTGGTCCAAGAAAGTAGGCAACGGTCGATCCGGCTCCATCACCATGGCCGATGGACTACTCTACTGTTATGACGATGCCGATGGTATTTGTTATCTGGTCGAACCATCCACGGAAGGATGGAAGGAACTTGGTCAAGTAAAGTTGCCCGAGCAAACCTCGACCGACCGAGGACGCGGTGCCATCTGGGCTCACCCGATCGTCGCCAATAAAACCCTGATCATCCGGGACCAAGAACTGATCTACGCATTCGACATCGGTCAAAATCGATAGTCGCAAAAACCGAGTCGAATTCTCCATGCGTCCGCAGATCCAGCCTAGGGTCTTGCACGCATGGCTTTGCGTGCTTCTTCAGCGGCTGCCTGAATCGATTTCATTCGGTTGGGGTTATCGGCCTGGCCTGTAAGCTCGTATAGAAAACGACTTGGGAATGTGGGCCTGGCTTTCCCCCACTTCATCCGGCTCAGGGGCAGGGTCAACGCCAATTCGTCTTGAGCCCGAGTTACGCCGACATAGCACAATCGCCGTTCTTCATCGACTCCATCGACGGAATCCACAATCGACCGGCGATGAGGCAAAACACCTTCCTCCATGCCAATCATGTATACGATCGGAAACTCCAAGCCTTTGGCGCTGTGATAGGTCATTAGCGATACCCCTTTGGCGGGCGCAGATTTGTCGCTGCTGCTGCCGTACTCACGCCCCGAGAGGGTCACGCTCTTGAGAAAATCCCCCAAATCACCCTGCGGATTGGCCATTTCGTATTGTGCCAGCGCATTGATCACCCCTTCGATCGATTCGACTCGCATCTCGGCTTCATCCGCTTCGCGATAGAGTCGCTCGATTTCCTCTCGATAGCGAATCTCCCGAATGAATTGCTCCAGCACGGAGGTGAGCGTGCCTTCGGACTCCGAGCCGATCGGATCATCGGTATCTCCGTGTTCATCATCTATGTGTCCATCGATTAACTTCGGCGCACCGACTTGTTCATAATTCTGTTGTGCGGGTTGGTTATCGAGATTCGCATGCGTCGAATCGGGCGAATTGTTCGTGTCGGGTGAGTAGGTGCCGGTGGCACCAGGAGAGAATAGTCGAGCATATTTGCTACGGAGAGCGATGAGCGTGGCGACGCCTCGCTGGGCTGGCTGGGGCAGTTGTGCGATTGCATTGGCATCGTTCATCACTCGCCACACCGATTGCGAGGTATCGACAGCCTGTTTCATCAGCTTGTCAATGCTTCCTGCTCCCATTCCTCTGGGGGGAACATTGATAATTCGGAGCAAAGAGAGTTCGTCATCCGGTTGATCGATCCATCGGAGAAACGCGAGCAGATCGCGAACTTCCTTTCGGTCGAAGAACGATTGCGTTCCAGTGATTGTGTAGGGGACTTTTTGTTTGCGGAGTTCCAGTTCGAATAATCGGGGTTGTTCGTTGGTTCGAAACAGGATCGCGAAATCTCCTGGCGTGAGGCTTGGTTCTTTTTTTAGTCGATCGACGATTTCCTGAACGACCCCTTTGGCTTCGTCTCCGTCGGCAGGGAACTGCAGCACCCGTGGTGGCTGGCCATTGCGTCGTGCGGCTCTCAAGACCTTGTCGTGCCGGTGTTGGTTGAAGGCGATCAATCGATTGGCCATTTTGAGGATCGCGTCGGTGGATCGGTAGTTTTCTTCGAGCCGAACCACTACCGCTTCGGGCCAATCGTTGCGGAAATTGAGGATATGGCGGACTTCGGCACCGCGCCAGCCGTAGATCGATTGGTCATCATCCCCGACAACGCACAGGTTACGATGCTCGTTTGCTAGCGCCCTGATAATCCGGTACTGGGTTCCGTTGGTGTCCTGATACTCATCGACCAGAACGTGGTCGTATCGTCCTGCCTCTTGCGCTCGAATCTCCGGGTGCTCACACAAGAGTTGTTCGGCGCAGACCAACAGGTCATCGAAATCGAAGGCGGCCTGCAGTTTCAATGCGCGTTGATAACGGCGAAAACCGGCGGCAGCGAGATGGTCTTTATCGCCTTTCGCGGCGGTGTCGGCCTGCTCGGGGCGCACCCCTTCGTTTTTCCAACGGCTCACGATGGCGAGGAAATCAGCGGGGGACAGGACGTTTTCGTGCACACGGATTTCGCGCAAAACCGTTCGGGCCACACTCTCTGAATCGCTTCGATCGTAAATGCTGAATTTTTCTGGGTAGCCCAGGATGCTGGCGTGCCGTTTCAGGATCTGAACACAATGGGAATGAAAGGTTCCGATCTGGGGCCGAGGGGGTGGAGTCTTGCCGCGGGGTACCCGTTTGGGGAGCTTCAACTGGTGGGCAATCCGTTCCTGCATTTCCAGCGAAGCTTTGTTCGTAAAGGTCACGGCCAAAATGCGGTCGGGGCGGGTGCCATGCCGGATCAAATTGGCGACCCGAAACGTCACTACACGAGTTTTTCCAGTACCGGCACCGGCCAGTACCAGCAACGGACCGGACAGAGTTTCGACGGCTTCCTGTTGGGCGGGGTTGAGAGCATCCATAATGCGAAATGTACGGGGCAAACCCCGGGATCACTAGGACCGGTCCGGAATTCCGTATTTGGACTCGACGATCCCTCCCTACGTGGCTAGACTTTCGCGTCTTGTGACGGAATTTCTCGACCTCTAAGACAGCTGTTTTTTTGATATGTACGCGATTATCTGCGATGGCGGACGCCAATATAAAGTGACTGAAGGGCTCCTCTTGGACATCGACTTTCGCGATACAGCTGAAACCGGGGACGCGATAGAGTTTGATCGCGTACTCGCTGTCGGCAGCGACAACGGTCTTAAGCTCGGCCAGCCAACCGTTGCGGGTGCCAAGGTTCAAGCCGAAGTCGTCGGGTTGGAACAGGGGCCGAAACTGTTTGTACAAAAGTTTCGTCGCCGCAAGAATTACGACGTCCGCACCGGCCATCGTCAGAAGTTCACCCGCGTGATGATCAAGTCGATTCAGGCTTAACCGATCAACTCAACGATCTACATTTGGGCGATCCCATGTCTGATCCCCATCTCTTTCTGATCGGTTATCGCGGAAGCGGAAAAACCACGGTCGGAAAAGTTTTGGCCTCGCTCCTAAACCGCGATTTCGTAGATACCGATGTCTGGATCGAGAATTTCGCGAAGAAACCCATCCCTCAGATCTTTGAGGAGGATGGAGAAGAGTCGTTTCGTGCCCTGGAGACTGCAGCTATCGAACGCATGCCACCCTCTCCACCCTTGGTGGTTTCCTTGGGTGGGGGAGCGGTACTGCGAGCTGTTAATCGCGACCTGCTCAAGCGTTCCGGACGAATCGTTTGGCTACGTGCCGAGCCCAGGATACTCGCGAAACGGATCGCGGCTGATGCTGCAAAGGGCTTTCGCCGCCCCAGCTTGACCGGCCAGGATCCGATCCTCGAAATCGAAACCGTGCTCGAATCGCGAGAACCGATTTATCGCTCCGTCTGCGATTGGGAGCTTGAAACTGCGAACCGTAGACCAAGCGAGCTTGCGCAGGATATCGCGGACTGGTATGCTTCTATTTGTAAAAGCTGAAGACAGATCGAAGCTGCGGCAAGCGGAGACCCAAGCGTGATGAAAGCGATTGAGCTGGTTGTCTTTATCGCGGGAATCATCCTAGGTCCGCTGATCAATTACGCCATCTATGCGTGGGCTTATTTTCCCCGCGCGATCTCGCCGTGGCAGCGGCGGGAATCGGAGATGTCTCCACTGGCGACGGGAGCTTATGTGCCTTTTCTTGGATGGCTACACCGCCGGGATGAATCCAAGAAATGGGGAAGCGGATTTTGGATCCGACCGATGTTGATCGAGGTTCTCGTCCCGATCCTGCTGGTAGTTTTATACCGCGAGATGATGGCAGGTCTGACCATACCGACGGCGATTCGAATTCCTGCTGTGGGTATGGCTGCGGGGGGGGGCGGAATTACTTCGTGGGAACTTCATGTGCAGTTCATCGCCTATAGCATCATGCTATCCCTGTTGATCGTTGCAAGCTTTATCGACATCGATGAACGAACGATTCCCGATATCATCACGGTCCCCGGGACCTGTTTGGGGCTCATCGCCTGCTCTTTGTTGCCGGGCTGGGGGCTGTGGGAAGTCCCCGCTTCCAATACGTTGAACTTCACAAAGACCTTAGAGCCTTTGCATGCCAATTCTCCATTTGCGTGGGATGATGGATGGGGGCAACGGGGAATCAGTGGGCTTGGTCTTTGGACCGGTTGCTTGATCTGGTGCGGTTGGTGCATGTCCCTTGGCAACTTGCGCTGGATCACACGGCGAGGCATCGGAAAGGCGTTCACTTATGCGTGGGTGGGATTTTGGCGAAGCCCGAACTTGCTGATGATTCTTGGGATGGCAATCCTCGGTTCGCTACTGATAGGCGCTGGGTATTTCGGATTGGCCCCAGAGCGTTGGCGGCAGTTGTTCTCCAGCTTGATGGGAATCGGCTTGGGTGGGACATTGGTTTGGTCATTTCGGATTGTTGCAGGCGGGGTAATGGGGCGGGAGGCACTAGGTTTTGGAGATGTCACACTGATGGCGATGGTCGGCGCCCATTTCGGTTGGCAAATCGTTCTGTTGGCATTTTTTCTAGCACCCCTTTTCGGGATCGCGCTGGTTATCATTTATTGGACAATCACTCGAGATGCAGCGATATTCTTCGGCCCATTTCTAGCTTCGGCGACAGCTTACTTGATGCTCGATTGGGCGCGCGTGTGGGATTCAATTTCCATCGTTTTTCTTCCGCTCCATCTGTACTTATTGTTCCTCGCTCCCGTGCTGGGCTTGCTGGGTTTCTTGCTGTGGCTGGTCGCCAGCCTTAAAGTACTTCTGCTTAGAGGGAGTACAAAATGAATCAACAGGGAAGCTTTCGTAGACTAACGATCTTCTTCGGCTTGTTTGCGACGATGGCTGCAGGCCTAGTGGGGCTTGGACAGGATTCCTGGAACCTTCCGTTGCTGGTCGGGATTTGTTCAGTCATCTCCATTGTTTGTACGGATACCCTCGGTCTGTTCTTTCTGCATCGCGTGCTGGTGTATACGGCCATGATTCTCGGAGCGTGCATAGCCATCTATGGCTTTTTGAGCGATATGAGTGCGGATCGTCTGCAATCGGTCGGCAATTTACTCGTCTATGTCCAATTGCCCCTGATGTTCCAAAAGAAATCAAAGAGGGTCTTTGAGCAGTGGGGTGTGTTCCTACTCTTGGAGCTAGTTGTTGCTGCTCTCGTAAACGACAACGTCCTCTATGGCGTTTTGCTGTTGCCTGCTCTGGCGTTGGGATGCGCTGCTCTGATGGGCTTGGCCCAATTCGCATCTTACATTCGACACAATGAATCGATCTCTGAATCCACCGGAATTTGGGCGCGGGTTCTGCATTGGCTCGGCAAAGAGCAATCTCTTACGCGCCGCAGCTCTGGGGTGACCTTGGCCGCCCTTCTAAGTTCCACTTCTTCTACTCCCAAGACCGATCTGAGTCCGTTGCGATGGCGAAATGGCATATTGCCGATGACCCTTTCGACATTGTTCTTCTCGGTTTCCTATTTCTATGTCCTGCCACGGTTGCACAGTGGAGCTTTCGAAAACGAGAATTTTGGATGGGGTGGCTCTAAAGTCGGATTCAATGAACAGATCTCGCTCCAATTCATAGGCAAAGTGTTGCAAAACGATGCACCGGCTTTCCGCCTTTCGATGAAGAAAGCATCCGATGGCAGCGTTTATCGCCCAAACCAACCTCCCTACATCCGGTCAACGGTGGTGCACAGATATGTAGATGGACCAGGGCAGGGTTACTGGCAACCGGGAGACTACCGTGGGGGCAATAGCAAGCTACCGGCCTTTGCAGACTTGCCATCGCCGCTGGATTTAAAGTCGGAGATCACACGTGGATTGGACAAAGTGATCGTACAAATTGTGGAAAAGTCGACTTTCGGAGAAGTTGTGTCTTCGATTCCACCGTCAGCCAATGAAGGCAAATCCCCATTTCGACTTGTGCGTCGCGATTGGCGCATGGTCGATCCGCGGGAAATCGCTAGCCAAGAGATGCCTTCGAAAAGAACGTATACATTTCTGACCTATGGTTTTTTGGTTGGTCAGGATTCACCAATACTGGTTGATATGAACGATTCGCTTGACAGTCCTCAACCGGGAAGCTTCTCGCAATACGAAGGAGAGTTACTTCGCTTTCCAGCCGGTCTCGAGGTTGCGTTGCCCGAAATGAATCGCATGCTTGCCAGAAGCAATTTTCCGCTGAAGACGAAATTGGAGAAGGCGATCTTCCTCGAAAACCAATTCGCGACGAGTGGCGACTTCGAATACTCCCTTTCCCTGACCGGTCAAGTCGATCGCTCGCTTGATCCAATTGCTGACTTTATGCTCAACAAGAAGAAGGGGCATTGCCAATACTTCGCCAGTTCCCTTGCGCTCCTTCTGCGTTCGATGGGCATCCCAAGTCGATTAGTTATCGGTTTTCGCCCGAGCGAATACAACGACTACGGTGGCTATTTTCCGGTTCTCCAAAATCATGCCCACGTATGGGTTGAAGCCTATTTCACGCTGAAGGAAATCGAGGATAGCGGACTGAAGGAACGAACCAATATCCAGATCCCCAAATGGGCTACCAAGGGTGTTTGGTTCAGATTAGACCCGACTCCCGCCGTAGAAGGCTCCAACGCTGGTGGAACATTTCGAACTTCCAACACGCAAACGTTTGATGCGATGCAGGATCTGTGGACCGAAATGGTCATGAACATGGACAAGAGCAAACAAGGCTCCATATTCTCTCTGTTCGCGGAATCCAGCTCTGGCCCCTATGCAAAGGCCTGGCTTCAAATTCAGGCCTTCTTCGCCCAGATGCAGTCTAGTAGATTCATCGGCGGTTTTCTTTCCCCTGATCGCTGGTTCTCTTGGCAATTTGCTTTCGGTGCCGTCATACTGGGACTGTGTATTGCCGCGATATGGCGAGGTTTGGCATGGATCATGCCAGGGAGCCGCGCGAGATTGCTCGCCAAGAAGCGACGCATTCGTGCCATGACTTCTCGAATCGATTACTACGAAAAAGCAGCTAGGCTTTTACAAAAATTAGGATTCAAACGCAAAGCGCACCAAACCCCCCGTGAATTCCTGATCCATTCAGCGCAACAACTCCAACTCGCTGGCGTATCGATCGATGAACGGGACCTGACCGATCCATTTTACTCCAGGCGATTCGGCAACAGCGAGGGCGAAAGCACTGAACAACTCGCTCGCATACGCGGAGTAATCGCACAACTCGAAATGGCTGTTCGCAACCGGCGTAAATAACGAACGCATGGACAATCGCGTCACTTTCCAGGTCACTAGGAACTTTCCCCTCTTTACGGGCTTCAACCATGGATCAACCGGACATCTATCTCGCAATCGACCTGGGCGCCTCGAGTGGTCGCGTCATCGCCGCCGAACTTCGAGGAGACCAGATCCAACTTCATGACGTTCACCGGTTCGAGAACTCCCCAATCCCCATCGGGCGTCGACTTCATTGGAATCTGCTCCAGCTGTGGCAGGAAATCGAGCGAGGCTTGACATTGGCTGCCGAGCAGTATCCGAATCGGATAGCCAGCATCGGGGTCGATACTTGGGGAGTCGATTACGTGCTGCTCGACCGAAATGAAGACATCGTCGGTCCCGCATTCTGCTATCGCGACCCTCGCACGCGAGGCAAGATGCAGCAAGCCTTCGAAAGAATATCACGCTCTGAGATATTCTCTGAAACCGGCATTCAATTCATGGAGATCAATACCCTCTACCAACTCTTCAGCATGCGGGATGAAGCCTCGCCCCTGCTGGATATCGCCGAACGATTCCTGATGATCCCCGATTTTTTTCACTGGTTGCTGACAGGAAAAATGGTCAATGAATTCACCAACGCCAGCACCACGCAAATGCTTCGGCCAGGGGCTGGCGGTTGGTCGGACCGCATACTGGACTCATTGCAAATTCCCAAAAAACTGTTCTCCGAGCCGGTTCAACCGGGAACCGATCTCGGACCTGTCCGTGCCCTAGTGAGATCTCGAACCGGCCTCGACGAGCGAACGCGAGTTGTCGTTCCCGCAACACACGATACGGGAGCCGCGGTCTTAGCTGTCCCAGCCGAAGGCTTCTCGCTCAGCAAGCCGAATTGGTGCTACATCAGCAGCGGTACATGGTCCCTCATGGGCGTGGAACTCGATCGCCCCATCCTCAACGAAAAGGCCCAGCAGTACAACTTCACCAATGAAGGAGGCGCTCAGGGAAGCGTACGGCTACTGAAGAATATCGCGGGTCTCTGGCCGTTCCAACAATGCCGAGCGTCTTGGCAACGTCGCGGCAAGCCCTATGACTGGACCACGCTGACCACCCTCGCCGCCGAAGCCAAACCGCTTCAACACTGGATCGATTTGGAGCATCCGATGTTCGTTGCCCCCGACGATATGCTCGATGCGATCTTCAACTATCTGAACAGGAGCCATCAGAAGATTCCCGACAGCGACGGCGCGGTGGCGCGTGCGACTCTCGAAAGCCTCGCACTTCGCTATCGCGTCTGTTTGCAATGGCTCGAAGATCTTCTCGGTTATCCACTTGAGACCATTCATGTCGTTGGAGGCGGCGTAAAAAATCAACTGCTATGTCAGATGACAGCCGATGCGTGCAACCGACGAGTCATTGCAGGTCCCGCAGAAGCGACAGCACTCGGAAACGTGATCTCGCAATTGCTGGGGATGAAAAGGTTTGATTCGATCCCTGAAGTCAGAACATGGATGCGGTCTTCTAGCATGCTCGAAGTCTATGAGCCGCATAACCCGGAACCGTGGACTGCTGCCGCCGATCGGTTGGCAAGCAACGCATTGCCACACGCCTGATCGCAATAGACTTAACCGATGAACAACGGCTTCATATGCCGTTCGTAGAGATTCTCATACACATTGCGACCAATCACTTCGGAATGCGTTTGCAAAAGGTCGGTGTACCGGGGCCCCGCCTGAGCAGCAAGTTTGAAGGAGACATGAAGCAGCTGTCTGAGGCTAGAGTTGAAACCAGGATGCTGCGGGTCATGTCGTAAGGCACCGACCCAATCGCTCCCTTCCCATTTCGATACGACACCAAGAGCGGGCAATCTCGACGACTCGATGTCGATCACGCTCGCATACGGAGTTGTCAACGTATCCATCTTCTCGATTGCGATTGCATAAATCTCCCGAACAAAGCATACCCCTTCGTCACCGGACTCTGCCAAACCAATCAATTCCTCCAGCCATGTCGTCCCTGCTGTCTTGATGTGCAACCCCGCATTGCGCGATGCGATCGCTCGTCGAATGATGGGGTAAAGCGAGAATTTGTCGCTGCCGCTATGAACGCTCAACTTGAGATTTGCGGGCAATCCATAGGCTCGGATCGCGTAGTCGATGACAGCTAAATCATCGAGGAACTCCCTCTCGAATTGAGCGAGATCCCCAACGTAATCAACTCCTTTGTTGAACCGCCCCGTAAACTTCGGTGCAACGGTTTGTAATGAAATCCTCTCGTCGGCCATGGCGACCAGGATGACCAGTAGATCCTGAGGCGTTTGTGGTTCGTCGGTCTCATCCATGGAAACTTCCGCAATAAAACCCTCGGCACCTTTTTTGTCCTGGATATGTCGGTAGATACGTCCGGCGTCCTGGACGGCTCTCAAGTATTTCTTCGCAATCCTCGAGAGCAAATCCTTCGTGAATGGGAGCGGATGGGTGATTCCTGGTACCTCAAGCGGCGCACACAATTCCGGATGCCGAGCTATAAACGCTTCGAGATCCATTTGCGAAGCTGGCGAGCCGATCGAGTCTGCGACATCGATGGTGAAAAAATCGCTAGAATCGAGGAATCGATCGACCGTCTCCAGCCGAATGTGGTCCGCATCCACATGCCATGGGTGATTCCACCGGTTCTCTTGGACTGCGCGTTCGGCTGCAAGCTTCACGCTCGCAGGCTCGGACCCGATGAATGTATGCTCTCGGTTCGATTTGTTCCAAACCGGGATGACGAGACATCCATTCTGTTCCAAACGTTGAAACGCTCGAAGTTGTGCTCCAGCTTGATGGCCGAAACGATCTCCAACTCCGAATGAAAAACGAGCTAACTCAGCCATAAAGAGATCTGCGTAGATGGAACAGCGTGCGACGATGTGCCCACGCCCCTGGAACTTCGACTCAAGGATCTCGGATTATATCAGACCAGTTCTTCGAAGCGAATCGGTGGCGTTTGCAATAGATCCGCAGCGCAATGCGGATATAATCCGTCGCGCCGTAGAATTTGTTCGCTTTTTGCGATCCTACGAAGCGCCTGTTTTCGAATTCTGAAACGATTGCCAGCACTTACCTTCCCATCATGTGAAGCATTGGGTCATGCATCCCCTCTCAACAAACGAACACTGCATTGACGACTATGCCGTTTGGGTGCTGATACCTACGTTGGAAACTGAAGATCCGAATATCAAGTATTATTG
>JAGWWZ010000240.1 GCA_018970165.1 Planctomycetota bacterium | reverse complement strand
ATAGCAGTAGCATTTCCCTTCGATCGCTTGATAGCCGAGTTCGTCGCTCGCGCCGTAGGCGATTCCTTGCTTGACCCCCGCGCCGCAAAGCCAACTGACGAAGGAGCCCCCATTGTGATCGCGGCCAACGCTCCCTTGAGCAAATGGCGTTCGCCCAAATTCGGTAGTCCAAACGACGAGCGTATCCTCCATAAGTCCTCGCTGAAACAAATCTCCGAGCAAGGCGCCAATCGGTTGATCGACGCTTTTGGCGATCGGCGGCAACTCGCCGATGATGCTGCCGTGGTTATCCCAGTTATTGGACGCGCCCGATGGTCCGCTCCATACCTGGACGAATCGAACCCCCCGTTCGATCAGTCGACGCGCCAGCAGACAGCGGCGACCGAAGTCTTCCGTCTCTTTTTTATACAAACCATAGGCCTCGATTGTCGATTGATTCTCGGAACCCAGATCGAACGCCTCGGGTGCCGATAACTGCATGCGGGCCGCAAGTTCGTAGGCGGACAATCTCGCGGTGAGTTGCGAGTCATGCGGATGAGCCGATGCATGATCGCGATTCCAATGTGCAAGCAGTTCCAATCCCGACGCGTCCGATGCCCCGGCAGCAAACGGATGCCGTTCTGAAGGCCGAAGATTTGGAATCGGCTCGCGAGCGGCCGCATCGAGGACCAACCCCTGGTGCCGAACGGGCAAAAAGCCAGAACTGAAGTTCGCTCGCTGGTTGTAGGGCAAACCTCGCGCGTCGGGAAGAACCACAAAGGTCGGCAGGTTATCGGTGAGATTCCCTAGTGCATAAGAGACCCACGCACCGAAGCAAGGAAAGCCTGGTATCAGAAAACCGGTATTCATCATGTAGCTGCCGGGACCATGCACGTTCGTCTTGGATGCCATCGACATGATGAATGCCATTTTGTCGACCCACTTTGCTTGATGCGGGAAGACCTCGCTGACCCAACGCCCTGACTGGCCATGTTGTCTGAAGGCGAAGGGACTCTTCATCACCGAACCGGCGGGGGCGGTGAATCCCTCAGGCTTTTCTTTAGGACCGAGGTTTTCGCCGTGATGTTTCTCGAGAGCCGGTTTGTAATCGAACGTGTCCATCGGGCTGGCACCGCCGTTCATGAACAACTGGATCACACGTCGTACTCTCGGTGCATGATGCAGGCCACCATCGGGTCGCAGCGGCAACTCGCCTCCGATCGATCCCTTCATAGAGCCGAACGCACTCAACGGTTCGCGAGCCAGCATCGATGCAACCGCTAACCAAGGTATCGACTGCGCCATGCTGTGCAACCATTGGCGACGCTGGGGATTCTCGATTTGTTGCATGGAGGTCATCGTTACGGGTCAATCCAGAAAAAGGAATTCATTGGTATTAATCAGGACCCGGACCAGCGAAGCTAGCGAATGTTTCTCCACATGCTCGGTCCCCTTTTTCAGTTCCCCATCGCTGGGCTCACGCAGTAGCAACAAACGGAAAATAGTTTGGACGGGTTTTGAAGGTGATTCTCGCACGACCCGATCTGCGATCCTTTGGCATGCGTACAGAACAAAGTCATGGTTCCATAGTGCGAGAGCTTGCAATGGGGATGCCGATGGGGATCGCTGTGGGGTCAATTGCGCAGCATCAGGAAAATCGAGGGCTTCCATGAATGGATCCTGTTGCCCACGATAGACAAACCGATAAATCGATCGTCGATTGCCAACTCTCAGGGTCCAATCAAATCCGGAATAGTCGACGGAGTTGGTGACTTGTATCGCTGGCCCTAAACGGAACCAATGCACCGCTGGCCCCCCCATCGTTCCATCGACTGTACCACCGACTTGCAAGAGCGAATCGCGAAACGTTTCGGCATCGATGCGACGCCGCTTCCAGTGGGTCAGCAGGCGATTGTCGGGGTCTTGATCGGCTTGTTCATCGCTCATCTCGGAAGTTCGGCGATATGCCGCACTGGTCACCATCATGCGATGGAGTTGCTTAAGCGATCCTCCTTTTTGTCTGAATGAATCGGCGAGCATATCGAGCAGTTCCGGATGACTCGGCAGACTTCCCATGCGACCAAAGTCATTCGGTGTATCGACAATCCCAGCCCCGAAATGATGAAGCCACAATCGATTGACGATGCTTCGCCAGAACAGCGGATTCTCTGGATGGGTGACCCACATCGCCAGCGCTGCGCGCCGTTCACCTTCACTGGCCGACTCCGAGATGGTAAATCGCGGTGCTTCATGATCCAGGCATTGCAGTGCGCCCGGGGAAGCCGAATCACCAGGAGTAGCGATATTGCCTCGTTTCAAGACAAAGACCGACTTCGGTGCAGACCATGATTTATAGAATTCGCTTTGCGGTAAGGGATGGAATTTGGGGCCAGCCGCATAGACGAGAGATGCTTCGGGCAGCGAGCTTAAACGTTGCTTCGCTTCGTTGGTAACAACGTATGCTGCGATCTCAAGCGACTGTGCCTCGGACCGATCGGGTTTCGCAACCGCGAGGGCTTCGACGACGGCCGGGGGAAGCAGGCTTGCCATCGAGTCGGCAGCATCGGTCATGCTCAGCCGGAACCTGCCGATGGTATGAAATCCTCCGTGCAGTTGCCGCATCTGGATCGCCAAGCGATCGCCAGCAGCGAGCGAGAGAGGTGATTCCAAGATAAAGACCGCAGTGTGATCTTGGCCTACTTTGGGATGGATCCCCCACGCTGTTATCGGATTCCCATCGATCGCGTGGGCGATCGTCCAACCTTCTTGATCAAAGTCCGCACGGGAATTGGATAAACGGACTCGTACAGGCTCCTTGCTGCCCGAGGGGAAATGCTCCAGCACGAACTCGCTCAAATGAAAATTACCGTTGTCGTTGCGGCCTGGCCCTTTCATCGGGAGCGATTCATCGCTGAGCACTTCGAGCTTTACTCCGGTCACCCGTGTCGACGGGGGATGCGAAGTGATGACATAGGTGTCTTGCTCGGGGCGGGCTCCGCGAGCAGCGATCGAATCTCCATCGCCAACAAGGTCTGCACCAGAGGTCGAAATCATCATGTCGATCGGGAGCGGGGACCATGCAACAGGATTCGACTGCTGTGCCCACTCCCATCGCGAGACAAGCGAACTGATTTCGGTACTGAGCAAGACGCGTCGATCGCGATCTCCCGCTGCGGTGAGCCATGCGTTGGCTTGGGTGCGCACGCGATGAATTTCGGGATCCGAGTCGAAGGGGACGTTGCCTCGTCCGATACCCGCGAAAACAGCTTGCAGCGCGTAGTAGTCCGCCTGGGGAATCGGGTCGAATTTATGATTGTGGCATCGAGCGCAGTGGACCGTGCTACTGGTCAGGACCGACATGACGAGCGTCAACATGTTGTCGCGATCGATGTAATCGAAGGTTTGCTGGGCGGTGGCTGCGGTGCTTTGATCCCAAGGGCCAGCGGCCAAGAACCCGAGGGCGGGCGTGAGCTCCGAGCGATCCGGATAAAGAACATCGGCTGCGATCTGCTGACGAATCCATTCCGGATAGGGGATGTCTGCGTTCAAGCTTTGAATAACGAAATCGCGATACCGCCATGCATGGGGCCTCATGACGTCATGTTCGAATCCGTGCGAGTCGGCAAAATGGATCCAGTCCAGCCAATGGCGAGCCCAGCGTTCACCGTACTGCGGAGAGGCAAGCATGCGATCGACCGCATGTTCGTACCACTCCGGTGCATCGTCTTGTTCAAAAGCTTGGTACTCTTCGAGGGTTGGCATCACACCGAGCAGATCGACGCTCAGTCGACGCAATAGATTGCGTCGCGTTGCGAAAGTTGATGGGGTGATGTTTCGAGAGGAATGTTGGGATCCCAAGAACGCATCGATCGGATTGCCTGGGACTTCATTCGCATCAATGATCGGCACTGGTGGGCTAGAAAGAGGCTGTAGGGACCACCAGGAGGTATCGAGTTCGTTGGTTGGGGGAAGGGTCCGTGGATCGTGAGCACCCTCGGCAATCCATCGACGGAGTATTTCGATCTCCGCCTGCGGGAGAGGATCGTCGGGTGGCATCGCCAGTTCGTTGGTTCGGCGTTCGATTGCTTGGATCAGCAAACTCTTTTCGGGGTCAGATGGAACGATCGCAGGTCCGCGATCTCCTCCCTTGCGCCAGCCGCTGGCATAGTCCAAGGCCAAGCCGCCACTGATCTCGGCTGCGTGAGAATGGCATGAGAAGCAGCGGGATTCGAGGATCGGCAGAACGGTCCGCCGAAACTGTTCATCCGAGGATGGTGGCTCGTCAGCGATGATTCGCGGTGAGATGAGCAGCGCGGCCAACAGCACTGCGATGGCAGCAAGCCAGAGTCTACGAGCAAGCATCGAGCCAGATCGAAGCATCGCTGCCAACATCCTGCAGGAATGGAGGGAGGGGGAATAACCGGCGGGACCTTAGTCGCGTCGAGCGACTCCACGGACCCTTTCAGTGTATCCTCAACCCTCATCGACGTGCAAATCGTCGGTTGATTTGATACCGGCTTGGTTCCGCCCAAGGTTGAAAACTTCATCTACGGCCACAACCAGATCCGGTATCAAGATGCCTGATGCATTCTGTCCAGGGCCAAACTCACCATGCATTCGATAGAGAAAGTTCGCCAGCACGAGGACAGTGATCTTTCGATCTTCTGGATCGACGATCCAGTATTCCGCGATACTGGCACGCTGATAATCGCGACGTTTATCTTCGTAGTCACGACGTCGCGTGTCGACCCCTTCACTGACAGTCAGCGATGCCAACAGCACACGATGGAAATCAGTGGACACGCTGGCCGGGTTGCGCTCCGGAGTCGATGCCGAGCAAGAAAACTTCGGTTCCGCCGGGGCCTGCCGCAGTGACCATCCCTTCGCTGAGACCAAACTTCATCTGTCGCGGCTGGAGATTAGCGACGATGACTACCAGTCGGCCTTCGAGTTGCTGAAGTGTGTACGCAGCCTTGATCCCGGCGAAAACTGTGCGAGTCACATCTCCGCCCAAACTGACGGTCAGTTTTACCAGCTTCTTCGCCTCTGGGACTTCTTCGGCCTTGATCACTCTCGCGACTCGCAAGTCAACTTTAGCAAAATCTTCGATCGTGCATGTGGGAGCTAAGGGCTCCAATTGCAACTGCTCGGCGGAAGTTTCTGTTGTAGGTGTTGTTTCCGCTGCAGTGGGTGCAGGAGGATTTGTAGCCTGTGCTACATTTGGAACAGGCGGGACAGACTGGTCTTTGCTTTCTTCAATCATTTGTTGAACCTTTGCGATATCGACGC
>JAGWWZ010000054.1 GCA_018970165.1 Planctomycetota bacterium | reverse complement strand
ATCCAAGCTGCGACGGTGAACTCGTCCTGCCCTACATTCAGGTCGGGATGGTTCGGCACTTTAATGTCGTTGGAGTAGCCATTGAATGAGAGAGCCTTACCGAACGGAGACTCGATCCAACGAGTCTCGCTTGCTGTCGTTGCCGCGAGCGAAGGAATAGCAGCATCGTTGCTGAGGCTGCCATCCAGTTTCCACCAACCGACCAGGGATTGATTCAGTTGAGAAGCGTCAGCGCCTGAGATTTGGGGTGGCAGACCACTTTGATACGCTTCGACTTGATAGATGCCTGGCTCGCGAAGGGTGATCGAGTTCGGTTCGCTTGGATTGACGTTGAGTTCATAGTCAGGGGGCGATTGGGTCGAGGCGGTGGGAGTCTTCCAGTCGAGAAGGAGTCCATCGTTGTATTTGGCAGCGCGCACTTTGACTCGAAACTGACCGCGATCGGGCAACTCGCGCAGAGAGATTTTGAAGTTGGCATGCGGGCCGTAAGTGTTGGACTCGCCGAAGATTTCGGAACTGGGGATCGCAGGTCGAAGAAGCAGACCAGATGGAATCGTGGATTGTGCTGGGACTGTTTCGTAGGGGAGGCCTTTGGGGTAGCCTTCGGAGCCTCGCATGCAAGCGAAGACGGCGTGATAGATACTGTCGAAGTCGCGCCAGCCTCGGACGGTGTCGTTCCCTTGATAGCCTTCGATGAATCGGAACTTACATTGCATTGCAAAGGGACGGAATGCAAAAGGCTTCGAGAGATCGGGTTCGGTGACGACGAAATCTTCGTTGCGCAGCAGCAGGTTGTTTGCGCCGAGGATGAGCGTGTCGCGGCAGGGATCTTGGTTGATCCCTTTGCCGAGTGTCATGCGAAACCGCTGGATGGTGGGAGGGATACTCTCATCGACGAGAGCTGCATCGAGCATGCGTTCCGCGATTTGGAAATAGGACTCGATCAGTAGCGGGGAGAGAAGAAGATTGTTTGCGTTGTTGGTGAATCCTTCTTTGGAGACTGGGTCGGGGGGAAGGATCTTCGTGTTGTCGTCGTCGACTCCGAGCAGATCGCGAAGGGCATTCCGATATTGAGGCACGGTCAGCCGTCGCATGGTCCCGTGAAATTCGACTGCGCGAGATCGCGCTTGATGAAGTCCGTCTGCGATTGCTTTGAGGAGTGTATTCCGATTAGGGTCGTTGAGGTGGGGTGTTTCGTCCTCGGGGGGCATCGCACCAGAGGCGACTTGCTTTTGGATCGACTCCCAGAGCTTGAGGGATGGGTCTCCGAATGCAAGGTCCAGCGAGTCGAGACGCACGCCAGCTTCACGGGTTTCCTCGTTGTGGCATCGCGTGCAGTGGGTTTGGATGATCTCAGCGATGCGGGAGTTGTCCTGGGCTTGCAACAGGTTGCTCGGCACGGCAAAGCCGAACAACGACACGGCAACCACTGCGAAGAAGGAAGCGGGGCAGCGAAAGATTACAGATACGATCGCTGGCATAGGGAGATTTTGGGAGGTTGGTGGATCGCGAGATCGGAAGCATCCGACAGGTGGGTTCGCATGAGTTGATCGTATTGTGCCCCTCATCAAATTGCAAGCGTTCCCACGTCAGGGGCTAGGGGGTGAGGATTTCCCTCATTAGCCGCTGGGCCCTAGCTGCGGTTGGCTGTTTGGTATTCATTCCCGGCCTTAGTCGGCGGCTGCATGTTTTAATGTTAGCCGAAGTGCGGAAGCACTCGGGTCGGAACTGAGGCAAACATCGCCACGTCCTGCGCGCTTCCACCCGGCAGCTCGCGCATCTCGGCTAGCAAAACCACAACGACGCGGAGCATCGTCCCACTGTCAACCATCAACTTACAACTCTCTGCCCTCTGCTGTTTGCCCTTTGCCAATCCATCTCCGCGAGGGCTTCGTCTGCTTTCGGATCCGTCCCCGCGCCGCTAGCGATCCGTCAGCTTTTGCTGTCTACTAACTTCCAACCGCCCACCGCAACCCTCAACCCTCACTTCCTCCATGCACCGACCATCCTTTGCCACTGCGATCACATTAGCCGTCACCATTGCCTTTCACATTGGAGTTGCCGTAACCCGCGTGCACGGCGAAGATCCCGCGCTTGTTCTACCGGCTGGTATCGAGCAGATCACCGAAGAGCGAGTCACCGGCACGATTGCATTCTTGGCAAGTGATGAGTTGGGGGGCCGAGGAACCGGCACCCCTGAGTTTGAGATCGCAGCAGCTTACGTCGCTGCACGTTTTCGCGGCGCGGGTTTAGAAGGAGGCGGCGGTGCCGACGGCACATTCTTCCATGAAACCATTGCGACCCAGACGCGGCTCCCGGCAGCGGGTAAACTTACGGCCAGCGACGGTGCTCCGATCGCGCACTGGGGGTTGCTAGCCGTCGGCGATGAATTGCAGTCGTTCGACGGTCCCATCCAATCGATCGCGCTCGAGACATGGCGCGACGGCCCACCTCCGAATACGGACCCCAAAGACAACGTCCTCGCACTCGGGCCAATCGTTCGCGGAAGCTTGACCACGGAAGCCAAGGGCTCGCGCGCCATGAGCCAACTGGCTCGCGTCGCCAACCACCTCCAAGCCGAAGGAGTCAAGCTCTTGTTGCTCGATGCTGAACCGGGAAGCGAGTGGGTGCGCCAGAGCGAGTTGCTTCGCTCGCGACCGAGAGTTACGGCCGGCAGCGGCATACCGATCCCGGTCGTGTTGATGGCACCTGCCACGAAGATATCCGACTCGATTAGCGCGGAGGTGCCTGGGTTGTTGCGCGAAGAGAGAGCGATGCGCAACGTGATCGGCATCTTAAGAGGGGGCGATGCCGACAAGGCCAGCGAGGCCATCGTGTTCAGCGCCCATCTCGACCATTTGGGCTCCAACCCAAACCTCGAGGGAGACAAGATCTACAACGGAGCCGACGACGATGCGTCCGGTGTCACCGCAGTCTTAACATTAGCAGACGCGTTTGCCGCGATGCCGCAGAAGCCAGCCCGATCCTTGATCTTCATGACCTTTTGGGGCGAGGAGTCCGGTCTGCTTGGCTCGAAGGAATACGTTGAGCGACCGACATGGCCTTTGGACAAAATCGTAGCCAACGTCAACATCGAGATGATCGGACGGCCCGAGGGGGGGGCGAGGGGCAAGATCTGGATGACCGGCTGGCGCGAATCGGACTTAGGTGGCATCATGCGCGAGTCCGCTTCCCGCTGGGGGACCGAGATCTTCGAGCATCCCAAGTTCAGTTCGATGCTCTATCGAGCCAGCGACAACTGGTCATTTGTGCAGCGGGGCGTTGTCGCGCACAGTTTCTCTGCCGGTTCGCTGCATGGAGACTATCATCAGCCCGACGACGAGTGGGATCGATTGGAGATCCCGCACATGACACGCGTCATCCGCGGCTTGATGTTAGGATCGCTGCCCCTGATCGACGGCACCGCAACCCCGAAACAAAAAAACAAATAGGTTGCTAGTTGCTTAGTGCTTAGTAGCCGTAGTGACGCAATGTAGAACCGCTGTCCACAGCTGCTCGGTTTTTATTAGCCGAAGCGGCGCGAGCACTCGGATCGGAACTGAGGCAAACGTCGCATGTCCTGCGCGCTTCCACCCGGCTGCTCGCGCATCTCGGCTAACATTTTGTAGCTTCGATGATCCCTCCAGCGATGGTTTTCGGCTATGCTCATATCCGCATACAACAACGAACATTACGAGGAGAGATCGATGGCATCGAAGCGAATATTATTTTTGGTAGGCGATTTCGTCGAGGACTATGAGATCATGGTCCCTTATCAGATGTGTTTGATGGTCGGTCATCATTGCGACGTCGCTTGTCCAGGTAAGAAGTCGGGTGATTTTATCGCGACGGCGGTCCATGATTTCGAAGGCCATCAGACGTACAGTGAGAAGCCCGGTCATCGATTTCGACTGAACGTCGATTTTGAGAGTGTGGATGCCGGTTCGTATGACGCGTTGGTATTACCCGGCGGTCGAGCGCCCGAGTATTTGCGGATGGATGGCCGCGTGTTATCGATCGTGCGACAGATCTCGGCGGCGGGCAAGCCGATTGCGGCGATCTGTCATGGCCCACAGATATTGGCGGCGGCTGGGGTCTTGCGAGACCGGGCATGCAGTTGTTATCCGGCGGTCTCGTTCGAGGTCTTGCACAGTGGCGGCGAGTACATCGCGCCGGGCGAAGGGTTCGACACAGCGCATGTCGATGCTAACTTAGTTACAGCCCCTGCTTGGCCCGCCCACCCCGCCTGGATGGCCGCGTTCCTCAAACTCCTTGGAACTAAGATAGAAGCGTGAGGGATCGTCGAGAGTTCAGGGTTAGGTGGGGAATTTATCGTGCGGTATCGGTTGATGCCGCGTTTTGACTTTCAAAGGTCATGACGATTCGGATCGTTTCGTAACCGATCTGTTGTTGCAGATGCTCGTAGATCGGGCTCAATTTCTCGCGACCGACGACATCGGCTGCGGCGAGTATTCGGTTTTGAATATCGCGTGGTACCCAAACGTCGATGCTGTCGACCAGGTTGTTTTGGATAAGCTCGGATAAATGATTCGCGACCGTTCCGACCGTGACCCCTGCTTTGGCGGCAATTTCATCGAGAGGACGTTGCTGTTTGAGCAACGGAATCGTGATCGATTTGGTGCCGGATAGGCGGACGGCGTTGGGGTTGGAGCTTGATTCCTGAGTTCTCCAAACGACATCCTGGGTTGTTCCAGTCCGGTCGCAGTAGTCGCGAATCGCTTCGAGGAAACTCGGACCGTACGATTCCATTTTGGCCGTTCCGATACCATTGATCGAGAGCATCTTCTCCTCATTGGAGGGACGGCTGGCGCTTAGTTCCAGGAGTACGTTATCGGTAAACACGACGTAGGGTGGCACACCGCTAGCTTGCGATATTTCCTTGCGCAAAGTTCGCAATTCTTCGAAGAGTGTCATATCCGCGTGCGAGGTGGCTTCGAATCGGACGGCCTGCTTGCGCTGCTCGGACTTCGAAACGGTTCGGATCAATCGAGGTTCAGCATCTCCGTGCAACACGCTGCGGGCTTGGGGGCCCAATTTGACGATGGGGTATTCGCCGCCATCGATTGCGAGCAGTTCCTGGCCCACCAACTGATAGACCCAGTCCCTAAGTTGGCTTTTCGGGACTTCTTTGAGGATGCCGTGCGTGCTGAGTTGATCATGTTTGCGATTCAATACGTCAGCCGATCTTGACCCGACTAGGACATCGACCAGGTAGTTCACGCCGAAACGCTCACCGATGCGAACGACGCACGACATGATCTTTTGCGCGATAATCTTTGCATCAGGAACGTTATCGGTATCGCCAAGGCAAACATCGCAGGCGCTGCAGTTTTCTTGTTCGTACGACTGACCGAAATATTCGACCAGCCCTCGATGCCGGCATTTGGGTGTGCGGCAATAGTTGGCCATCTCTTCGAGTTGCTTTTTGGAGGCTGCGATGATTTCGCTCGAGGCTCCGGCTTCGATCAGGCTCGATTCGGTTATTTTACGGAGAGTGATCCAATCACCTACACTGAAGAACAGAATGCACTCGGATGGCAGACTATCACGGCCAGCACGGCCAGTTTCCTGTTGATAGTGTTCGATCGATTTTGGCATCGCCGCATGAGCGACAAAACGGACATTGGGACGATCGATGCCCATGCCGAAGGCGACTGTGGCGACTACGAGGTCGACTTGCTCATTGACAAATGCATCCTGAGCATCCTTTCGCTCTTCGTTGGACATGCCTGCGTGATAGCCGACGACTGAGAATCCTTGTTGGGCGAGGTAGGCAGTGATCGACTCGACGTCCGCCCTGCGAAGGCAGTAGATAATCCCCCCTGTGCCTCGGTGACGTTCGCAGACCTCCTTGAGTTGCGACTGGAGGTCCACTTGGGGCAGTATTCGGTACGTCAGGTTCGGCCGATCAAAGGAGCTGACGAGAACTCGCGGATGCTTCAGTTGCAATTGCTCTACAATATCGAGTCGAACTTTCTCCGTGGCTGTTGCAGTAAACGCGTGTACCGCTGCCTTGGGAAAGTGCGATCGGAGCGATCCCAGTTGCCGATACTCAGGCCGGAAATCATGTCCCCATTGGGAGACGCAGTGGGCCTCGTCGATTGCGATCGCATGGACGTCGGATCCTTCGAGAAATTTAAGAAACTCTGGCGACACCATTCTTTCCGGAGATACAAACAGCAAACGAACAGAACCTGATTTGATCAAGCGAGCCGCTTCGCGTTTCTCATCGGAACCTAGGGTGCTATCGATACGTAAGGCCGATACACCGACAGCGTTGAGGGAATCCACTTGGTCCTTCATCAACGCGAGCAATGGCGAAACGACGATCGTCAAGCCACCCTGGTGGACAGCGGGTGCTTGGTAGCAAAGGGACTTGCCTCCGCCGGTCGGCATGACGACTACGGTGTCTCTTCTCGCGAGGATCGATTCGATCGCTTCTTGTTGAGCAGGTCGAAGACTTTGAAATCCCCAGACTCGCCGCAGCATATCGAAGAATGCGGCATCCAGTTTTGTAAGATCAGTTGTGTCAGTTGGTTTAGACATGATTCACCTCCGTTCTCATGACAAAAGAAATTGGGGTATCAAAGATATCAACAGACAAAGAAGTCGCAATAAGACAACTCCCCGGTTTGGGGGATCCTTGCCCGTACGACGGACTTCCCAGTCCGTCGAATGTAGCTACCGTCGCCAGACAGAAATAACAGGGACACGCACTGCATTCCGTTGCTAATTTGCTAGCGTTTGCGTTTGCTAGCGTTCGCATGCCAGACCAACGCAATGCATGTCCAAGTTTCTCCATGGACCCAGGCAACTGCAGCATCCCCACGCCCATCGCAAAGCCTCTGGGCGTGCCACCCGTGCGCACCCGTACGACGGACTTCCCAGTCCGTCGAATGCAGCTACCGTCGCCAGACGGTGGGAGGGTTTTCAACGCGTCGTCCACCGCTTGGCGGCTTGGTGCGGTAGCTACGGTTATGTACCGAGATTGCCCCGTACTGACTCACGCAGCGCGTGCGGCTATACTCCGTTGCAGTGAATCAAGCCAGCGGCGAAGAAAGAGTTTTTTACAAGGATCAGGCCGTGGACTCACGATCCATGGGCGGGTGATCGAGTAACGGAAAGCAAAGAAGGTATCTGAATGAGTGCTTACATTGCTGAATTCTTCGGAACTGCATTGCTGATCCTATTCGGTAATGGTGTGGTGGCAAACGTAGTGCTCTCCAAGACCAAAGGTCACAACAGTGGCTGGATCGTGATTTCAGCAGGATGGGGACTTGCCGTATTTGTCGGCGCATTCTGCGCGAACAAATACAGTGGTGCGCACTTGAACCCAGCTGTCACCTTGGCTGCAGTGATAACAGGAAAACTCGAGTCGAACATGGCACTTGGATATGTGATTGCACAACTCCTCGGTGCGATGCTTGGATCGCTCTTGGTGTTTGTCTTTTATCGAGAGCATTTCCTGGCAACCAACGATCAAGATGCGAAGCTTGCATGTTTTTGTACGAGTCCCAATATACGCAACCTCGGCCAGTCTCTGATTTGCGAAGCGATCGGCACCTATGCGCTGATCCTTCCGATCTTGCTGATGGTTTCTCCAAGCTTGGTTCCGGTCACCTCTGATGAGCCGACGAATAAGTTAGGGCTCGGGGCTTTGGAGTTGTTACCCGTGGGATTATTGGTATTCGGTATTGGCTTGTCACTCGGTGGCACGACCGGCTACGCAATCAATCCGGTGCGCGATTTCGGGCCTCGACTCATGCACGCGATTCTACCCATCCCAGGTAAGCGAGATAGCGATTGGGGGTATGCCTGGGTGCCAATTGTTGGCCCATTGTTGGGAGCGGCACTAGCGGCAGTGACCTACCTTGCTCTTTCCGACCTCAGTCCTTTGAAGTAACCCTGCAACCATTTGAAGAGATAATAGGAAGTAAGCATGAGTTCAAAGGTTGAAGGACTGATCGCAGCACCATTTGCGCCGCTACAAGCCAATGGTGAGATCCATCTCGACGCGGTCGAAGGCTATGCGCACATGCTTGCGAACAACGGTGTCGTCGGAGCCTTCATATGCGGTACTACAGGAGAAGGATTATCGCTGACGACTGCTGAACGATGCCAATTGGCGGAACAATGGGTACGCGTAGCACCGAGCGAACTGCGGGTGATCGTTCATGTGGGGCATACATCGCTCAAGGAAGCCTGTCATTTGGCGGCGCATGCCCAAGCGATCGGTGCCAGCAGTGTCGCTTGCATGGCGCCATGTTACTTCAAATCCGTAGGTATAGAGGGCCTGATCCTCTGGTGTCAGGAGGTAGCCAAAGCGGCACCCGATCTCGATTTCTACTACTATCACATCCCATCGATGACCGGCGTGAAGGACTTGGTCCACGATTTCCTTCGGCAAGTCGGAGACAAAATCCCCAACTTGGTCGGCATCAAATTCACGTACGAGGACCTCGACGATTTCGGGAATTGCCTCCGATTCGATGGCGGTCGGTACGATATGTTGTTCGGTCGCGACGAACTGCTTCTAAGTGCCCTTTCTCTCGGATGCCGCGGTGCGGTGGGCAGTACGTACAACTTTGCGGCTCCCCTCTATCGGGAATTGATCAAGGCCTACGATGCGGGGGATCAGGATTGTGCCTCTGAAATGCAGCAGCTTGCAGTGCATATGATTGATACCTTGATCCAAGCCAGTGTTCATCCGATCGCGACATTCAAGTGCCTGATGAACCGTTATGTATTTGACTGCGGGCCGACGCGATTGCCCTTGGTGCCTTCAACATCCGAGCAGTTCAGCAAACTAGAGAAACAACTCGATTCGCTCGGGGTTTTACCATGGCTCAGCAAGCCGTGATACGTTTTTCATTCGGTTTACTCCTTCAATTCTTCTTCTCTGTCTACGCCGATGAGCAAGGGGACTGGGGACGATTGGCACCGATTCCGAATCCAGTGGGTATTGCGGGACCGATTGCCGGGACGGATGGAGCGTCTTTGATTGTCGCGGGTGGTGCGAATTTTCCAGACGCCCCGCCCTGGCAGGGTGGAAAGAAAGTGTGGCATGATCGAGCCTATGTGCTGAGCGATCCTGATGGAGGTTGGACGGATGCGGGAGTAATAGCGAAGCCGATCGGATATGCCGTTTCTGTATCGATCCCCGACGATAAATTGGGGGTGGGTCCCGGCGTCGCGTATTTTGGTGGAAGCGATGCCCAACGGCATTATGCAGAGGGTTGGCTCTTGAGATGGCGCGGTGGTCGCTTGGAGCAGAATGCTTTGCCATCGTTGCCCCGGCCTTGTGCGCAGGCATGCGGAGCATTGGTGGGAAATACGATTTACATCGCAGGTGGCATTGAGACTCCCGACGCAACGGTTGCGATGCATCAGTTGTGGGCCATCGAGTTGGATAAGCTGCCGCTTGTTTGGAAGGAACTAGAGGCATGGCCAGGGCCCGCAAGGATGTTAGCGGTTGCGGCAGTGCGAGACGGCGCGTTTTACTTATGCAGTGGTGTCGAGCTGTCGGCAGGGGGGGACGGCAAGCCAGTTCGTAAGTATCTGAGGGATGCTTACTGCTATCGGCCACAAGTAGGTTGGTTGCGCATTGCGGATTTACCGCGTGCGGCGGCAGCGGCTCCAAGTCCGGGTCCCGACTTGGGTCAGTCAGGTTTCACGATTTTGGGAGGTGACGATGGTAGCTTGGTCGATTTCCGACCGCTGGATCAGCACCCTGGTTTTCCCAAGTCGATCCTTGCTTATGACACTAACACCGATTCGTGGCGATCTATTGGCGAACAACCCGCATCGCATGTCACCACTTTTACGGTTCACTGGCGAGACCGATTGGTGATCCCATCGGGAGAGGTTCGACCGGGGGTTCGTTCTGCTGAGGTGCTGTTTCTCAAAGGAGAACTTAAGTATCCTTGAACTTTCTGTTCCCGTCGACGGACATGTTCGGCTGCCTAGGGTACCGCATGATTGACGATTATGCATGTCTGGACGGGCTTCAGTTTTTCTTCCACTTGCCGAGCGGGCTTAGGAGCAATGCTGGTAACAGGACAAGATCCCCGAGAATGGACGTACTCATCATAGCGATCATCAGCATTGCGAACTGTCGTGTAGGATTGAATGCAGCAAACATAAACGGCAACATCGAACAACAACTGATCAGCATGGTATGAATCATGGCTCGGGCACAATTTGAAAACGTGTGTGCGATCGCCTCTTCACGGGTATCCCCTTCGGACAATCTCCACGAATACCAATTCACAAAGTGAAGGGTATCGTTGACGGCGATGCCCATAGCCACACTTGCCGTCAATAAGCCTGCTACATCCAGCGAGTATCCAAGCCAAGCCATACAGCCGAATACGACCGTCTCGGGCAAGACATTTGGCAACATGATAAGGAGCCCAGGACGAATCCCACGCGCGATCAACATCATCACCGGGGTAATCAAAAAGAAAGCCGTGGTAAAGCTGGATCCCAAATCGGTCAGGAGCGCAGTTTGAGTGTCATGCATCATGGGGGAAAAGCCAGTGAACTCAACTTGCGGTATCACCAATTCCCCTGTGTTCGCGTGTTGCGGATCGATTGCAGATAGTTGTTCCTTGGTCGTTTCGTGAGGGCGCACGATTTCGCCAACGGCATGCTGAACCTTAGCGGTCAACTGCCCATAATCGAGACGGGATAAAGCTGAGACTTTTGCAGTGATGCGCCATATCCGCTGGTCGGCAGTCTCGGAAACCAAACCTTGTTGCTGCAACTGGGGTAGGAACTCAGGAAGAGAGTTCCGGAAAATGCGTCTTCGAACAACATCTCGCACCCGAGAACTATTTGGGAGTTTGGGAAGAAACGATGTTGCTGCAAGCAAGCCGCCAATATCTGGCTGGCTCCGAAGGTGGTTTGCCACGCGATCCACCCAAACAAGTTGATCAAATGCATCGGCAGAACTATCTCTCGGGAACATGAGCAAGACTTCGACCGAAGCGATTGGACCTAGATGGTTCTCCATCCAAGCCATATCGCTAACAGTGGGGCTTCCAGGTGGAAACATGTCGTCGAAACGGGTTGACGACTTGAGGGACAACAGTCCATAAAAACTGAACAACAACAACAGTATTCCGCCCATCGAGACGGGCCAACAGTAGCGGCTCATAAACGATGCGTAAGATTTCGCCCAAGGCGTGACTGATTCCGTCTCTCCATGGCCTTGCTGTGTGAACTCCAGCGGGCTAACGCTTGCCTTGGACGATACGTATCGGCTTCGACAAAACCAATCTGATAGTCTCGGGAATGCCAGAATAAGGGTAGTGCTTGCCGCACATAGTGAGACCGCCGAATAGAAACCGAAGTTGCGGACCGGCGACAACTGACTTGTCGCGAGTGCAATCATCCCGAGAGCGGTTGTCAGCGTTGCTAAGATGCTAGGCTTAAGTCCCAGGAATACAGCCCGAGCCCCTAAGTGATCCGTATGACTGCGAGCGACGTCGGAGAAGTAGTTCATGAAGTGTACCGCAGCCGACAGCGTCAGCATGAACACTAAGGTCGGCAAGACGATCAAGACGGCACTGAATTCAGAACCGAACGCCGTCACGATGGCTATCGCTAGTACTTGCCCGATACCGGCGATCAACATGACGGGTAGGACCGCGCGAATACTGCTCAAACACAACCATGCCAAGACAACCCCGAGCAAGCTCGAGGGCAAGACCAGTCGCTTGAGGCTTTCCTCCGCAGCGACATCGACTGCATAGGCCTCAAACACCGAGCCCACTATCTTCAGACGAGATCGACCTAAACCGAAGACATCGTCCGCCGCTCGCCGGACTAACTCGATCGCCTCCTTGTGACTTTCGATTCCGGCAGGCGCGAAGCTGATGAATACTGCGGCCGTCCCATCGCTACCAACAATCGTCGAATCGAGTCTATCAAAGGCTACCTCCCTCGATAATGCGATCGGTGGATCGGTCAATCGTCGAACCAGTTGGTCGGAGGTTTGCAACGATTCGATCCAGGCAACTCGTTTGCTATCGGAGCGTTGGTCGTCGACTCGTCGCAGCGATTTAGCCATCGCTGATAACCTTGGATCGTCGACGTTGCAACCATCCCAGGAGACGACCAGGTATTGATCCGAGCCAAAGATACGTACAAATTCTTCATAGCGTTGCCGAACGGGGCGACCTTCAGGCAACCACGCATGAACGTCTGCGGCGCCGATCCGCATGTGGACCGCAAAATAAATCACGATTGGGAGCAAGCAGGCCCCAATCAGAAGTGCCCAGCCTGAACAAACATCCAGTTTTCTAAGCGACTGCGGCGAAACGTTCAAGCGACTTGGCTCAGGCTTTACGTGAGTTCGATATCCAACCTACGCGGTCACGCGATTGTACCATACTAGGAGACGATTCGGACGTCCCGCTTCGCTTACTCATGGGGTCGAATGAGAAATGCTCGAGTTCGCAAAATCGCGATGCGAGTCAGAGGCGGGTTACTCCGCTACCCATCGATCGTCGAGTACTCGTTCTTTTAGTCGATATTCAGTACGTTGAGCTCAATCTACTGGGGCCGAGTGGATCGAGACTGAACGGCGTGTTCGAGGATTCCGCGCATGCGTTGAAGTTGCTCAGGGTTGGAGTTTGCAAGATCCTTTTGCTCTCTGGCATCCTCCATCAGATTGAACAAAGAATCTATCGTTCCTCCGTCTTGCCCCTTGAGACGATTTCCACCGCGTGGCTGACGTACGAGTTTCCATGGCCCCGAACGGAGCCCCAAGCGTTTTCCTGCGTTATCCTGCTGAATCAAGTGATCTCGTCCTCGAGCATCGGGTTCTCCCAGCAAGGCCGAAAGTAGGTTGAAGCTATCTAGAAAGCCTTCATCAGGCAGGGATGCGCCAGTAAACGCAGCGAAACTCGCTGCCAAATCAATGGTGCACACGACTTGATCGGAGACCCCTGGTTGGACTCGTCCTTTCCAACGGACTAGAAATGGCGTTCGTGTTCCTCCTTCCCAAACACTGTATTTACCACCTTGATAGGGCCCGGCTGGACGATGGTCCCCGAGCAGTTCCACGGACTGGTCTTTGTAGCCGTCATCGAGGACGGGACCATTGTCTGAGCAAAGGACCAGAAGCGTATTCTCTGAGAGGCCGAGTCTATCGAGCGTGGCAAGGATTTCTCCTACGCTCCAGTCGAACTCCAGGATCGAGTCTCCTCTGGGGCCTTGTCCACTTTTGCCCACAAATCGCTCATGTGGCGCTCGCGGAACGTGGATGTCGTGCGAAGCAAAGAAAAGAAAGAAGGGTTGGCCTTGATGGGCTTCGATCCATCGAGTCGTCGCACGAACCCATTCGTCCGCAAGATCTTCGTCGCGAAATCTGGCTTGTGTGCCGCCGGTATAAAAGCCGATGCGGCTGATACCGTTGTGAATAGTCCCATTGTGGCCAACACTCCAATCCATTTTCAATTCGGTTCGATTGCTGATTCCAGTCGGATGATTCTCGCTAGGCTTTTCGTTGCCAACCCAGAGTGGATCTGCGGTATCGAGATTTCGGACGCGATGATCCTCGACAATGACTTGGGGCACCCGATCGTTGGTGGTGGGAAGAATGAAGCAGTGATCAAAACCGATTTCAAGTGGCCCGGGCTGGAGTTTGCCATTCCAGTCGGGGGCCTGATCACCGAGCCCGAGATGCCACTTGCCGATCACCGCGGTTGCGTACCCTTGTCCCTTAAGCATGGATGCAATCGTTGGCGTGCCGGGCCGAATGACAGCAGGGGCATTTGGAGCGGCAACCCCAGTTCCCTTTTCACGAAATGCGTACGTTCCAGTGAGGAATGAAAAACGTGTAGGGGTACATGTCGATGCAGAACAATAGCCGCTGGTAAAGCGTATTCCTTCCGACGCGAATCGATCGATGTTTGGCGTGGAGATCGTCGAACTTCCGTTGCAGGACACATCGCCGAAGCCGAGATCGTCGGCCATGATCACGATGATGTTTGGCGATTCCGCCGCGATTGCCTCGAGGGACGAAACGGCACATAAAATAAGGGAAAAGATGGTTCTCACAGTATTCCTCCGAGCACTTAGGTAACACCTCGCGCACGAGCAGGTCGCAATCGCCGGTGATGCTTGGGATCAATCGACCTTTTCCAGGATTGTAGCAAGTCGAACTTCGACTTCTCTGCAGTTTGAAGGCCGTTTGGTGGGCGATTTTTCCAAGAGTTGCATGGTCAGTTTGGAAAGCTCTACAGGAACAGCAGAGTGAAGCTCATGAGGGGGTGTTGGCGTGTGGTTGGCGAGTGCGGTGAGAGTTCCGAATACACTTAATCTCTCGAAGGGGCGGACATCGGTGATCAAGTCATAGAGCATACAACCTAGGCTGAAGAGGTCGGCCTTCGGGTCGATGGGGCTGCCGCTGGCTTGTTCAGGCGACATATAGGAAGGCGTACCAATGAACATTCCTGTCCTAGTCAATCGCATGTCCTCAGTCGTTGCATGAGCCAGACCGAAGTCGATGATTTTAATGTTCAGACTTGGGGATTCCACCCAAACATTATCTGGTTTCAAGTCGCGATGCACCAATCCGCAATCATGGACAGCCGCCAAACCCCGTGTGGTTTCTATTGCGATACGAATGATTTCGTGGATTGCGAGATTCCTAAAGCGAGATCGGTAGGCACGCAGGGTTGAACCCTTTAGGAACTCCATGACCAAGTAAGGCAGACGAGAGACCTCACCGGTTTCATAGACCTCTACGACATGCGGACTTTTGATCGATTGCAACGCACGGATTTCGCGTGCAAATCGTTTGCGGACGGTTTCATCACCAACTCTTTTTGGGTGAAGCACTTTGACAGCAACAATTCTCTCGCTGCGAGTATCGAGTGCGCGAAAGACAACACCCATACCTCCCTCCCCCTTTTTTTCGATCAGTCGGTATGGTCCGAGACTGCCAAAATCGTTGGGACGCAGCGAGGGATTCAGATAATCGCCCCAATGCGTTTTCCCATCGTCGAAAGCCAGACTGCTAAGGTCTGAGCTCTTCCGTTCGTAGTTCGAGATATCCAGTTCCAGTGTGTTGTCGATCGAGGTCTGTTGGGTGGGATCTCGATCCTGCTGTTTGGTCAAATGAAAGGAGCAGAAAGGCGCCCCCTTGAGCATACAGGCATCGTGACGGATCTCGATCGTCTCTTGGAAATGGTCTGCAAGACCTTTAATAATTCCGATCGCCAATCTGCACAACTTCCGATCGGATGAGTAAATCAGTTGCAAATCATTTGGCGATAATCTGACAGCATCGAGCACTGGAGGTGCTGCTCCTGGATTAGCGACTCGAACTGCGGAGTGGATGAATGTTTCGGTGTTTTCGATAATGTCGAGAGTCTTCCACTCGGGTTTGACGACGCGTTGGTAGAGCCGCAGCAATTCCGACGCGATATACCGGCCGAAAGATTCCACAACGTCGTCAATATTTGCATTGAGTGATTTCGCTGCCAAGGCAACTAAGTCGAGCAACTGTTTGTCATCGTAGATTCTTGCTACGGAGAAAATTTCCTTGTCGAGCCCAGCCTCGGCCAAGATCGTTCTCCATTGCTCAGCGCCGATGGATTGCTGTGCAAACTTCTGAAGTTGCAGGAAAATCAGTCCATGCATGCACGTGACCCTAGAGCTTTGCTGAGGTTTGAAGGTAATGCAATAGATTCTTAAGGATGCCGCAATTTTTGCAAAGCTAGGCCTAGAACCTTTTACACAGCTTTACCGCTGATTTTTCGGAGGTAAAACATCTTCTGTCGAAGTTCGCTTTTTCTTAAGAATAACACCCCGATGATACGGCGAGGTTTTCTGTGAAATGCTGGTTGATTTCCGACACCCACGGTTGTCACACAGAACTTCGTATTCCGACAGAGGTCGATGTCGTGATCCATTGTGGCGATGAATCCAAGGCCCGTGAGGCTTGGAAAAATGAGGTGGAAGCGAGAGAATTCTTCGAGTGGTTTTCCGCTCTGGATATCCCGCACCGAATCTTTATCCCTGGCAATCATTCGATCGCCATCGAGCAGGGGCTGGTCCGACCCGAGGACTATCCAGCTATTCGATTTTTGATTCACCAGCGGGTAAGCGTGCAGGGACTGCGGGTTTTCGGGACTCCTTACACTCCAAGATATCATGACTGGGCTTTCATGCGTGATCCGGAGGAGTTGGATGAACTGTGGCAGTCGATCCCCGACGATATCGATGTTTTGATATCACACGGGCCACCGAATGGAATTCTCGATCGGACGCTAGACCTCCACACGCATCGACCCATTCATGTTGGCTCCCAATCCCTGACCCGCCATGTCATGCATCGAATTCAACCGAAGCTGCACGCATTTGGGCATATTCACGACGAGCTGGATATCGATAACTTCGGATCCACTCAGCACTCGGAGACTCTGTTCGTGAACTGTTCCTGTGTCGACCAGTCCCTCCAGCTTGAGAATCATGGTGTAGTCGTCCAGTACGATCGAGCGACAGGCACGATTGTGCTGGCATAATCCCGCCCCATTTACAATTCCATTGCTTCGACCTCGGCGACGAATCGCCGATTATCATCTTCCAAGAACGCGCTGATCACGTTGAACACGGCGTCACTGAAGCCTCCGATATTCATAATATCGGATCGTTCATAGGCCTGGACGGTTTGGTACGGCTGCAGATCGATGCAGACGAGCTTGGGATCAGTTTTTGAGTCGGAGAGCTTTCGCTCCCGAGCGACGAAATCAGTCCAGGCAGTCATCACTCCCGTGGCACCTCCATGGCCGCATCCGACCCAGCTCTCGTTATCGCTAACGAGAACGACACCGGCAAACTGTCGATGCGCGAACCACTTGTTGGCTGCTCGGATCGGCTGAGCACAATCGGTTCCGCCTCCTCCATACTCGGCTAAACGTTGAGCAATGCTCAGGATCGAATCTTCTGGGTCGATCGCTGCGTGGTAGGCAGATGTATCGAATGGGATGACGACGCTGTCTGGGTTGCAACGCAGGATGGCTGCTGCGAACAGCGCCGCTACATCGATGCATCGCATTTTGGAAGTCGCACCCTGCCCACGGTTTCCCGTGACGGGACTGTGCATCGATCCGGAGGTGTCCAGACCGATGACGACCGGTCCGGGTAGCTTCGGGACATTACCGCATGCGATCTCAGCTGCCTTTTGCAAGGCGGTCTTGACCTTCTGCGGGACATCATCGTTGACGTTCAGGTATGCCGCGAAGTACTGGTAAGGGAACTGCTTCGACCGACGGATCTCCGATTCATCGGCAATACGATCCGCCACATAGTCTACCATCGAAGGGGAATGACCTACGCTCAGCACACCGTGCCGTTGGAGGGTGTTGATGTTCATGCGCAGTGCCTGCGGTCCCATCTTGTAGGCCAAAGCCTTCCAAACGGTTGGGCCCTTGGCTGCATCCGAAAGCAGATCCCAACGAACGTTATCCAAGCCGCTGGCGATCAACGCCTGAACTTCCTCAGTCGCTGAGTTGCGGTAGGCAATGAGCGATTGAACTTCGACCGGCAAGTCAGCTTCCGTTGCCGGAGCCCACTTGTCGATCGATTTATCCGTCAGCCAACCGTACAACGCTCGTCGCGCGTTGTCCTGCGGAGTCGGGCGAGCCATGCGCAGAATATCGCGCAAGCTCGGATCGTTTCCGATCGATGCGCTGAGCAGCTTGCCGACCGACGCTGAGTTCAGCCAACGCTGGAACGCACGCTGTATCGAGCTGGACAATCCAAGACGAGCCTTTCCGCTCGCGTTCTTGAACCGTCCCGATCGTATCATTTGAAACACGGTGCGAAGAATGCGACCGTTGTCGACCACACGATCGAACACTCGATGCATCAGAACCGTATCGCGAACCGACAAAGCGACCAGCAATGCCGCTGGCATGTCCTTCATACATGCCTTTTCGCGGGCATACAACGCGAGTTTAGCCAAGAACTGGTTGTCATCGACGAGGTCGACAAGCTTCATCATTTCAGCCAACTGCGTTTCAGCCGTGCTGTAATACGAGTTGCCGAAGGTTCCGGTTGCGGCGATTTGAGCCAAAGCATGTTTGGGCTCCAACTGATAAGCAAGACCGCCAGCTTCATTGATCGAATCAGCGCGGTCGGATTGATCTGTTTCGCTTGAGAAGAGTGATTTGTTAACCATGAGGAACGGTGAATGTGAAGTCTCTTGAGGTCGAATCGACAATCGGTTTGATGCCGAGGTTGTCGCTTAAAGATGATCGCTTGTTTTCCCGATGGCTGATGTTGGGAGAGTAAGATTTTTCGGTGACCAGCATCCAATGTCAGGCTAGTAAGGTGGAGGACGGATCTTCGGCATGTGGTAGCTCGCGTAAGAGTTAATTTTGATGTACTCCTTGACGGCAGTTGGTCCCTGCGAGTGGGAGCAACGAAGTGGGCCTCAGAGACCACGTTGGCGATCACGAGCCTAGTGTGGCGGTCTGAAATGAGAGACATCTGCGATCTGACGAAGGTTCGTCTAAATGAAAAACTGCACCGGAAAGTTCTTTCCGGTGCAGTTTTCAGTTAGCTGATTATGTAGATCAGGGCTTCAGGATTGCAGCTAGAGAAGATCGGCGAAGACTCGATCTTTTATTTGGGCCGCAGTCGCTTTGTTCGATTTAGCTCGGTTCAAGCGATTCTTGGAGAGGGCATCATAGTACGGGCGGTCAATAGGAATAAGTGTAGAAGCATCCGCCGTTTTTCTCGCTTTCATATCCGAAACAAACAGACTCAGTTCGATCGTTTCGCCGGCGATTCTGGCAAGTACTTCGTCTCTTTCCGTGATTACCGGTTCAGCCGTTTGTTGTTTGCGATCGATTTTTGGATCGAGGTTCGCATTGATTTGGCTACTGAAAGTTTGATCAAGCGACGCATTGACGAACACCTCGAACTGATCCGACGTTTCCCCGGCTGGAGGGTCAGCGATCCCTGTTGGATCGGTGTTTCCGGCAGCAAGTTGGATGAAACTGGTCAAAGTAGGTGCTGTCAATGTACGAGCGTTCGCGTATCGATATATGCGGTCGGTTCCGCTATCGACAATCCAGATATCCTGTGAGCCGTTGGAAGGATCCAAGGTGATACCCGTTGGTAGCGAGTTGGCACTATTAATCAACCAAGAGTTCTGGAACGTTCCACTGACGGTGTAGCGGAACACACGATCGCTCGTAGAATCGTCTACGACCCAGATGCTTGTGCCATCGGTCACTAAATCTTTGGGGTTTCGATTCGAAGCGCTGAGCAGGAAGTTGCTGGTCGCGTTCTGGGTGCCGGAAATTCGAGTGGCTGCGTTCGAGAAGAAGTAGACGCGATCGCCGCCACTTTCGACGAGCCATAAATGCATACCGTTGGTCGTGACCCCTTCGACAACCGCGTTGCCTGGCAAACCTCCGGCCATCCACGAGCCCAAAAGGCCACCGCTATTGTTGTAGACATAAATGGTTCGATTGTTGTCTACGACCCATACGCGGTCACCCGCAACATTGGTTGCGATTCCTCGAGGCGTCGTATTCGCAGCGGTCAGCAAGTAATTCTCGATGGAGCCGCCACCTGCGTTGTACTCAAAAGTTCGGTTGGTAGCTGCGTCATCGACCACGAAGAACTTGGTCGGAACAGGCTCGTTATCGATATTGGTCAAGGAAATATCTGCTGGATTGAGTCCGTTGTAGAGCGGATCGTTAGAAGTCGCAGCCCAAATGAGGACTGTGTAGACGATATTTCCATCGGCAAGCGTGTCGTCTACTCCCCGAACGGTAATGGTCTGAGGGGTGCTCCAGTTGGCTGCCGTAAAATTCAACAGCGATGCGGAAACGGTCCCCTCGGTGGTGTCGTTAGAACTGATCGGAATCTCTACGGTGGCTGTCGGTTCGGAATTCAAACGGATGGTGAAAGTGACGAAGCCACCTGCTTCTGTCGTCGTGGTGCCCGAGGGAGGGGAGACAGTGATCCCAGCAGTGTCATCATCCCGATTAACCAAATTCAAATCGTTCGGATTGAGTCCGTTGTACCCAGTGTCGCTAGACACAGCGACTCCGAGGATAAGCACATAGTTGATATCGCCATCATCGACGAAGTCGCCCACACCTGTCACGGTGACCGTTTGAACTGTATTCCAATTCGTGGAGGTGAATACAAGCGAGCCAGTGCTAGCCGTTCCTTCCGTGGTATCGCTGGAACTGACTGAAACAGTGACATTGGCTAGGGGTTCAGACGTCAATCGAACCGTGAAGGTCACAGAACCCCCAGCTTCCGTCGTGAAGGTTCCCGACGGGCTCGAGACGGTGAATCCTGATGTGTCATCGTCTTGATTGCTGAGGTTTACGTCGTTCGGATTAAGCCCGTTGTACGCATTGTCGGTCGATACAGCGGCACCGAGGATGATCACATAGTTGATATTACCATCATCGATGAAGTCGCCGACACCTGTCACGATTACCGTTTGGGGCACATTCCAATTGGTTGCGGTAAACACCAGAGAGCTTGTGCTGACGGTCCCTTCGGTGGTGTCGCTGGAACTGACAGGGATGGTCACGTTGGCCGAGGGTGCTGACTTCAATACCACGGTGAAGCTAACCGATCCGCCAGCTTCCGTAGTGGTCGCTGACGGGGTAGGGGAGGAGACTTGTATCCCAGTCTTTGAGCGAACCAGTTCGTAGACGTCCAGTCGGCCACCGGTTACTGTCTTTCCGGCGAGCGATGATGTAGGTGCTACGCTTTGCAATAAGGCCTGTCGGATCGATGAGGCAGAGGTGCCAACCGGTTGGGTCGATGCGTACAGAGCAATAGCGCCCGAGACGTGGGGTGTTGCCATCGAAGTCCCGCTGTAGTTGGCGTAGTTACTTACGGGTACCGTGGAAACAATACCCGAGCCTGGTGCGCCGAGATCGACGGTCGAAGCACCAAAGTTTGAGAAACTGGAAATTGTCCCCGAACTAGTGATCGAAGCTACCGCAATGACCGCGTCATAACCTGCCCCTGCTGTCGTGTTGTAGTTCGACGGGTAATTTGCAACTGTGTCGTTGTTGTCTCCGATGCTATCGGAGCCCCCATTTCCCGCCGCCGCAACAAAAAGAATGTTTTTGTTCGCTCCGCGTGTAATCGCATCGAGTAACGACTGCGAAAATCCGCCTCCGCCCCATGAGTTGCTGGTCGCAACGATATTAATTCCGTGCCGATTCTTTAAGTCCGTTGCGTAATCAACGGCTTTGACTGCATCAGCTGTCGTTCCTCCGTTGGTTCCCAGGAACTTGATGGGGATCATCGTTACATTCCATGCAACCCCAGCGACTCCTGTTCCATTGCCACCTTTAGCACCGATTGTTCCAGCGCAGTGGGTCCCGTGGTCATCAGACGGGCCATCATAGATGCTATTGTCACCATTCGCGAAATCCCAGCCTCGCACATCGTCGATGAATCCGTTGTTATCGTTGTCCAACCCATCAGGGGGATCGAATGGATTGAGCCACATATTATTGATCAAATCCGGATGATCGAATTGGTTACCTTCGTCGATGACTCCGATGTACACATTCGAGTTGCCGATGATATTGTCGTTCCAAGCCTTCTCCGCCTGGCTGCCAAATTGATTGGTGGTTCCGTTGGGGCCCACAGCGTTGGGCGAGTCATTGCTATACATTCCCCACAGGCTACCGTTCGTATACTGAGTGTCGTTGCTCACTACCGACGGTCGATAGATATAGTTCGGCTCAACGTAGAGCACGTTGGGATTCTTCCTGAGTGTATTCATCGCCGACTGCATATCGACGCCGGGATTAAGAATCACTCTCTGCAGTACGCCGGTGCCGGTGTTCTGCATCGTTATGGTCTGGATGGTTTCAGCAACTGTGACGGAAGCATCCATCGCTGCGGAAACTCTCTGAGGGCCCAGCGCAGTCGGAGCATACTGCACAAGAAGTTCGTTGCGAACGGCTTCCCTACCTTCGATCAGTATTGGATTGGTGAGATCAGATGCCAGCAACCTTCGTGATTCCAGGAGCTCAATCTGTAGCTTTGTACGAAATTGGAGTCTCGCAGTTCTTCGCATGCGTTTCATAGTATGCCTTCCGAGAAGAATTATCCGTAACCTGACATTGAGGGACCGGAGTAGCCGATGTGCAGAACGCTCAACGCGACGCGCTCCGGAGCCTAGTGGCCCACTGAAGGCGAAGATTGTAGCGAAAAATCCTTGTGGTTGCGCCCGTTTTGCCTCCAAAATCCATGTATCTAACGATCTCGCAAGACATCGGCGGCAGGAAATGATGATCGAGAACTATACTGGGGAAAACATCGCAAAAACTTGATTGTAACCGTTTCCCACGGGGGCACCCGTGATTTTGACTCGCACGATCGGATTAGCCTTATATGTTCGGACTGAATCGCCTGAGTATCCAATCGAAGATGATTCTTCTGCTGCTTACCGTCAGTCTGTTGTCGATCGGGATTGTGGCTTGGGTGGGGTACACTTCCGCCAAAATTGCACTTCGCCGCCAAATCGAGAATCAGCTTGTAGGGATAAGGGTAGCGAAGACCACAACTCTCAAATCGATGCTTGAGGGATTGCGAGATGAAGTGATTGCCATGTCGGATACGGTTGCGGCCATCGAAGGCACGAAAGCTTTCACACAGGCCTATCGTGAACTGGACGCAATATCGCTGACCGAGGAGCAGTTTGCCGCCCTTCGCCAGTTTTACACATCCGATTACCTTCCCCATCTTCAGAAGAATCTCGATATCAAACCGGTGATCGAGCAATACCTGCCGACCGGCAATGCAACCAAGTATCTACAATACCACTATATCGCTTCCAATCCCCATCCCTATGGCGAGAAACAATCCCTCGAGCAATCGACCTCGGACCAATCCAGTTACGGCCAAGCCCATGCGAAATATCATCGACTGTTCGATCGGGCCGTGAAGATCTTTGGCTTTGAAGACATCATGTTGGTCGATATCGACACTCTCTCTGTTGTCTACAGCTATCAGAAGACAACCGAATTTGGAACCAGCCTTGAGAATGGCCCCTACTCCAATGCGCTCATGGCTGAAAAGATTCGGAACATGCGGGCCTTCAAGGACCGCGATGACTTTAAGATCGCGGACTTCGAGCCCTACCGTCCGAGCCTCGGCCGACCGATGGGCTTTGCGGTCAGTCCTATCTTCGACGGTCAACGATGCATCGGACTCCTCTTGCTCCAGTTCCCTATCGACAACTTCAACAAAGTACTGACCGGCAACTTTCAATGGAAAGAGGAAGGACTCGGAGAATCGGGAGAGGTCTACTTGGTCGGTCCCGACAAAACCATGCGAAGCCGTTCTCGATTTATGGCGGATAAGGAAAAATCACCGGAGGAGTTTCTTGCCCTGCTGGCGAAAAATGGCGTCAGCGAGCGTGTCATTAAGGACATCCGTACCAAAGGCAATGTGATCTGTTCGCTCCCAGTGGATTCAGAAAGCGCGGTGGAAGCATTGCGAGGCCGATCGGGGTTGATGGAAACCCTCGATTATCGACAGCAGCCTGTACTGAGCGCCTACGGTCCACTGGAACTCGATTCGCTCCGATGGGGAGTGCTTGCAGAGATCGACAAGAGCGAAGCAGAGCAACCGATTCGCAAATTGGGCCGAGACATCCTGACGCTGGCCAGCGGAATCGCCTTGGGTGTTACCGTACTGGCGTTGATTTTCTCCAGTTTGCTCACTCGCCCGCTCCGTTTGTTGACGGAGGGTGCACGTCGCATCGGAGCCGGGGAAACCGACGTGAAAGTCCATGTTCCATCCCGCGACGAATTCGGCGAGTTGGGACGGGTGTTCAACCAAATGTCGGATAGCATCCGCGCTCAAACCGAAAAACTGGAATCGCAAATTCACGAGAATCAAGAACTGCTCCTCAACATCTTGCCAGCTTCTGCAGTCGCACAGAGGCAAGAGGGTGACGAAAAGGCGAGTCGCCAATTCGCCGATGTCTCAGTTCTATTCGCTGAGATCCAAGGGATGGAGGAACTCGGGCGAGAGGTAGGCGAGGCTGAGGCGCTGTCGATTCTCGGCGATCTTGTCGGAGCATTTGATGAGGCAGCCGAGCGTTTTGGTATTGAAAAGGTCAAAACGATCGGCGGTACCTACCTGGCGGTCTGTGGCTTGTCGGTCAATCGCCCCGACCATTCCAGAAGGGTGATTCAATTCGCTCAGGAATTGGCCAATATCATCTCAATCTTCAATCGCGAACAGACGGCGGACTTGACACTCAGCGTGGGTATCAACGCAGGTCCCGTCGCCGGTGGCGTGATCGGTCGCCGCAAGTTTCTTTACGACTTGTGGGGTGACACCGTGACGATCGCCAAGCGGCTCGCCACCGGTTCGGACGCCGCAATCAGGGTTACTCGTGCCATGCGAGAGCGATTGGGTGATCAATTCGAGTTTCGCGGTCCAGTGAATATCGAGCTACCGGGCAAAGATGCCGTGGAAGCTTGGCAAGTGACCGCTTAGGGATCGAATTGGGAGCCGATAACATGAATGATCTTTTCGAACAAGCAACCTCGAATTTTTGGCCCGCGATCGGACTAGCCGTCGGCTTTCCGTTAGTGCTCCTGCTGCTCAATGAAGCCGTCGCGTTTTGCGAACGTCGAGGACAGCCACTGAGCAAGACACTCAGGACGGTTCGCAACCTGGTTATTCCTTGCCTCGCTGTCCTTGTCTTCTGTCGTTTTGTCCTCGGTTTGGCGGACGACAGTACAACGGTTCGAATCATCCAAACCGTGTTCCTAGTTGTTCTTCTTTACTCGCTCCTCGGCGTAGTGAACGATTTGGTATTCGGAAATGGTGAACCGAATTCGTGGCGATCGAGAGTCCCCAAGTTGTTTCGCGATTTGTCGCGGGCTTTACTAGTCGCAGTCGGCGCGATGTTCATCTATTCAAAAGTCTGGGGCTATGAACTGACCAACGCGCTCACTGCACTCGGGGTTGGTTCCGTTGTGATCGGACTCGCTCTCCAAGAACCCCTCGGCAACATCGTCTCCGGATTGATGCTGTTGTTCGAGCGACCGCTCAATGTCGGCGATTGGGTTGTAGCCGATGGTACAACCGGCAAAGTAATCGAGATCAACTGGCGTTCCGTTCATATCGAGACACCCACACGCGAACTGCGAATTGTTCCCAACGTCTCGCTCTATAAAGATGCATTTAGCAATCTCTCTCGACCGACACCCGTTCGTACCGAGGTTCTCGAAATGGGGTTCTCCTACGATGATCCTCCCAATCGAGTCAAGGAAGTGATGCTCGATTTGCTTCGAACGACTCCTGGAGTGCTGAGTGATCCACCTCCACTGGTCCGTACCGTGAATTACGCTGACTTCTCCGTAATTTACCGATTGATCTTCTCCGTAGCACGTCAGGAAGAACTGTCGATGACACGCGACGCGATCATGACGAGGCTTTGGTATGTCTCCCGGCGACAAGGGCTGACCATCCCCTTTCCGATCCAGATGGAGTACTCGCCGGGCGAAAATCCAGGACCAACGCCACCCACTCCGTCCGAATGGTTGCGTGAACACTCGAGATTCCGACCAGCCATCGATCGAAGCGAAGGAAAAGCACCAACCATTCTGGAGTTTGCGGCGGGCGAATCGATCCAGTCCCCTGGCCATCCATTTCACGGTTTCGCATTGATCGTTAAAGGCAAAGCAACGTTGACATCAGTTGATGCATCAGGAAAGGTTGTTGATATTGGCGAAATGGGGCCGGGGGAATGCTTCGGTGATCAAGTCGCGATTGGCCATTCGACCGAAGCGGTGGGTATCGAAGCAACGGACGACATTACCATCCTCGTCTTCGACAATCACTCGATAGGCGACCTCTTGAAAAACTCTCCCTCCCTAGCAGCCGAAATAGGCGATGCGATCGAAAGCAGACGTCAGGCGGTCCAGGCCATTCGCTATCGCCGTTGATTGCATCAGCCTCACCTGGCGGGCTATTCCCGTGTGATTTCATCTGTCAATCCTCTTGATTCATTCATCTCACTAAGCACACCAAGGATCCCGCGATAGATTCCGCGAGACTTGAGTCGTGAATGGACTCCCCGAAGGCATACACCAACGACCAAGTGGAAACAAGAATCCGTTTCCGCTAAATTAGTGCGTCACGCGACGGATATCCAAAGATCCTCATGAATCTGTAACTAAGCCGACGGGCCTTAAGGAGTTCTCATGCTTGAAACCATCCATAGAAACAAGAAATTCATCGCCCTTTTTCTGGCTGTAGGCTTCATGGCGCCGATGCCTGGACCTGTAGCCGATGCTTGTTCGCGTGCGACTTGGATCGGTCGTGACGGCTCGGTGATTACCGGACGCACGATGGATTGGCCATATGATTTCAATACACACTTTTATGTGATCCCGCGAGGCGAGAAGAACGAGGGCCTGCCCGGAGGTCACAGCTGGACGAGCAAATTCGGAGTGGTGGTCGCAGCCGGCGCTGCAAATCCTGGCGGTCCAATCAATGGTGTTTTTGACGGCATGAATGAAAAAGGGCTCGGCGGAAACATGCTCTATCTCGCAGAGACCGATTTCGGACCAGAGCCAACCAGCGGTAAGCCAAAGATATCGTGGACTGCATGGCTGCAATACGTGCTCTCCAACTTCAGTACCGTCAGTGAAGCCGTGGAAGCGATGAAAGCGGAACCTGTCTACTTGGTTCCGGTCGGCTTTGGGCCTGGCGGTGCCGGGCATCCAACCGTGCACTTGTCCCTGAGCGACCCAAGCGGCGACTCCGCGATCCTTGAATACCTCAATGGCAAACTCGTCATTCACCATGGTCGCCAGTACCAAGTCATGACCAACAGCCCCACCTACGATCAACAATTGACGCTCAACAGCTACTGGTCGCGGCAGGATGGAAGCAAATTCTTGCCAGGCTCCCACGCTTCCGAAGATCGTTTTGTTAGAGCTTCGTACTACCTTTCAAAACTTCCGGACACCGATCAAGCGCGGCAGCAAGTCGCAGGCGTCTTTAGCGTCATGCGAAACATCTCAGTCCCCTGGGGTACGATCGATCCCAATCATCCGAATCTTGCACCCACTTATTGGCGCACCGTACTCGATCACACGCGCAAGGTCTATTACTTCGAGTCGGCCCTCAGTCCCTCTGTTGTCGCCGTCGATCTCAAGCAGATCGATTTTGCTCCAGGATCCGGCGTCCGCAGCGTGGCTCTCGAGGGTGAGGCAGGTTGGAAATTGCAGGGGAACATCAATAAAGAATTTCAACCTGCGAAACCCATCTCCTATCTCGCTCCTAGCAAATAAGTGCATTCATCTATGTTGCGAACAGTACTACTCGTCACTCTGCTGAGTTGCATCGAATTGGCATCGAGTCTCGCTCAAGAAGCCGATGTCGTATATTCGGGTGGTGACATCCTCACCATGCGTGGAAACAACCCTGAGTATGTCGAACTGCTTGCAATTAAAGATGGCAATATCCTATTCGTTGGCTCGAGCAAGGAAGGCACATCTTGCATCGGGCCAAAGACGAAAAAGGTGGATCTCGCGGGACGCACACTTTTGCCTGGGTTCATCGATGGTCACAGTCACTTGCTGACTCATGCCGATTCGTACATGCAGGCACCCCTCAGTCCTCCTCCGATCGGCAACGTGGAATCGATCGAGGGAATCCTTAATGAACTCAAAGTGCTCAAAGAGCGACTCGGTCTAAAAAAGGGTGAGTGGTTAGTGGGTTCTGGTTACGACCAAGACTTTCTCAAGGAGATGCGTCATCCCACCGCAGCGGATCTGGATGCAGAGTTTCCTGAAAATCCCGTTGTGCTGATCCATGCCTCTGGTCACATGCTGGTTGCTAACTCGGCGGCATTTCGCGCAGTAAAGATCGATAGCTCGACCCCAGATCCTGAGGGGGGCACGATTCTGCGTAAGGCAGGAACTCGCGAACCTGAGGGGTTGGTACAGGAGATGGGAATGGCTCCCTTTACGGAGTACGCCAATCCACAACGCGCGCTCGATATAGATCTCGAGTTGATCCGCCGCTCGGTCGAGCATTATGCCAGTTTCGGAGTTACAACGGCTGCCGAACATCTGGTCATGCCTCAGAAAATGCCTGTCATCCAGGCGGCCGCAGAAAAGGGAGTACTCACAATCGATCTGGTCGCAACCCCAGCGTTTTTGATCGCTCGCGAAGTCGTTGGCAATAAGGACTTTCCATGGCGGGAGTACCGCAACGGATTGAAGTTTGTCGGACTCAAGGTTGCGGTCGATGGTTCACCGCAGGGAAAGACCGCCTTTCTGTCTAGCCCTTATCTCACTCCCGTTCCCGGGTGTGCGGTTGATTGCAAAGGATTTCCCAACATCACTCAGAAGGATCTCAACGCTCTTTTTCAGTTGACTTACCGAAATGGCGTGCAGATGTACGCACACTGCAATGGCGATGCCGCGATCGATATGGTGATCGAGGCACATCGAACCACTATGGCGGAAATGGGAAAACCCGACTACGACCATCGCACCGTAATCGTTCACTCCCAGATCATGCGCGCCGATCAACTGGAGATCTATCGCAAGACCGGACTCTATCCCACATTCTTCACCAACCATGTCTTCTACTGGGGCGAAACCCATCGTGCCAATCTAGGAGAGGAAAGAGCTTCGTACATCAGTCCGCTCAAGAGTGCTCGAGCAAAGGGTATTCGTTTCTCCAACCACACCGACAACACCGTCACTCCCATCGATCCAATCTTCTTGCTGTGGACTTCCGTCAATCGAATCACACGTAGTGGACAAGTTCTCGGTTCCATGGAACGGGTCAGTCCCTACGAAGGTCTATTGGCACTTACTGCCGATGCGGCCTATGAGTACTTTGAGGAGTCGACCAAAGGAACGCTCGAGGCAGGAAAACTCGCCGATCTTGTGATTCTCGACAAGAACCCCCTAAAAGTTCGAAACGAAGCAATCCGCGATATTCGCGTTGTCGAAACGATCAAGGCCGGCAAAACCTTGTATCAGCGTCCAACCCGATGACATCCGTGCGTGGGGGCCTACATCGATTGCACCAAATGCTATGGGCATTGTCTGCCCTATGTTGCTTGGCGAGCTATCCGGATAGTGGAAACGCTTGTCCAGCCTGCCTCGGTCCTGGTGTCCCGAATCTGACGCTTGTCCAAAAACTTATAGACAGCGATCAAGTAGTTGTAGCCTATGCTACAAACGATCAACCTGGGCGGATGATCATCAAGACAGTGATTCAAGGTGATCCGACCAAGGGAGCGTTTGTCGATATCGCTCGGGAGCAGTGCTATTTGTGCCACCCACCTATTTGACGTACCTTTCCCTTTTTGCTATCTTGGTCTGCCGAGGAGAACCCGTTATGCCTAGACCTTTGCGTTCCGAACTGTTTGATCCCAATGAAGTCTGTATCGTCCACTGCATCCAACGCTGTGTCCGACGCGCGTTCTTGGCAGGCCAGGACCCTGTCTCAGGTAAGAATTACGAAGGCCGC
>JAGWWZ010000053.1 GCA_018970165.1 Planctomycetota bacterium | reverse complement strand
ACATCGGAATGGTTTGACCTTCCCGAGGGTGGTGCGTTGGTTGATACTCCTGGTGTGCGGCAATTTCAATTATGGGATGTCGTTGCGGAGGAATTGACCGGACTGTTCCGCGATATCCGACCGTTCGCATCCCATTGCCGATATCCGAACTGTTCCCATCATCATGAAAATGATTGCGCAGTGAAGGATGCAGTCGCCGATGGACGGCTTGATCCCCGTCGTTACGACAGCTACATCCAAATGCTCGATAGCCCCTACACAGAGGATACCAACGACGACGACCCCGAGATGATCGATTGCAACATCGATACCTGACAAAGACCGAACACACAGTGATTTGGCTCAGAATCGAATAACCGGCAGGACGCTTGCGAAATCGTCGGTCCAAACAGGGATGTCCGGGCGAGTGGGCACTTCGCTCCAGTCGGGATCGGATACAAACCACCTCGCGACGATCGGATCCGCGACCAGAATTACCCAATTGGACCCGCTGTGCCCCACATCTTTATCACCATGAACGTCATATCGCTGGTAAGCGGAAATGCCCATTGCCGCCGCAGCATTACCCAAAACCGGACTGAGGTCGATGTAACGGTTGGACACATGATAGGCGACCACTCCATCGGGACGCAAATGACGGAGCCAACCGTCGATAGCCTCTTTGGTGATCAGATGCAACGGGATGGAGTCCGACGAAAATGCATCCACGACGATCAAGTCGAAAAGATCGTCCGATTTCGCCATCGTTACTCGTGCATCACCAATCCGCACCTCTAAAGGGCAACCACGATCCAAACAATCGGAGACGTAAGTGAAGTACCTCTTATTTCTTGCGATGGTTTCTACGGCCGAATCGATTTCGAAAAAAGTGACGGGGCGATTCGACTGACCGTAGGCAGCGACTGACCCAGTCCCAAGCCCGATCGCAGCGGTGCTGTACGTGTCCTTCTTCCTAGCCATGATGTCCATAATATCACCGAGGGGCCCATCCTTATGGTAATAGCTGCGTGCCTCGAATCGATCGCCCTCGTCCGACATCCATTGCTCACCGTGCATTATTCCTCCATGGACAAGGGAATGCACCAACCCATGATGGTTGTACTCACGGACAGACAAGACACCGAAGAAGGACCTCTCGCGAAAGATAACATTGGAAGATTGGTTGATCCAACCACCAACAAATAATGCTGCCCCAATAGCGGCGGCCTGGAGTTTAGGTCGGCCAAACAAAAGAACAGCGGGGATCAATGGAAGGGAGAACTCTGCCCATTTCTCAAGCTGATCCGTTGTCCAACCAAGTCGGGACGACAAATTATCGAAACTCCAAACATCCCAACGAATGGATTGATGCGCGTGCTTTGAAAGGGCCGTAGTGCACAGCACGATGATTGCTACAATCGCCCCTTGCTCCCAGAGGAACGGGAGTTTGCTATTGGAATGGTTGGTGGCTGCAAAACTCGGAATGCCCGGCAACAGAAGAAAAGACATTGCCAAGGCAATCGGATACTCTGCGAACCCTGAAAAAACCATCGGAGCAATCAAAGCATTAAAGATCCCGCCTAAAGCGCCACCCAACGCGATGGCGATATAGAACGAAGTCAGTCGAGTTGATTCCGGCCTTGACTCATACAGTTTTCGATGCAACGACCAGCAGATCGTCAATAGAGCTGTCATGTTCACCAAGAGCACCAATCGAATGTGCTCCAGGAAATTTGCTGACCACACGAAAGCCGCAGCAATTGCTGCGAAGGGAGCAATCCATTGAATACTCCGATGGAGCCACGGAGCATAGTCCGCAAAACTGAACGTCCAACTCATCAGATAAATCGCCAGAGGTATCGTCCACAACATCGGCATCGCTGCAATATCGGTCGTAATGTGGCTCGTGATCCCAAGAAGCAAACTGGATGGTACGAAACTTAGTACCAGCCACTTCAGCTTTTTCGAAATGTCGATGTAGAAACTGACTTTGCTTGTCTCGTCCATCGAATCGGATGTACGCAGTGGCGGCCCCTCGTCGAGGTTGATCGTGTGTTTGCGATATCGCGCGCACTGAAGGGCTACAAAGCCGAGCAGGACCACATAGCTCAACCAAGACAAAGTCCAAGTGATTCGCTGCGTCGTGAGAGTCAGATTCGGCTCGATAAGGAACGGGTAACTGAGCAATCCAATAAGGCTGCCAGCATTGCTGGCCACGTAAAGCGGATAGGGGTTGGACGCCAGTTTGTGAGTGGTCTTGCCGAACCATGCCTGAACCAAGGGGGCGGTCGCAGCCAGTACGAAGGCAGGTGCTCCGACACAGAGCGACAGTGTGATGAAAATCCACTGAGCATGAAACCCCGCTTCGGGAATATTGCTCGTCATGAACGCGGGAAGTCCAAGCGGCAGAGAAAAGAGAGACAGTGCAACCAAAGCACCATGGATTAGAAACTGATTCCGAAGAGGAAATCGTTTGGTGAGCCAATGAACATAGATGTATCCCCCGAGGAGAACAACTTGAAAAAAGAGCATGCACGTCGTCCAGACCGCAGGAACGCTTCCCAACCAAGGAGCAAGCAGTTTGCCGATCATAGGTTGCAAGGCAAACATGGTAGCAGCACCAAGCGCCATTGATGCGGACGCCAATGCTATCATTGGCAGGCTGGATGGCGAATGGCTTGAGTTATTCACAGGATAATCCGCAACACTTTCCCTTGTTGTCTCTGGGTACCGGGTGCCTATTGTAACGCCTCTATGCTAGCAAACCCTACCCCAAAGTATTCGGTGCCAGACGCTGTCTATTTTGAATGCTGTTTACTTTGATGTCAGGATAAGGCTTTTGACTGCATCGCGTTCGGCGTTGTTCCACAGCGGGGGACTTGCTATTCTTGCAGCGTTTCACATAGTCATCGGGACAGGTTCCCGAGTTCCATGAGACTCGCAAGGATTGGCGACTGGGGATGGGTACACCGGCAAGGAAGCTGAAGGCAACTCAACTGGAGAAGGCCGCTCGCGTGGAACGAGCCCGTTCGATCATCGAACATGGCACTCTCGCGCTGCAACAGATGATCGAGTGCATTGACGATGAATTTGCAATGGCTGTCGATCGGATCGCGAAAAATCCTGGTTCGCTTATTGTTTGCGGAATTGGCAAGGCAGGTTTGATCGGCAGGAAACTTTCGGCAACTTTCGCATCGACGGGCACTCCTTCGCATTTTTTGCACCCATCCGAAGCGATTCATGGCGACCTTGGATCTGTGAGCGCGAGGGACCTGCTGCTGATTCTGTCCAACAGTGGATCATCCCAGGAAATCGTCGACTTGCTCCCTCACTTAACTCGGCGCGCTGCAGGATTGATCGCGATCACCAGTGGCGGCAACAGCGCGCTTGCCCAGGCCGCAGATATCAGTCTGATCCTTCCACCGCTTCGCGAAGCTTGTCGTCACAATCTCGCACCGACCACGAGCACCCTTGCGATGCTGGCTCTAGGTGATGCGCTCGCTTTGGTCGTCAGCGAGGTCAAAGGGTTTCAGATTCAAGATTTCGCGGGACTGCACCCTGGAGGCGCACTCGGACGAAAATTAGCGTTCGTCGATGACCTGATGCGACCGCTATCGGAGTGTCGCATCGGACGAGTCGATGCCTCGATTCGTCAAACACTTGTCGAGGCCTCGCGTCCTGGACGGCGATCTGGGGCCGTAATGCTCCTCGACACTGAACATCATTTGCAGGGTATTTTCACAGACAGCGATCTCGCGAGAATTCTAGAGCAACGTTGCGAAGCGGAATTGGATCAGCCGGTATCGACGCGAATGACAACACATTTTTCCGCCATTCGCTCTGGGGCAAAACTCATCGACGCAATCGAGATGATGACTCGTCGAAAGATCAGCGAACTCCCAGTAATCGACCCTCAGGATCATCCCGTTGGCATGCTTGATATCACCGACCTCCTCGGATTAGAAAGTCAGACCGTGGGGGACTCGGAACCCACCGATCGACGAAAGGCTGGGGAGACAACTTCTGCAGATAGCAAGATCGGTGGGGACGATGAATGGCTTGATGGACCAACAACGCTACGAATCTTCGGCCCTTTGAAGTAATCGGGATGCCTGGATTCAATCAAGACGGATTCAATCAACAGGGAGAACTGACGTGGCACCACGCGATGCGGATATAGCGAAACCGATCCGACTCATTTTGTCCGATGTCGATGGCGTCTTGACCGACGGTTCAATCGTTATCGACAACGCTGGCGTTGAAAGCAAATCGTTCTACGTGCGCGATGGATATGCGATCAAACTCTGGCTCAAGGCTGGGTTTGAATTCGGTTTACTGACAGCCCGTAATTCGCAGGTCGTAAAGTTGCGTGCTGCGGAGTTGGGTATCCAAATGGTTCGACAAGGGTACTCCGAAAAAGGGAGCGCAGCCAAAGAGATGATCGCCCAAGCGAAGGTGGAACCTAGAGAAGTTTGCTACATCGGGGATGACCTTCCCGACTTGGCTGTGATGTACGACGTCGGACTCAGCGTGACGGTTGCCGACGGCGCACTTGAAGTAAAACAGGCTGCGAAATGGATCACCCAAGCCCCTGGCGGTCGCGGCGCGGTTCGTGAATTGATCGAACGACTTCTGAAGGCGAAGAGCCTCTGGGAGGATTTTGTCCCAAATCGCCTCGCATGAAACTCCTCCGCCACTATCTTCAGGTTTTTCTGCCATTGATGGTCGCATTTGCGACCTACCAGTTCCTTGCCGTCCCTTACTTAGAACCTCTTCGGAGCGATGGCTCTGAGCGATTTGTGGAAAATCAGCAACCCACATCCGTCGGCTCGAACTGGTGGGAGCCTTACTTCATAGCGACGGCATGGCAAAGAAACAATCCACTTGTGATCGAACGGGACGAATGCATCCTGCTGTACCAAACAAGAGAGCAGATCAGCGACACTCGCTGGCGATTCAAGCCCTTGACGATCGTGGTCCCACAGCGATCTGCTGACGGCAGCCAACGCGCAATCTTCATCGAAAACCCAAAGGGAGCGGAGATTCAATTCAAGAAACCTTTCGATTGGGCGTCAGGGAATCCACCTCCAATCGTGAGTGGGCAATTGCTGGGCGAAATCAAGATCTACTCGCCTGCCGATGCGTCGAGCAATGCAGGTGAATTGCTGATTGAGACCAAAGATATGCGTATCGACCGGCGACAAGTTTGGACCACCGAAGCGATCAAGATGCGGATCGGCAACTCATATATCGAAGGACGTTACCTATCTATCTATATGGATCGAGACCTTTTGTCCGAGCAACCCGCTTCGGCTCCTCCTGATCCGTCGCCCTTCCCAGGATTGGATTACCTAGAACTGTTCTACGTAGACCGTGTCGATATGTCGCTCCCTGCCGGGGGGCTTTGGCCAAGTCAACAGAACGATAACAGCCGTCAACGACCTGCATCAGCCAGTCTCCGTTGCGGAGGAACGTTCGGGTTTCAGTTTCATCAATTGCTGGCCACGCTCAAGAATGGCGTGCATATGGAGCATCGGGTCGAGGGTTTGCCCGTCGACACTTTTGACTGCCACGAACTTAAATTGACTCTCGGCGTACCCAGTCCCAACGAAAAGAAAGATATCGAACCTGCCGCATCCGATGGTAAGTGGAAAATCGATCGGCTTGAAGCCGTTGGAGCGCCTGGGCGCGATTACTCGGATCAGTCGAATTGGGTTCAAATGAAGGCCCCTGGTATGCAGGCGGAGGCTCAAGGCCAATACCTTTTGATGGACTTCGTCCATGGCATGGTCACGTTGAGCAACGCCCTTCCGGGAACAGCACCTCGAAATTCGTCTCGGGTTCACCTGAGACGTGAATCGCTCCAAGTATCATCGCCCCAGGTACAGTTGCAAAACCCCGATCTCATCCAAGCAACGGGGCCGACAGGCATCAAGCGTTTAGGCTGGATGATCGCCGAGGGGATCGGCATCGCGCAGATGGATTCCCCAGACGACTCATGGGCCATTCGCTGGAGCAAGAGACTGGTAATCCGTCCGCATGACGAACGGGATGTGATTCAAATCGAAGGTGGTGCGAATATCAGCAGCTCGCAAAGGGGTAGGTTTATCGCTGAAAACTTGACCATGTGGGTCATGCCGGTGGTGGGTGAATTGGCGCAACAGTTAACACCGCAATACCCAGAAGGAAAATGCCCAGACTTTGTTCCCGACGTCATCCATGCTCGCGGCGATGTCATGGTCAACTCAACAGAACTGCACGCCCAGGTCGACGAGATGGCGATACGTTTCCGCTATCCGAAAAGCACGCCGCAAATCCAGTTCCCCGCGGCGAGTGTTCCACCGAATTCGATCAGTACCAATACGAGTAACGGACTTGCTTCTCCCTCGATCTTAGCGGATGAAGCGGCATCCACACGGTCCATCGCCCCTGCTACACCTAGTGGCGCTTCGCAAACAAGTTCGCCTCGCCCCAATGCTGCATCACAGGGCATGGTTTCTCTCCCCACTTCCAACAAGAGGGTCACGCCACTCAATGTCCAAGGACGAATGCTTGAGGCCCAAATCCTCCGTTCGGGCCAAGAAAGCAACGTCGAATCCCTCACCATTGAGGGGCAATTCAGACTGACGCGAGAACCGGTTGCGGAGGATTTGATGATGCCCTTGAATGTCACAGGCGAACGCCTCGTTCTAAAGAGCGAGTCCAACGACTGGACGAATATTCATCTTGTGGGCCAACCTGCGAAAGTAGCCGTTGGGAGTGGCTGGATCATTTCTGACGAACTTCAATTATCACAATCCGACCAATTGTTTTGGGTCGACCACCCGGGCGAATTAGTAATTCCCACGGAAGCGATCGCACCACTGCAAAACCCTTCCCCCGAACCTACCAACCATTCGGGCCCAGGTCTTCTGCGATCGGACACCAAGAGTGCTCAAAATAGTGATAGCTTGTCATCGATCACATGGCGATCACCCCCACGTTTGCAGTGGGGAGAGTACATGACTTTTGATGGCAAGATCGCCCGATTCGGAGGAGGTGTAACTCTCGATTGTCGCATGCAAACAGCCCCCGACACTCTTTGGCATGTGTTGGCAAGCAGTTCGACCTTGACACTGGAAATGGCAAATCAAGTACCTCTTCGTTATCAAGCGCTGCGCAATGAGGCTAATCCTCTTCCTACTGTTTCGCCTAAGCCCGAACTTCGCATCGCAAGCCTTGACGGTGATGTCGATATCAAGGCGGTGCAAACCAACCTTCAAGGCGATAGACAATCAGCGGAAAACTTGTTGCTGCCACGTCTCGAATTCAATCTAGCGACTCAGACCTGGATTGGACTTGGACCGGGTCAATTGCTAAGTCGTCGCCTCGGACTAGCAAACCCGATGGCTTACACAGCGACCTCATTTGGACCACCCAAAGCGCCTGGCCCTCTACCCATCGGGTCTCCTTCCCTACAGTGTCTGCATCTGACCTTTCTTGGGCGAGTCGAAGGTTCCATGCAACAGCGTATGGTCTCGTTCTACGACAGGATCGATTCGCTTCTCGGGCCGATCAAGGACTGGAATGGAGCCGTCGATGTCAGATATGCGGAGACACTTGGTCCGAATCAGTCGCGGCTCCTGTGCGACCAGTTGAACCTGTTCGACTCGTCGGGACTCAGTTACAACCAGAATCGCATCGGACCGAAACAAGCTGCCTGGGAAATCGACGCACTTGGCAACGCTCAATTAGCCAGCCGGACCGACTCGGGTGATGTCGTGATCGATGGCAATCGCATCGGCTATGCAGCGCTCGAGGATTCGGTTCGCATCGAAGGTTCGTCGCGACGAGCCGCATCGATACGCCGCATTCCGATTGCCGGTCAACAAGGAGAAGCAGATGAATTCCAAGTAAGTTCCGCTACCATGAGGCTCAAGACAGGTCAGTTGGATGCCCAAATCCGACGGATCGAGGGAGCCGTACCTCCTCAATTCCAACGCCCCGTTGATGCGCAAACGCCAGGAGCTCCCGGGCCGCAATCGAAACAGGGAACGCCCAACGCACCTGGCTCCGCACTGCCAAGCCCGCGCGACTTCAATCCTTTGCAACCACGGGGCAACGGCCGCTGATTGACAGGGATGTGACTGCTGTCACTTGCCCGTGAACTTGAGGAACTCGAATACCAAGTTGGATACTCCGATTGCAAAGAGTAACATCACGCTCCCCCACAAACCGAGATCGAACCAGCGACCGCTTCTCAGTTGCGGTACGGACATCGCATATCGGAAATAAAGTGCCGCAAAGCCCAACATCGGCAACATGACTGCCTGCGCTGAACCACTGAGCAAAACCAACCACGCTGGTTCGGGTAAAACCCAATACACAAGCAAGCACAGCATCGGGAAAAGACCGCTCAGGATATGCACACTGCGTCTTTGTGTAGTTGCATCCGGAGGAATGAAATTCATTACGGATAGACCATCGGTAAAGGTCCGAGCATGACTGGCGTTCGCGACAAAGAATGTTGAATACAAGACAACGAAGGCACCCACCAAATACACCGGAGGGGCCCACGCCCCGAGGAAGGGTTCATACATCACCGACAACGTTTGAATCAGGTTGGAGCTTTCTGGAATAATCCCCGAGCGATGCAGGATGCCAGCACCGAGCGCAAAGAAACCCAGGGTTGCTACGGTATAAATAACCATCGACACCCAGATGTCCGCCAACATCACACGCAACCAACCGTTCGCACGCGCTATCCAGCCGTCGGTACCATCGTTCGGTCCGGTGAACCTGGCGTAGCCTTTCTCCAAACACCAATAAGGGTACTGAATCAATTCGGCCGCACCGACGCCTATGATCCCAACCGTAGCCAATGCCATCGCAATGGACTTGGCTCGCTCTCCTTCAGGCAACCCAAAGCTCAGTCCCGCAACCCAATCGCTTGTCGGTATCGCCCACTCAGGTTTCAGTTGCATGCCACACACCACCGCCATCGTGATAAATGTAAAAATCGCTACCATGGCCGTTGCCGCAGACTGTATCAGTCCGTAACTGCCATAGATCAACATAACAGAAGTGATCAGTGCGATCGGTATCGCCCAAAGTCGATCGTCGATCGGTCGCGGCAGAGTTTTGCTGGCTCCGTTTTTCGCGGAAGCGTAACGAGCGATGTATTGTTGCTTGGCCTCTTCCAATGCATCCTGTGGAGACTCGTCGACAGCAGACATCGATCCCGCTGATTCCTTGCTCGAAGCCTGAGCCACAACCCGATCAAGTTTCAGTTTGGCCTCCATGGCACCGATCCGCTGATAGTCGACTCCCTGCTGCGTCAATGGTTGAACGAGCGAGAGGACTTGGCCCACCCCACCAACAATTCCTCCAAGTTGCCCGATGCTGCAAAACCACATAAAGAACCAATACCACACCAACCAGTTGCCCCTTCTTGGGATCCTAGGCCCCGGTATCAGGCTCATCGCCGACAAGGGTGGTATGCCGGTCGAGACTGTGAACCGCCCAATCTCAATCTGTGCGAAGACCTTGACGACACAACCTAAAAGAATGAGCCACAACAACGACAATCCAGACTTTGCCCCGGTCAGAGTTGTCGCGATTAATTCTCCGCTCCCAACAATCGACGCGGCAATGATGAGCCCGGGGCCAAGTTGACGAATGATGTCCCATGCTTTGACAGGTGGTTCGAGCAACTCGGACCCTTTCGGATCACGGCGATCGGATGCTTTCGAGTCGGGAGAAGGGGAACCGATTTCCATACGCGTAAAGTGTGGGTAGGTAGCGAGAGGGATGCCTAAAGGCTACACTTAAAAACCATAAGTCATGGTAACCTGAACACTAAGCGAGACCTAGTCGTGATCGTAGGAATCCCAAAAGAGATCAAAGAGGACGAGTACCGAGTCGCTATCCTTCCTGTCGGAGTGGAGGAACTCGTCCAGAGAGGGCACAAAGTCTTGGTCCAAGCGGGGGCTGGCTTAGGCTCAGGTATTGCTGACCATGCGTACCTCCAAGCGGGTGCGGAACTAGTAGCTAGTGGCGAGGACATCTTTGGCAACGCCGATTTGGTTGTCAAAGTCAAAGAACCTCAAGCCTCGGAATTCCCTTCCATTCGCAAAGGTCAGGCGATCTTTACCTATTTTCATTTCGCTGCGGATCGCACGCTTACCGAAGCCATGATAGCGAGCGGCGCGTCCTGTCTAGCGTACGAAACATTGCGTGACTCCCAGGGACGACTCCCTTTGTTGACCCCGATGAGCGAAGTTGCCGGACGCATGAGCATTCAGGAAGGCGCAAAGTATTTGGAGCGGCCTCAGATGGGTCGCGGTATCCTGCTAGGCGGTGTCCCCGGAGTAGCACCAGCCCACATCACGATCCTCGGCGGTGGGATCGTCGGCACCAATGCCGCTCGCATTGCCGCTGGCTTCAAAGCCGACGTTGCTATCCTGGATGTTAACCTCGATCGCATGCGATACCTCGATGATGTCATGCCACCCAACGTGAACGTTCTATTCAGCGATCGCTACACGATTCGGGAGCAACTGCGATTGGCAGATCTTGTGATCGGGGCCGTTTTGATACCGGGGGCAAAAGCACCATACTTGGTGCGACGCGATGACCTGCGACTGATGAAACCCGGTAGCGTTATCATCGACGTGGCTATCGACCAGGGAGGTTGTGTGGAAACCAGCCGGCCGACGACCCACAAGCAACCGACCTACATGATCGACGATGTTCTTCACTACGCCGTAACGAACATGCCCGGCGCGGTGGGACGAACCAGCACCTTCGCATTGTGCAACGTCACTCTTCCCTGGATCGTGCAAATCGCTCAGTCGGGAGTCGATCGCGCAATCAACGATTCGAAACCGATCCGCGATGCATTGAATATCCATCGCGGCCAAGTAACCAACGAGGCTGTCGCTCAAACCTTCGGACTATCCTGCGCCGCTTAAGTTCTCAAGGAATCATCCCCGCTTGCCTCCAGGAAACGCGACTACAACCACAAATGATGCTCGTGGATGTAGGCCTCTACAGCGGCAGGCACCATGTAACGGATCGAACGACCTTCTTTGACACGTAAGCGTATATCGCGAGAAGCGATTTCAATCAGAGGGACATCCAGAACGCGACCTTGAATGGAACGCAACTGATCAGGACTCGCCACTTTGGCGAGATCATCCCAAGCGATGTTCCCAAATCCACCCCGTCGTGCGATCACGATGTTTGCCAGTGAAAGTACGGCACCGGGTTCTCGCCAACGATCAAAACCGATCAGCGAATCGGATCCGATCAGCATATAGAGCTCCGCGTTCGGCGATTCCTCGTGCATAGCCCGAAGCGAATCCACCGTATAGCTCACTCCGCCACGTCGAATCTCGCGATCATCCAAGCGAAAACAACCATTCCCACAGGTTGCAAGCCGAAGCATTTCCAATCGATGCTTATCGCTCGTTGGAGCCTTTTCGGTTTTGAAGGGCGATACATATGCCGGCAGAAAGATCACAGACTCCAGCTTCATCGATTCACGGAATGATTCCGCCATGATGAGATGACCATGATGAATGGGATCGAAGGAACCCCCAAAGACTCCAAGACGCCGCTTATCGTTTATTTCGCTCATAGTACAGCCGAACCGTTTTCCATCGAGGATCGCTTAGAGGGTAGGGCGATGGAACTGAGACGTTGCAGCACGAGAACTTCCCCACAACCTCCAGTTGAAGTGTCTCCGATGCGGCGATCCACCCACCTGGTACTCGGTAAAGGCACCGCCCGCCACATCGCCTTCTGAAGAGGTTCGCCAAGCGAGACCAAATGATGCTGGACCGAACGCAGATGATTCCAAATCAATGGCAAGAAACTCAATTCCAAGTTTCTGCGAGGAGACAATGCGGCCGCTGTCTCCCCGATGGGCTCATTTGCAAACAGCAAACTGCCTCGTCGCATCCCCAATCCCCAATGCGCATCCGTGTTGCCGAGGACCAGAATCGTCCCTGCGATCATATGCGGAGCCAGATACTCCCCAACATCGCCAGCGATGCATACCGTGCCTCGACGCATCCGCTGGCAAGCGCGTAACCCAACGCTTCCCGCAATCACAATGTCCCCGCCTCGCATGCCGCTGCGCTCGCCTGGTAAAGGCATCGCCAATCGGTCACCACAACGTCCTGCTATGGCTACAACACCCCCACGCATCCCCGAACAAACCTCATCGCCAGCATCGCCCGCGACGAGTATCGTGCCTCCACGCATCCCCGATCCGACTCGGTCTCCAGCAGAACCATCGACCATCAGTGTGCCACTGGACATTCCACGGCCGAATTCATCCAACCGGCGACAATCCCCGCGGATGACCACCATGTCCGACGGGCCTGCAGGCAACTGAACCCAAAATAGTTCCTCGAGACGCACTCGCGACGAGTTGGCCGTACTCAATGGCAGAGATAGCAAGTCCGCTAGCGGAACCTTCGCTAGCCTCTCGGGCACCAAAGGCGAGCCATCGACTCGATGCTCGAGCGTTCTCTTCAAAGTCAGTTCAAGCATCCGCAGATTCCACCAAACGAGCACAACACCAAAGACTCGGATCATCCAATGGAGTGTAGAGAGAATCCCGCGCCAAACTGAAACGCTTGCGGTTGTCGCTCGCCACCCATGTCACCCCCCATTCCGGGAACTCAACTGGATCGCAACCGGCAAGTGAAACGTAAGGGATCACAACCTTTAGATCCAAAAAACCGGGTGCGCAAGTAATCCAACCTCGAACTTGATTGGCCTCCGCATAACCAGGAATCGCTTTGGCTCTCGTAATCAGCGATGGCCTCGCCTCGATAACCTTGTTTTCAAAAGGTGCAAAATAGGGTTGCCGCGTCCGAAACTGGTACAAATGGCAATAGCCATTTGCGCGATGGATCCCGAGACTGCGTCGGGTGTCAATCAGGAAGTCAAACGACACGTTTAGATCCGGTGTCCACATCGGAGCCGTGTGAGGTAGTCGAACCTGTAGGAGTATTTCGCCGTCGGTCCACGCCATCCAAGTTTGGCTGGCGTCGCCCGGTTCACTCAACTCCTTGAAACTCGGCAATCGATGCGCAGGCCCCAAGTCCCAAGACTGCGGGGATTGTCGGTCGACTGCCCGGGACCACCGCTTCACGGTGAACCCAAGGTCAAACAGCCATGCAGGGTCTCGCACCAAACCTTTCAGGCTCATCCATCATTCCTAAGCAAGGAGGCATTCCTCGTATCCCGGTTCCATTTCAATAGGATAACCGCATCGTAAACCGCATGGGCGACGATCGCGGCAAGCAAATTTCCAGTCACCCAATAAAGACCTCCAAAAATGAGCCCCATCAGGGTCGCAAGCAGCACGTACAGGGGACTGATCGGATGAGCAAGACCAAAGAGAATCGAGGCGATCAACAGTCCAACCACACCCCAAATTATGCTCTTTTCGGCACCCATCAACGAGAACAACCCCTGCTGCACCCACCCTCGGAAAAGAAACTCCTCACCAAACCCGGCAGCCAACGATAATACGACGAGTTCCACAGGGGTCAAACGAATGAGAAAGTCCCGCAATCGCGACTCCATCATCTCCTGAAGGTCGCGCAAACCTCGAAAGGGCAACCGCGCGAGAGCGAAAACGCAAGCGGCTAGCACTGCCCCGAGACACGTCCCCAGCACAATCCCCTCCAATAACCGGAACGAGTCGGACAGCGATGGAATACCCTCATGGGGATCCGGTCCAAACATCCAGCCAAGGACGATTGCAAGCAGTCCGAACGAAATTTCGGCGAAGGCAGCCAGAACGAACTGATTCTGACTTTCGCCATCGGACGCTCCAGCCATGAAGAATCAGCTCAAGGTGTAAGGGGTGTTCGGTCCGTTTCGAAAAAAGGAGCGGGAAGTCTATAAGCCGGGTTCTGTTACTTGCTCGAGACCTTGGGCCCCGCGCAAGCAGGCAATCATTCCTCTAGGATCGCGATTGCTCGCGACCTCAAGCGATCTACCCGAACGAAGGCACCGCGAGCCGCGGCGCGTCTGGTTCCCCAGACTCGTTCTGCTGGATCTTGCTCCAGATGGGGTTTGCCGAGCGACGAGAGTCACCCCTCGCCCTGGTGGGCTCTTACCCCACCGTTTCACCCTTACTGGGCCGAATGAACGACCCAGCGGTCTACTTTCTGTTGCACTTTCCCTAACCTTTCGGCCGGTCGACGTTATCGACCATCTCGCCCTGCGGAGCCCGGACTTTCCTCTGACGCTATGCGGTCACCCGCCGCCCCAGCGATTGCCCAACCTCCCGCTCGCGAGAAAGTATATCAATGCGATCGCCTGCCGACCATTGGTTCAGCAATCCGGAGACTCACCCATTGGGTCGCACGATTGCGTCTGAGCGGAACCGGTCTTGGCATATTCCGCCCCTGGCCGTCTCCCGCGTCGTTTTTGGGAGGAGGTCGGGATCAATTGACGATCCACCCGCTGCAGCATCCGTGTGACGCATAGCTTGTTGACGCTCACCTTCAGGTCGTTTGCCTCGAGACAAATGCTATCATGAAGGCTTTTTGGGATCCGAACAGTGATCATCCGTTGTTGCTCGCAGGGGTCGCATTCAGGAACATCGCGCGACCGGAGAACGGTCAACATTTCGAGAACCTTCTCATGTGCATCGCTGCACTCGTATGCGCACATTTCGTCCGCAGTTGGGAACAACTGCCGAATGCAGCCATCGACTCCGAGGGTAGCTCGGTAGAAAGCGGTCCAAGTCGGGGCAACGCCGAACAACTCGGACGCTTCGCGGACGATTTGGCTGCAGCGTTCGTCATGCGATGCATCCGGATTTCGTCGGGCGCTCATTTCGAGGGCCACCTGTTCGAAGATTTTCATTTCCGCAGCCAGCTTTTCGCCTGCCTCGGAGCTTTTCTTCGCTGTCATCTCCCCGTTCCCAGAGGAGGAAGTTGTTGTGGAAACACCATCGCGATAATCAAGATCCATATCGATTCGCCTTCCTTGTTTGCCCAACGATCCCGTTGGGTAGGTTTCAGGTCGCCAAGCCAGTTAGCTCGAAACCCGACCCTTGGCCTCGAACCTCCTTGCCCTTCCAGCCCTGGCTGGCTTGCGGGAAGATCTCTGCGACCTCCGCTGCCGCCTCATTTAGAAGAACGCCCCATCTTGCGAATGCAGTCAATACCGTCACCGCAAACCCATTGATATCAATACTTTAGGGCTATTTGATAGCATCGCCCAATTTCTGCGCAGCACCCCACAGGGGGGGTGCGAAAAAGATTGCCCAATAATTGAGCGGCCGCTGCCTGCGCAAATACTAAGTGTCCAACCGGGAAGGCTGCGCAAGATTTCTGGATTATCCCAGCGGCGTAAGCGATCCAACCGATCAGACAGATCAGACAGATCAGACCGGTGACTAGCTAACAGGCCCCTAGGGCGGTAACTCAGGAGAGACGATCGAGCATGCGGCTGAGGGCTTCGTTCAGCTTCTCGTCAGTGTCGTAGTTTCCGTCCGCGATCGCCTGCCGCAATTCAGCGACTCGGTCCGCACGGAACGACTCGCTGGGCTGCTGGCTCGCAACGGAAAGAGCCTCGGGAGACAGGTCGAGCAAATCGCTCGGCATCTCAATTCCCGATGGAGTGGCTGGACTCGCCTTAGGTTGGCTAGCATTACTGCGATCCGTAGCTCGGGGTGCATCAACGCCTGAAACGGAAAAGTTATTGGAAATTTGCATCTTTACGAAACTCCACTTCTTTCAAACGAGCTAACCGCGATCCCGGAACCAAACGACTTGGTGTCGGGAAGGAATGGATTCGGGACTGCAACCGTGCGAACTGACACCCGGTGGATGCCACTGGCTCGAGATCCTTGTCTTCGCAATCCCTGTCGCAGAGTGACCGCACAAACCAGCGGCCGAGGCGACTTTGCAAAGAAGCTGCTTTCGAGCGAAAGCGTCCGGAGTATCGACCAACTTCCCGTGCAATCCCAACAATTCCCTCCCTGTGACACTTGTACCATTTCGCGAATCCATCCCGCATTTTTGCTTTTTGTCGATAACGACCGCTGCAACCATCGCCAGGGTGGCATTCGCGTTACTGAATATCCCTTCGATGCAATCGCTGTACCGAATCGGAAAAAACACTACACGTCGACTAACTCCACTCTCGTTATATGCCTTCCTCTGGGGCCGATACAAGCGCACTTCGAGCCGATTTCAAAGCAACGCGTAAGTTTTACGCTTGCGATTTCCGAGGCAATCCCAACCCAAAGCGTAAGCGAGGGATGGACTTACGTCGCTCGCGACGTCTTCCCGCATGCGTCCCTGGTTCGCGCGTCGGGTTGCGAAAATCCGAAGCAAAAAACTGACCGCTAGTGATTACGACTGACAAAATCGCAACTTCGAAGCTCACGCGTCGAGTTTCGAAAATTCCGATTCGATCTCTCAGCGATCATTTTTACAAGAAGGGAAGAAATCTTTTCAAAACTATCTTCTCGCGTTATCGCTTTTTGGAGAAATCGCGATTGACCTCGGTTTATCGACCTTTCTATCTTACCCCTCGTCGCACATGCGATAAACGATCTTTGACAAACAAACATCCAACTGGAATAAACGGAGAAGTGCTACTGCGGCTTGCCGCGGACGGCTTCGAGCGATTGCGAAAGGATTCGCGTTGATCGAAGCGGCAACCACCTCTCCTTAGCAGACGTGAGTATCACGGACGATGCTCAGTCTGCGTCTCCAAAGCTTGGCTCCCGGAAAAGTAGCTCGAAGTCCTCCGTCCCCCCCTGGGACTCGTTCACTTCCGGGAGCCTTTTTTTTGCTCTTACCGCAACTTCGCTCATCCGAAACCACAACCGCAGCGATTCCGCTTAGACGTTCTGAAGTCGCTCGAGAATCCGATGCATATGCTCCTCGAAGATCACCTCGCCGGTAACGATTTTCATGGCGATTTGAATCGCGTAGACGGGGATTCCGGCAAGCGTCGGCACTTGGACTTTGGCAAGATCTTTTCCAGTGCAAATAACCATCTCCGGCCGAGGTTCGAGCGATGCGATGCGAGATTCCAATCGCTCCATATCCGACCTCGAATACGGATGATGATCGGCGAAAACCGCATGTTCCACCAGTTGTGCCCCCAATCGCTTGACGGCAACTTCGAAGCTACTTGGATTGCCGATCGCACTGAGCAGGAAGACCCTTCGGTCCTTCAGCGCATCGAGCGAAAGCCGTTGCTCTAGGCTATTGACCAGATCGACTGCTCCGTGTTCGGCCTCTAGCCATGCCGCTTTTGGGTTGTAACGCTGAACACGATTTCGCAACTCCGACAACCGCTGTCGATCCACTTGATCCGCTCGTGTGGCGATCACCATATCGGCGCGGCGCAAAGAACGAATCGGCTCGCGAAGCAATCCCCGCGGCAGAAGATAGCCGTACCCAAAGGGCTCGGTCGCATCGATCAAAATCACGTCGAGATCCCTTCGAATCCTTCGATGCTGAAACCCATCGTCCAGCAACAACAACTGCATTCCAAGCTCTTGGTCAGCCAACTCCGCCATCGCGCATCGATCTGGCGACTGCAAATGGGGAACATCCGGCAACAAGGCCTCCAATTCGCGAGCCTCGTCATTGATGCCATCCTCGAGTGCTCGATACCCCCGCGATAATATCGCTACCCGCACTCCATGGTTGCGAAACCACCTCGCAAACATGACGCAGGCAGGGGTCTTTCCAGTACCGCCTGCTGTCAAATTGCCAATCGAAATGACCGGCAACGCTGCCTGCTTCGATGCATACCAGCCACGATCGTACATCCAGTTCCGAAACTGGACCACGACACCATACGGTTGCGAGGCGACCCACAGCAATCCTCGCGTCATGATCGAAGCAAAAGATCGAGTGGTGCCATTTAGAATGCTTTCAAATCGTCGCATTCGATCGAAGAAGCTTTCACAGGAGGGTTGTCGGGACAAGATCTGCATTCTAGGGGAGAAGCTACGGATGCTCTAGCGTCATCCCCGGACAACAAGTACTTTCCCCGATGTGTTTACGTCCTCTCGTGCCATCGCGGACGGCTGAATTTATGAAGAAACTGATCCATTCCCGAATCGCTCTTTTTTACCCCCTATTGCTCGCGATCCTGATGGTATCGTCTAGCTACCTGCCGCCGACCTGGAGCCAGAACCCCGCCCCGGCTGGAAACTGGACGTCGCCTCATAGCTATTCACCCAACGGCGGAGTCTCAGTCGCGGGCCCATCGCATGCAGCCGCTAACCAAACCCACTTGATGAGCAGCGCGACGCTCAGCAATGGCTTCCAACAAATCGTTTTGGTCGATCCTGCAAAACAGACGATGGCGGTTTATCATGTCGACCCAGAGAAGGGAGACATTCAGTTGAAGAGCGTCCGAAAAATCGATGCCGACTTTGCTCTCGAGGAATTCAACCTCAGCGAACCCTCGCCGACGACTATTCGCAAGAACCTGCGTCTCGGCGAGCGATAGCGCGATCCGACTCGGCTCAGAGTCCGACTCGGCTCAGACAGCTGCCATCTCTTCTTCGCGCATGGCATCGATGATCGGCCACAGTTCGTCGACTTCATCCTTGAACAGATTACCGATCAAAATGTCGGTGATCAGATGCTTCTTGTCAGGATGCTTGCGAACGAGTTGACCGAAGTTTAGACCGTCGTAAAAAGCTCTCACGAGGTTTCGCATCCGATTCATCGCCTTGCGGAAATCTGGTTCCCAGGCCCGCAATCGACGCTCGCTCGTGTCGTTATCCGCGAGGGCCGAAACAATCGTATCGGCGGCCATCTCTCCGGATACCAGTGCCAAAAGGACGCCGGAGGAATAGAGAGGGTCGAGGAATCCAAACGCATCCCCCACCAGGACCCAACCGTCGCCAGCAGCCTTGGATGCTTTGTACGAATACTCTTTCATAATGCGAAATTCATCGACACACTCCGATTGAGCGATGCGGGGCTGCAATCCCGGGCATCGCTCGACTTCTTGATAGAAGATCTCTTTAGGGTCTTTCGTATCCCGCTGCTTAAATAGGTAGTCGAAATCCGCGACAACTCCGACACTGACGACGTTATCGTGGAGCGGGATGTACCAAAACCACCCCTTCTTTCCCTGAGTTTGAATGACGATGGTTCCTCCCTCGTCTTTGCCTGGCTCGCGTTTCGCTCCCCGAAAGTAGGACCAAATCGCGGCCTTCTTCAGATCGGGATCCCATTGCCTTAGGTTCATTCGGTCGATGAGTAGCGATGATTGTCCGCTGGCATCGACAACAATTCGCGAGCGAACGGTTTTCGGCTCTTCCCCTTCGCACTTGACGCGCACACCCACCACGCGATCACCGTCGCGCTCAATGTCCAGCACGCGAGCCCCTTCATGGACAACGGCTCCGCTTTCCCGAGCGTTGTCGAGCATCATACAGTCGAATTCGCTTCGCAAAACTTGCCACGTCTGAGAACGCTCATGAGGATCGTATTCTTCGAAACGGAAAGGCTCGGACAGCTTGCCATGTTCGTTGATGAATTGCACGCCAAACTTTTTCGTGAAGTGACTGGTCTTCATTTTCTCCAACATCCCAAGCCGCCGCATCGTCTGATAGCAGTGAGGGATCAGCGATTCACCGATGTGGAATCTGGGAAAGTGGTCACGTTCGAAGAGAGTGACTCGGTAGCCTTGCTTGGCGATCAGTGTAGCCGTGGCTGCTCCGGACGGACCACCACCAATCACGATCACATCACAATGATTTTCTGCTTGGATCATTTTCCGAACTCCTCTATCCCTTTTCTCTTTTTAATCGCTTTCCGTTTTCCAATCGCTTCCCTCAGGTTCATGAGGGGCCCTCGCAGCCTCCAATAATGCCAGCAAGTCTCGCATCTGTTCGACCGTGAGATGCCCGAGCTGCGCAACATGCATCGCCTTTACCTTGGACGCCATTTCTTTGAGTTGGCTCCGCCCCTTCGTTGTCAACGCCACCATCACCGCACGTCGATCCTCCGTTGACCGCGCACGTTGAAGCCATCCTTGTTCCTCTAACTTATCGAGCATCCGCGTGATATCCGGGGCTCTAGAGATCAAGCGGGCAGACAACTGCAAGGTCGGCATCGGCTCAGGATGCTTGGCCTCAAGCAACCGCAGCACATTGTATTGCTGGGCTGTCAAGTTCCATTGGTCGAACAGAGCTTCCTCGATCGCCCTGAGACGATCGTACGTTCGCCACATGGAAAGGTACACCTCCTGTTGCGGGGAATCGAACCCCCGCTTTTTGGGCGTGTGAATTCTCTTTGCCATCCAACGAACCCCGGGCGGTTTTCAGGGACTTTCTCGCGACGTCCCTAAAATATAGTCGTCTGAACAATCATTGTCCAGACAGGTAATTTGGGATCAGACAGGGAGAAACCTGCGAAAAGACCAAAGAACTAACGCATGCGGTCGAGATGGTGAATAGCTTCGCGGACCATCCACGAGATATCCGAGCCGAATGCAGAGGAGAAATCCCTCATCCGGTCGCCGCGAGAGTAGGTCGTGAACGGCTTCATGCTCCCCATTTTCCTAAGATACGCGACATACTGCGGCCCGCGACGCTGCGACAGATAGGTATTCATGGCCCATGAAACCGTGTACGCATTCAAGACGTCGCCCTTAAAGGGTTCGTCTGTCGCGATCAAATCCTGGAAGAGTTGCTGCAGACGATTGCGATCGCTCTTGAGTTCATCCCAGGCCTGACGCTGGGAAGTCGGCCAGAACGACGCGTGATTGCGAGTTGTAAAGTTGCAATAGGCGGGGGCTTCGAATTGGACCGCGAATCCCTCCATAAGCCACTTGGGCGTTTCTGCTAACCTTTGATGCAATCCGGCATTGAATGCAAATTGATGGGTCGCTTCATGGCATATCGTCTCCAATGTGGAATCCATATCCTTCGGATTGTCGTTTTCAAAGAGAACGATTCGATTCGATTTCTGGGAGTAGTACCCAACACAGTTGGACGGAATACTCGATCCTTCGTTTCTCGCATACTCGAAAAACTCCCTTTTGCTTTCGAACACAATGGCGATCAACGTGAAATCCAGGTTTCTCAAAGGAATACCATAGGTCAAACAGTAAGACCGCATGGAGGAATGGAATTTCTGGAATCGCTCGCACCAAGTACCGATCCGACCTGATTTGGCAACAACGAGATAAGGGCTCGCGTAGCGGATGGAGTAGCGGCTTCCAAACTCTGACTGAAGATCCTGCTGCATCCCTCCAAGGCCTTGCGCTACAAAGGGCTGCCCCGTAACGCTGTGACTCACGATTTCGTGAGTGGGCAAATACGAAATCTGCCCATTGGACCTCATCAGCAACGTCGTATCTGAGAATAGGCCGATCGGTAACCCTTCGATTCGCCCCGACTGCATCGTAACCGAGAGAATCGGCGGAGCGTTCGTCCCACTTGGTTGCTGAGTTGCATCCCTTGACCGAGTTGCGTCAGGAAACAGATTCGGCTGGTGGTCAACGAACGAATCGACATCAGTGGCATTCGCAGACGCCTCCTCCAAAGGACTCGCTTCGGCATGTACGCTGATCAGATACCTTCCATCCGATTGGCTATCCGGACCGGAGTGAACGGCGAAATAGTCGCAACCTGCACTCGCGAGTATCGCTGCCAGGGTCGCCAACCCAATAAGATTCCGAATCATTGCTGTCATGACTCTCCGACCCACTTGAAGATAAAGGACTCGCGGGGAATGCTGTCATTTCAACAAATAGGTCGAGCGGAGGATCCTCGAAAACAAGTGGGCGAATTCCCAACAGGGAAACCTCATGCGTTGGAATCGAATGAAGCAATTGTGACGGTTGTGCCGATAGACGAGACACGGTGGGTCTTCCTTTATTATCCATGGATGGCGTCGCATGAACCAATCTATCCGTCTGAGTCTCGTGTTGCACAATCACCAACCGATTGGAAATTTTGACCATGTGATTGAGCAGGCCTACCGCGACAGTTACCTCCCTTTTTTGGAGGTGTTTGAGCCCTATGAGCATCTGAAGATTGCACTGCATACATCCGGTCCGTTGATGTTTTGGTTGGCAGAGCATCATCCCGATTACTTGGAACGCGTGCATGCACTGGTGCTGAAGGACCGAATCGAGATTCTGGCTGGGCCGATTTATGAACCGATCCTGACGATGCTTCCGAGCCGCGACCGCATCGGGCAGATCGTGAAGTACCGTCGTTGGTTGCAGTCCCGGTTTGAGTGCCCAATCTATGGGATGTGGATGCCTGAACGGGTATGGGAGAGCCAACTGACTCGGGATATTTTGCCTTCGGGGATTCAGTACACGCTGCTAGACGACTATCACTTCCTCGCTGCGGGCTGGGAAGATTACCAACTTACCAACTATTTCCTGACGGAAGATGATGGGCACGTCTTGCGGGTTTTCCCTAGCAGCGAACGCTTGCGCTACCTGATTCCATTTGCATCACCCTCGGAAACGATTGAGTATTGCCGCACCGTAGCTTCGTATGCTCCTGGAGCAACGCTGGTCTTCGGTGACGATGGTGAAAAATTCGGAACGTGGCCGAATACACGAGAACACTGTTACGAGCGTGGGTGGCTACGGCAGTTCTTCGATTTGCTAACGCAAAACCGCGATTGGTTGAAGACCACAACGCTGGCAGAGGCCGTGAACGATTCGTTGCCGGCTGGAAACATTTTCCTTCCGGACTGCAGTTATCGTGAAATGACCGAATGGGCTCTGCCGGTCAATCGCCAAGTGGCTTATCACAACATCGTCGATGAACTGGAGAGCGATTCGCGTTGGCCCCAAATACGTCAATTGATCCGCGGTGGGTACTGGCGGAATTTTCGGGTGAAGTATACCGAAGCGAATGAGATGTACTGCCGCATGCTCGAAGTCAGTCGTCGATTGGAGTTTGCGCGCCGAAGCAATGCGGATCGAAGTTTGCTCGCGAAAGCCGAAGATCATCTCTATCGTGGGCAATGCAATTGCCCTTACTGGCACGGTGCATTTGGAGGGATCTATCTACCTCATTTGCGCAATGCAAATTATCGAGAGTTGGTCGCTGCCGACACTTTGATCGAACGCGCGACCGGGCGAGACAGTGAATGGGTGGATGTAACAACAGAGGATTATGATAAGGATCTCTTCCCCGAGATCCGTCTCGCCAACGATCGCATGGTCGCTTACGTCGCACCCGCCCGCGGTGGCATGCTGTACGAATGGGATATCCGCGACGTCGAGCACAATTTGCTCGCGACGATCCAGCGGCGACCCGAAGAGTATCATGCCATGGTGCGACAAGGGGCATCCGAATACGGCGACTCTGCAGCAAGCATTCATGACCGTGTCGTATTCAAACAAGCTGGCCTGGATCAGCGACTGGTCTACGATATTGCACCTCGCAAGTCATTGGTCGATCACTTCTTTGATCCCGGTGTAAGTGTCGAAGATGTACGCGACGGCAGAGTGGTCGAAAAGGGAGACTTTGCCGTTTCCCATTACGATGCCAAGCTGAAGCGAACTCCTGGCAAGATTCAGGCCCAGTTGCAGCGGCGGGGTTTGATGGGTGAAAATGTCTTGACGGTCACCAAGGGGATCGCTCTAGAAGCAGGCAGCCAAGGCCTAGAATTGACGTATCTCATTGAGGGCATTCCTCTCGACGCTCGGTTCCTGTTCGCGGTTGAGTTCAATTTCGCGGGAATGCCTGGAGGAGCCGAGGATCGTTTCTTCTACGATTCCCAAGGAACTTCCTGGGGCAATTTGAGCACAACGCTCAGCCTCGATACGAGCGATTTTATCGGCCTGATCGACAAATGGCTTGGTCTCAACGTCCAATGGACGAGCAATCGTCCGGCAGGGCTATGGTGCTTCCCAGTAGAAACCGTGAGCCAAAGCGAAGGTGGTTTTGAACTGGTGCATCAGTCGGTCTGCGTCATGCCCCATTGGACGATCACCGGGAATCCGGATGGGCGATGGGCCGTGAAAATGCAAGTGTCTGCCGTGCACGAGCATTCAATTCATGACTCCACCGTCGAGCAAACCGCGACTCGTTTCTAGAGCCGCGCTACCGCTTCCACGCGTACCATCCTTCCAAATCCGCTACAATTCAAGGGCAAGGTGGTTTTGGTTACGTGGATTCGGAGATTGTGATGCTGCATCGACGAGAATGGATGGCGAGAGCCATAGCGTGTGGAATGGTCGGATCATACCTCTCCTCGGGTATCGATCGATGCTCCCGCCTGCAGGCAGCATTCGGAAACGATCGAGATCCGAAGTGGGAAGGTGCTACCCGCCGCGGTCTGGACTTTTTGGCCAGAACTCAATCCTCGCGCGGGCAATGGAACACACCTCCGTATCCGATCGCGATCTCTGCATTGGCTGGCCTGGCCCTTCTGTGCAGCGGTTCGACAGTCACCCAGGGCCCCTACGCGAAACAAATCAGTCGCACCACGGACTACCTGCTAGGTCAATCTCGAAAGAATGGCTTGATCGGTGACCCGGAAAACGACCAACGCTACACGTACGGCCATGGCTTCTCGATGCTCTTTCTCTCCCAAGTCCTAGGGGAAGAAGGACTCCAAGACCGACGAGATGATTTAGTGGATGTACTGAATCGTTCGGTTGCATTTTGCGGCAAGGCGCAAACACCCGCCGGTGGCTGGGGTTACGTAAGCGCAAAAGACGGTCAGGATTACGATGAAGGCTCGACTACAATCACTCAAGTTCAAGGACTAAGAGGATGTCGCAACGCTGGAATCGCGGTCCCCGCAGAGATCATCGAGTCGGCAAAGCGATACATCTACAAATGCCAGAACGCGGATGGCGGGATCAGTTACTCCAGTCAGCAGATGGGTTCCTCGCGGCCAGCTATCACCGCTGCAAGCCTCGCTGCTCTCTACAACGCAGGAGATTACGAGAGCAAAAAGGTACCCGAGATGCTCGCCTACTCGCGCAAGGAATTGCACGATGTCAAACGAGTCGACGACACCTTCGGACATTGGCACTACACCTACCTGTACTACAGCCAAGTGGTTTACCGTCAAGGCGATGAGGAATGGATATCGTTCCGCGATCGGTTGTACTCGCAGATCGAATCGATGCAACGTGGTGATGGGTCATGGGAAGGTCAACCCAACGAAGTGTACATCACCGCATGCAATCTGATCATGTTGCAATTGGATCTCGGCTATCTACCGATTTTCCAAAGATGATGCGAGCGTCAAAGCAGCGTTGCACAAATCGCCTTCGCTCGAGACCGTGACCGGGATCAACCCAGGCATAGAGCGAAACCAAATCTCTTGTCGACGAACGAATTGTCGCGTGTGAGCCTTGACTTGCTCCACCATTTCGTTGCGAGTCAATTCGCCAGCCAAATGCGCCAACGGTTCTTTGTAACCAACCGCTTGTGATGCAGTCCGTCCCAACTGGCCATAACGATCCTTGAGTCCTCGCACCTCGTCGAGCAACCCGCGCGAGAACATCCCCTCGACGCGCGCGTCCACTCGCCCATGGAGGGTTCCTCGATCCCATCGGATCACGAACGCTTTGCTGTTAGCGGGGACAGAAAACTTCTCGAACTGGGTCTGCCAATGGCTTAATGGAGACCCGGTCAACTTCGCCACTTCGAGGGCTCGGATCATACGCCGCTTGTCACCCGGCAAAATCCGATGGGCCGAAAGGGGATCGACTTGTATCAGCCGTTCCCGAAGTGCCTCGATGCCATAGATTTCTATATCTTGCTCCACTGCCGACCGAAATTCCCAGTCGGCCGGTGGACCTAAAAACATGCCGCACATCAGGGACTTCAAGTACAATGGCGTTCCTCCGACCAGGAGAACGTTGCGACCGCGTGCCCGTATCGACTCGGCCTGACTGTGCGCATCCTGCACAAATTGCGATACGCTGTAGTCGTCGGTAGGGGGAACCAAATCGATCAAATGGTGCGGTACTCGCTCACGAGCATCCGGAGTCGGTTTCGCGGTACCGATATCCATCTCTCGATAAACGGCCATCGAATCGACCGAAATGATTTCCGCCCCAATTCGACCCGCCAATTCCACAGCAACCTGGCTTTTGCCCGAGGCGGTTGGTCCGGTCAAAAAAATGGCATGATCGAGCGGTTTTCGTACCCAACTCGAAACAGAATCATCTTGAACAACCATATCTCTCTTCACATCCTGACCGAAAAACACTTCGAGTAGTGTACCCGGTCGGCGAGCACTTGGAATCGACAAAAGCCCCCGGAAACCCTACGATTCTCGAGCAAAAGATCCAGGAAAAGAACCGATGAGCAACGACGACATCCTCGACCGCTTGATGGCACAACTTCACGAACGTGCCAGTCAGTTACCCGAAGGCTCGTACACGACCCAACTGATCCAAGGCGGGATTCCCAAGATCGCGAAAAAAATTCGAGAAGAGACTGCTGAAGTCATCGAGGCGGCCGAAGAACCCGGGCTCCCCGGCCGCGATCATACCATTCGCGAAGCATGCGACGTACTGTTCCACCTGTGGGTCTTGCTCGCGGTCCGGGGAATTCACACAGACGATCTGCGCCGCGAATTGGAACGACGCGAAGGGGTCTCCGGTCTCCAGGAAAAAGCCAACCGCATCCCAACCAACGAACAAGGAAAACCTTCATGAGTCTCAGCGAACACCTGTTGCGCATCGGCATCCCCAGCAAGGGACGCCTCAGCGAACTAGCCACCGAACTCCTTCTCCAAGCAGGCCTCACCTTCCGAAGGCAAGAACGGGCCCTCTTTGCACGTGTCAGCAGTATCCCCGCCGATATCACCTTCCTGCGTACCGACGATATACCGACGCTGTGCGCCGAAGGAGCGATCGATCTCGGTATCACAGGCAGTGATTTGGTCACGGAAGCCGACGCCAAAGTCGACACCCGCATGCAGCTAGGAGTAGGCCGCTGCAAACTCGCCATCTGCGTTCCGACCAGTTCCCCATACCAAAAGCCATCCGATCTGGCCGGCAAGCGGGTTGCTACGAGTTTCCCAAAAACAACCGAGCGATTCCTTAAACAACACGATGCACCGGTGCATTTGGTGAATCTGAACGGATCGGTCGAAATCATGATCTCTCTCGGAGTAGCCGATGCCATCGTCGATCTGGTAGAAACCGGCAGCACGCTGGCAGCCAACCAATTGCGAATCCTAGAGATCATCGGTCAGTATGAAACCGTGTTGATTCAAAGCCCATCCTGTCGTGACACCCAAACCGCCGACCGAATCGTGCGCCGACTCGAGGGTGTCGTGATCGCCCGCGATTACTCTCTCCTCGAATACAATATCCCTCGATCCAAGTTGGCTGCCGCGGAATCAGTGACACCTGGCTTTACATCGCCAACAGTAACCAGTCTTGAAGATCCCGATTGGTGTGCCGTTCGCGCGATGGTCAAACGCAGCGATGTCATCCCACTCATGGAAAAGCTCGAACAGTTGGGGGCCTTGGCCATCCTCGAGTTCTCGATCAACAACTGCAGACTATAAACCGATCGACAGCTCCAAACTCATCCCCATCCATGGAGCCCCGTATGGCAACATCTATCGAACCCCCTGCTGTGCCAGAGCAAACCGCACCGCAACGCGTCCTAGCCATCGATGCGTTGCGAGGATTCGATATGTTCTGGATCATCGGCGGAGACACGCTCTTCGTTGCGATCCTCGGATTGATTGCGGCGCCATTTGCAAAAACGCTCGCCATTCAATTGGAACATGTCCCCTGGGAAGGGTTCGTCTTCTACGATTTGATTTTCCCGCTGTTTCTATTCATCGTTGGCTGCGCGATCCCATTTTCTCTAGACAAATATCGCTCGAACCCTAGTGCCGTTTGGGGACGCATCGCACGTCGGACGTTTCTGCTGGTCGCCATGGGACTACTCTACAACCGCATCCAAGATTTTCAGTGGAGCGAGATGCGTTGGATGGGCGTGTTGCAGCGGATTGGCATATGTTACGGTGTCGCTTCCATCCTGTTTCTTCAGTTATCGACGCGTGTCCTTGCTATCGTTGCTGTCGCGATACTCATGGCATACTGGGGAATCCTAACGTGGATACCGACTCCAGGTTTTTCAGCCGGCAACTTGAGTCCCGAGGGCAACCTCGCTGGCTATCTCGATCGCACGCTCCTGCCAGGAAAAATCCTGGAGCAGTACTACGGTTTTGGAGACAACGAAGGGCTCTTGTCAACAATCCCCGCGGTTGTGACGGCATTGCTGGGTGTTTTCACCGGCTTGTGGCTGAAATCTTCACGCGGACCATGGATGAAAGTATTTGGCCTAACAGTCGCCGGAGCGATCTCGTTGGGCCTCGGGCTTTTCTGGGGGCAATACTTCCCCATCATCAAGAATTTGTGGACCAGTTCTTTTGTTCTGGTAGCAGCGGGATGGAGCCTACTCCTGCTGGCTTTGTTTTATCTCGTGATCGATGTGATCCAATGGCGTGCTTGGTCTTGGTTTTGGATCGTAATTGGCAGCAATGCGATCACGATCTACCTGCTCCAGCACATTGTGTCCTTCGAGAATATTTCTGAATACTTCTTCAAGGGTACGGCCAACGCAATCGGTGCGTGGGGAGTTGTCCTCTTTGCGATGGGCGCCCTTGCGATCAAATGGCTCATATTACTGTTCCTGTATCGCAAGAAAGTATTCCTGCGCCTGTGAGCTAAGCCAACAGTTCGGTGATCACTCGCTGCTTCTCTACGCCTGTGAGGCGTTGATCAAGCCCCTGGAACTTGTAGGTGAATCGTTCATGATCGATTCCCATGCAGTGCAGGATCGTAGCATTGACGTCGTTGATATTGACGGGATTCTCGATGATGTTGTAACTGAAATCGTCGGTCTTCCCATAAGTCAGACCACCTTTGATTCCACCACCCGCCATCCACATGCAGAAATTGCGGGGATGGTGATCTCGTCCATAATTATCTTTGGATAAACCACCCTGACTGTATACCGTGCGCCCGAACTCCCCGCCCCAAACGACTAAGGTGCTTTCAAGCATCCCACGTTGCTTGAGATCCTTGATCAGCGCTGCAATCGGCTGATCTGTTTGACGGCACTGATTACCCAACTGCCGAGGAAGATCGCCGTGCTGATCCCAACCGCGGTGCAGCAACTGCACAACACGCACACCTCGCTCCACAAGCCTTCTCGCAAGGAGCGCACTGTGAGCAAATGAACCAGGATCGGATACTGCAGGGCCATACATCTCAAGTGTTTCTTTGGTCTCGGACTGAATGTCGGTCAATTCAGGAACGCTTGCCTGCATACGAAATGCCATCTCATACTGAGCGATGCGCGTCGCAGTCTCAGGATCACCATATTGCGATTGCGTTTGGACATTCAGTTTCTGTAACGCATCGAGCATGGTACGCCGATCGGTGCGGCTAACGCCATCAGGATTTGGAAGATAGAGAACCGGATCGCCACTTCCTCGCAATGCGACGCCGTTGAATCGCGTAGGCAAAAAGCCGCTGGCCCACATCCGGCTAAAAAGAGCCTGCCCGTTGCTGTCCTCTGGGAACTTGGGGGTGAAAACCACAAAGGCAGGCAAGTCGTTGCTCTCGCTCCCGAGACCATATGCAAGCCAAGAACCGATACTGGCCTTGCCAGGAATCTCGGACCCGGTCATGACGAACGTACAAGCAGGATCATGATTGAT
>JAGWWZ010000239.1 GCA_018970165.1 Planctomycetota bacterium | reverse complement strand
CCGAGCCGCAAGCCCGCCACCACCGTGGTTTGGCAGCAAGTGGTAGACCAACTGGTGCGCACCATGGGCAAGGTTCCGCTGGGCAAGGTCACGGTTGGCCACGCCAAGAAATTCCGCTCGGACCTCGAGGGTAGAAAACTGGCATCGACCACCATCTACAAGCGGACATTGTTTGCCAAGCAGTTTTTCCAGTATGCCGTCGATTGGAAGATGATTCCCGAGAACCCGTTCAAGCATGTAAAGAACACCAAGCCCAAGGGCAAGTCCAACGTGGACGTTCCCATGGAGACCGTGGAGCGATTGCTCGAGGTTTGCAATTCAACATGGGCCGCCATTGTCGGCCTGTCTCGGTTTGGCGGGTTGCGTTGTCCGTCCGAGGTTCTAAGCATCAAGTGGGGCGACATCGATTTCGAGACGGGGCGGATGTTCATCCCCGAGCCCAAGGTGGAGCATCACGATGGACGGGGCCGCCGCGAGTGTCGTTTGTTCGACGACCTGCGCCCGATCCTCGAGAAGCTGTTCAACGAGACCAGCGAGAAGCAAGGCCGACCACCTGGCCGCGAGCAATACGTCATCGATGAGCCGACCTATCGAGCCGCCGCCCAGAAGACAACTGGATGGGCGAACGCAAACTTGCGAACCCAACTATTGAGACTCATCAAGCGAGCGGGTTTGCAACCCTGGCCGCGATTGTTTCACTCGATGCGAGCGAGCTGTCAGACCGAGCTTGAGGAGCAATTCCCATCCCATGTTGTGTGTCAGTGGATAGGCAACACGGAATCGATCGCGAAGGACCACTATCTTTTGGTGAAAGACAGTCACTACACCCAGCCCATGAAGGCACGGAGCGAGACAAAAGTGACGCGCGCGGGGTCAAAAACGGGTCAAAATGAGCGCTGCAGCGAGCACGCATCGATCACGCAAGAAGATTCGAAAGCACTGGAAAAACCTGGGGAAAACGCTATTTTTGCAGCGATTCCCGCAGGTTTCCAGATGGAGAATAGGGGACTTGAACCCCTGACCTCTTGCATGCCATGCAAGCGCTCTCCCAACTGAGCTAATTCCCCAGACGGGGAGTAAGGGTATAGGGGTTCCGAAAAGATGTCAAGTAACGGAAACCATGCCTGCCATGAGCGATCCAACCGGGGCCAGACGACGCTACTGCGGAATTACTTGTCCGCTGTGTTTGCTCATGATTTCCAACTAAACTAGTGTGGGTCTTAGAATATTCCCCCTCCTCGAAACGCCCCACCCCATCCCGTTTGATCTGCCACCTTTGATCGGCTTCGACAATGACCAGCTTGCAAACCGCTCCCCCCTCGCCCGACGATGTCGCTAAAGCAGCCAAGCTTCGAGATGCCTTCAACAGAATTCGCCAACAAATTGGCAATGTGATCGTCGGACAGGACGACACCATCGAACAACTGTTGATCGCCATGCTGGCTGGCGGACACTGCCTGCTTGAAGGGGTGCCTGGGCTTGCCAAGACTCTCATGGTCCGTTCGCTCGCTCAAGCGATGGCGCTTGAGTTCCATCGCATTCAATTCACTCCCGACTTAATGCCCGCCGACATCACCGGGACCGACATCATTCAGCAATCGGAGTCGGGAGCTAGGCAACTCGCCTTTGTACGCGGACCGGTCTTCACGCAGATCCTGCTGGCCGACGAAATCAATCGAACACCACCGAAGACTCAAGCCGCCCTCTTGGAGGCGATGCAGGAACATGCCGTAACCGTAGGAGGCAAGACGTATAAGCTTTCCGAACCATTCTTTGTCCTGGCAACGCAAAACCCAATTGAACAAGAAGGGACCTATCCACTCCCTGAGGCCCAGCGCGACCGATTCCTGTTTCAGACGTTGGTTGACTATCCGACACGCGAGCAGGAGTCACGGATCATCGAGAGAACCACAGGATCTATCACCGGCACGATCGAACCGGTTATCACCGGACCTGAGATCCTGGAGTATCAGCATTTGGTTCGCTTGGTCCCGCTACCTGATCATGTCAAGGAGTTGGTACTCGATGTCGTGCGATGGTTGCGCCCCGCCGAGCCCAATGCTCCCAAGTGGGTCAAGAACTGGGTGCAATGGGGACCGGGACCGCGAGCCTGCCAACAGATGGTGGTGGCGAGCAAAGCTCGGGCACTCCTCCACGGCAGGCTTCACGTTACTGCGAGCGACATCGAAGCGCTTGCTCCACCGGTGCTGCGTCATCGATTGGTACCAACCTTCTCAGCGCAGGCCGAAGGGATTGGAGCAGACAAAATCGTTGCTAGGCTGTTCGAGGAATTGCCTAAACGGGCGTAGTTCCGAAGCTCTTGCTCTCGGTGGTTCGGACTCAGATACGATCACAACCGGGCTGGCGAAAGATAGTTGGCGAGAGATGAAGGGACTGTCGGAGTGGGTATTTTTCGACGGCCATTTTTTGCCAGTCTGTCTTTTTTCGCATCCAACAATACGCGGTTACCGCGATCACCACCTCCACCGGTGCCATCGCCGAGCGCTACACCTACACCAGTCGCGAATGGGATGCAACGCTGGGGTTGCATCACTTCCGAGCGAAATGGATGAGCCCGAGCGCAGGACGGTTCTTGGGAAAGGATCCGATTGGGTACAATGGAAGTCCATTCGACCTATATGAGTATGTGAAAGGACATCCGCTAGTTGAAAGAGACCCCATGGGACTCGATCGATGCACTGACCTTTGCGACGCCGCTGCCGCAACATGTTTCGTTCTCGCGACTGCTGCATGCATTAATGCCGCACTTCATTGCCTCATTTTGCTCTTTTTTACCCACCATTGGCTCAAGCATGTCTTTTAGCAGCGGCTATGGAATGTGTCTACTTTAATCTCGGATGTGTGGTTGTCTTTCATGCGTGTGACGAGAGCTGTAGAAAAAAGAGACTTGAAAACGCACATCCAGAAGCCCCCTTCGTTTCATGAAAATTGCTATGGTTGGTTTACCGTGAGCGTTAGACAGATTACGAGATGGAACGAGTTTGTCTTCAGTATGGTGGTGGCGATCATGCTATTCATCTTTTGGTATATGTGCACCTAAAGAATGACACCACCTCCGACAACGACAGTCCGCCAGAGCGGTGAGGGACCATGGGCCTGGCCGGAGGGGATGCAGGTTCGGAGCACTGCGAACAGCCAGTGAGTGCTTCAAGCGTCAGACGGACGCGATGCGATGGAGGGCGGTACCGAGTTGCAAGCGATTTTTTCGCACTGGGCGCGGAGCTTCATCGTGAGCGGGCTGGATGACCGCTTTACGTGGGGATGCAAACAGCCAATTCTCACGCGGAGACGCAAAGACGCAGAGGGAGGGCTGGCGAACCATCGGGTTGAGTTCCGCGAGATGGCTTGCATTGTGATAGCTATTCCACACTCGGAGCCCCCACATGGCTTAGACCATAAGCGATTGCGGTTGTGGTACGATTTCGTGTCGTTGATCTATGCGACAGGTTCGGGGAAAACATTGCTTGGTTTGAAAGGAAGGCTCCCTCATGCAGCCGATTGGTATTCGTCCTACCAACGATTTCGCGTTCAAGAAAACCTTTGGCTCCCCCGAGAACAAGGTGGCGCTGATCAGCCTGCTCAACGCGATCCTGACTCTCCCGGTTCCGATCGTGGATGTAACGATCGAGAACCCGTTCAACTTGCAAGATTTCCACGACGACAAACTGTCGATCCTGGACATTCGCGCAGTCGACCAGCGAGGTGCGATCTACGACGTGGAGATGCAGTTGTCAGCTCACTCCGGACTGGTCAAGCGGATCGTCTTCTATGGGTGTGAAGTCTACGCAGGCCAGCTCAAGGCCGGGGACGATTATTCCGAGCTGAAGCCTGTGTATTCGATTTGCCTACTCCTGGGTCAACTTTGGGACGACTCTCCCAAGGTGCATCATGCCTTTCGGCTGGTGGACCGGGATTCGGGGCGATTGCTGCAAGAAACTTTGGAAATTCACACCCTCGAGCTTGGATGGTATAATCTCAAGGAAAGCGATCTCGAGACCGCGAGCCTGCTGGACCGATGGTTGTATTGGTTGCTGCACGCTCACCAGTACGATGCACAGACGCTTGCGAGGTTGTTCCCCCAGCCCGAGTTCCAGAAGGCGACCGACTCGATTGACCGGATTGCGAAGAAGACAGAGGACAAAACCATGTACGACACACGCGAGAAAGCCATCCGCGACCAGCAATGGCTCTTGAACGCCGCTCGCCGCCAAGCACGCGAAGAAGGCCGTGAAGAAGGCCGAGAGGAAGGCCGAGAGGAAGGCCGAGAAGAAGGCCGTGAAGAGGGCGAACTCTTTGGCAGGATACGCCTATTACAAAAACTGTTGAGTCTTTCCCAGTCGACTGACGAGGAATTGCAGGCCAAATCGAAGACCGATCTGGAGGCGATGGCGACGGAACTCCAAGCTCAATTGCGAATGCGCATGACTTAGGTTCTGCAAAAGAACATGACCTACACCTGGGACGCGGACAACAAGCTTCGGTCAGCGGACATCGATGCCAACGGGACGGCGGACGTGAATTTCCAATACGATGCCTTGGTACGCCGCGTCGCGCGATCCGGGACGGGTGGCTCGGTGGTCTTTGTGCATATGGACCAGCATACGATCGCGGACTACCCAGTCGGCGGCGCTGCGACGACTCCAACGTTCCGATACGTCTACGCCAGCTACATCGACGAACCGGTCGTCCGCAAAGGACCAACCAGCACCAGCACCGTACATTTTTATCACCGCAACCTGCAGTACTCGGGTACCGCGATCACCACCTCCACCGGTGCCATCGCCGAACGTTACGCCTACACCGCGTATGGCCAACCGACGATACTGAATGCTTCTGGCTTACCCCTTACACCTCAAACCTCAACGCTTTCCAACCGCTATTCCTACACCGGTTGCGAATGGTATGCTAATACGTGCCACCCACGAATGGCACTGTACACAATCTAAAGAATGACACCACCTCCGACAACGACAGTCCGCCAGCGCGATGACGGACGATGGGCCTGGCCGGAGGGGATGCTGGTTCGGAGCACTGCGAACAGACAGTGAGTGCTTCAGGCGTCAGAGGGACGCGGTGCGTTGGGCGTCAGAACCGGGTTGCACGCGATTTTTCGGTTTCGCGATTTTCTCAATCTTTTCCCTTGGATGATTTTGCTCGGCGCACGCTGCGGGCGGCCGCTTTGAACAAGTCGATGCGCCGAAGTTGACGCGTTTTCGATCACTAAAAGCCTACGTTTTACCGATTCGCAAGCGATTTTTTCGCACTGGGCGCGGAGCTTCATCGTGAGCGG
>JAGWWZ010000238.1 GCA_018970165.1 Planctomycetota bacterium | reverse complement strand
CCATCCAAGCTGAAAGCCCCTTCGCTGTCGATCCAACCGATCCCTTGGTCGTTGCTGAGCGTTGGACGAAGCGAACCATTCCGGTAAACGCTCGGACGTCCGGCAGCTTCAACGACCATAATGGTTTGCGATGTTCCATCGAGAATGGAGCCATGACGATTTGAGGAATTGCGATGCATGACCGAGAACCGATTGTTCGCATCATAGCGTATTGGATCGATCGAGTTGGGCTGGACCCCTTGTATCGCTTCGTAATCGGTTCGGGCGAGCGGTAAAGAGAACGTTAGTGCGGGCCGAGGTGGTTTCGCGATGGCTTGCAAAACCGGTTCCTGGGTCGGTGTACTCGGGCACAGAAAGATCGAGATCGGAATGCTTGCGACCGCTAGATTGGTACCCTGCCACCAGTGTTGCTGGATATCGTACAAAGTTCGGACGTTCGATTGCTCCAAATGGGGCAGTATCACTGTCCGCCAGCTCATGTACGTTCCGTGCGGGTTGCCCGGTCCTCTCTGAGTCCAACCCGAGGCCGGGAAGACTCGATGCGCGGACTCAAAGTTCAATACCGCCAGTCCTACCTGACGTTGATTGCTTTGGCACTGGGCGCGCCGAGCCGCCTCGCGAGCGGCCGAAACAGCCGGAAGCAAAAGTCCCACCAAGATTCCGATGATGGCGATCACCACCATCAATTCCACGAGGGTGAATGCCGCACGTTGGTCAGCGTTCCGACAGGGAAAGATTGCGATAACTCTTAATTTTTGCGAGGTTTTCATGCGTATTGCGAGTTTTGGGGGTCACGTTTCACCGAGCGAGTGTCGGATTCAGTTTGCTTGAAGTCGCAGGCCTTGGCAACCGGACGCTTGAAATGCCACGCTAGAAAACAACGGAGGATACAACGTAACATCGCCAGGAACGCTTGAAAGGGTTCGCAGGTGCAACAACAATGCATTCTGTACCTATGGAGCCCAGCGCGGCGGCGGATGTCCCGCTATCGAAGAACTTTCATCTTGAAGGGTCGAGAACGACATATGATTTACCAGCTACGCACCTTGGGCGATGTTCGTTTCCACTGTCGGTTGTCCTCTGGAATCATCGTCGCGGCGTTTGCGGCAGGATTTGCTGCGTTGTGCCAAGCTTACCAAGAACCCGCCGCCCAACCTCCTGCAGAAAAACCTGCCGCAGAAAAATCGGCCCAACCCGCTCTGGATCCCGGCTTGGTTGAATGGAGTCGACGCAGGATTCAGCGATTCGACAAAGACAAGAATAGCTTCCTGACCCCAGACGAATTCAACGACTCATCCGTATCGTTTGCGAGCGTTGACACCGATGGTAATGGCCAAATCAGCATCGAGGAATACGCAGCCTATCGAGCGAGTCGATCGAAACCAGAAACCGCACCGAAGTCCGATCCGAAGCCGGCCGCTCCTAGCGAGTCCAAATCTTCGGAACAAGTAGATGCGCCGAAGTCGGATAAGCCTTCGATGCCAGCAAGCCAAGAGCCTGCGGCTACTGCAACACCTGCTGCGACAACACCGGCTACTCCAACGCCCGCAGTATCGGCAACTGCTGATCAACCCGCTACATCTCCTGAAAAACCCGCGGCTCCGTCATCCGATGAACGGCTCGACAAAATTGAGAAGCAGTTGCAGGAAATCGCCAAGGCTCTGCAAGGCATGAAGCCCGCGACTGCACAGCCGATGCCGCCGACTTCACCAGAGAAAAGTGGGACCAACAGCGGCGAAGCGAAGCCCGCTGGATGGTCCGGCGAAATTCCAGCCTCTTGGACCAAGGGGATCCGATGGCGAGGGATTGGGCCTGCAAACATGGGGGGACGTATCGTCGATCTCGCAGTCAATGAAGCGGATCCCAATACCTTTTGGGCTGCAACCGCATCGGGAGGATTGATCAAAACCACCAATGCTGGTGTCTCATTCACCCATCAATTCGATCGCGAGGCCACGGTATCGATCGGCGCGGTCGCAGTCTCCAAGAGCAATCCCGATATCCTTTGGGTCGGCACCGGGGAAAACAATCCACGCAACTCGGTCAGTTACGGCGATGGAGTTTACAAGTCGGTCGATGGTGGCAAGACGTGGATGAATATGGGGCTCAAGAAGACCTTTCAAATTGGCGAAATCGTCATTCACCCAACCAATCCCGATATTGTTTACGTGGGAGCCTTGGGCCGACTGTACGGCAACAACGAAGAGCGAGGAGTTTACAAGACAACCGATGGCGGAAAAACTTGGGAACGAGCTTTCTACATCGATGAACGGACCGGCATCATCGAGATGCAGATGCACCCAACCGATCCCGAGACATTGATCGTCACGGCATGGGAACGACTGCGCGATGGATTTGATAGTTGGCCTGGCAGCGAAATCCCGCTCCCTGAAGGATATGGCGGCTATGACCCGATTCGAAAATGGGGGCCCGGGAGCGGTCTGTACAAGACGACTGATGGTGGCAAGAGCTGGCGCAAACTGACTAAAGGGCTACCGACGAGCCAACTGGGACGTATAGGCATCGATTGGTATCGCAAGGATCCGAACGTTGTCTTTGCCGTTGTCGATTGCGAGAACATCGGCAAGGGCCCGGCACCTCTCAACGTTCTTTGGGGTGCGGTCGGCGAAAACCGCGATGGGAAAGCCATTGTCACTCAGGTCTATCCCAAGAGCCCCGCTGCAAAGGGTGGACTCCTGGTGGGTGATGTCATCGAGGCGATGGGAGAAAAACCCTTTACCGACTTCGACCAGATACTCGATGAACTCCGCACTAAGAAAGGGAACGACAAGATCGAATTGACGATTGCCCGGGGAGAAGAGAAACGTTCGATCGAATTTACTCTCTCGTCGCGCTCAGGTGGACCGCAAAGGACCGGGGTATGGCTCGGTGCGTTCGGTCAAGATGACGAAGGGGGAGTCAAAGTTGTCCAAGCGGTTCCCGAGGGACCGGCTGGCAAGGCAGGGCTGCAAGCTGACGACATCATCGTCGAATTCGACGGCGCCAAGGCGGAATCGTGGGAGTCGGTAACGGAGAAGGCTACCGCCAAGAACGCCGGCGATAAGGTCAAGGTCAAGCTCGTCCGAGCCGGTGAGAGCAAGGAACTCGAAGTCGTCATGGAGGAACGACCGGCAGCAGGTGGTTTTGGAGGTAGTGGCGGTGGACGAGGCGGTGCAAATGCACAGCAAACACCCACCTACATCGGCATCATGGGGCAAAACGCATCCGGAGGAGGAGCCTCGATCACCGAGGTCACGGAGAATGGCCCTGCAGAGAAAGCAGGAGTCATGAAAGGAGATGTTGTCAAGGAGATTCAAGGCAAGGAGGTATCGGACTACAGGGCCGCCCTCGCAATGTTGCGGGAGATGAAGGCTGGCGACAAAGTTACATTGAAAGTGGCTCGCGCAACCGAAGTGAAAGAGATCGAAGTCGTCGTCGAAGATCGGCCGCTACCTCCTCGCCCGTACACGGCTTCGCTCGGCGGACAGGCTCAGAACATCCAAGATCAACAGGGAACGAAAGGTTATGAGTACGGTGGCATTTACAAGTCGACCGATGGCGGCGAGAGTTGGACTCGCATCAATAGTTTGCATTCCCGCCCGATGTACTTCAGCGTTATTCGCGTCGATCCGAGCGACGATCAAAAGCTATACCTGCTCGGTGTGTCGCAGTACAAGTCGAGCGATGGCGGCGTAACGTTCGACGCGAACCTCGGTCGTAGCGTTCATGCCGACGGACACGCGTTGTGGATCAATCCTCGCGATGGACGGCACATGATTATCGGTGTGGATGGTGGGGTCTACACCACCTACGATCGCGGGAATCGCTGGGATCATCTCAACACTTTGGCCTTGGGACAGTTCTATCACGTCGCGATTGCGCCCAAGTATCCCTACTATATCTACGGTGGTCTGCAAGACAACGGCACCTGGGGTGGACCTTCCCTGTCCCTCAGTGGCAGCGGTCCGGTCAATGAGGATTGGCTCAGTGTTGGTGGCGGTGATGGGTTCATGTGCCGTGTCGATCCGAATGATCCGGATCTCGTCTACTGGACCAGCCAAGATGGAAACATGGGGCGACGACACATGAAGACGGGCGAGCGAGCATCGATCCGAGCCCAGGCACCGGAAGGAGAACCAGCTTATCGCTTCAACTGGAATACGCCCTTCATTCTGTCGAATGCCAACTCGCGCATCTTCTACGCCGCAGGCAACTACGTATTTCGATCGCTCGATCGAGGCAGCAATCTTGAAAAGATTTCCCCCGAGATCACTTTGACCAAACGAGGTTCAGCAACGGCTCTCTCCGAGTCGCCACGCAATGCCAATGTGCTCTATGTTGGCACCGACGACGGAGCTTTGTGGGTGACTCGCGATGGCGGTAAGGAGTGGACCGAGATAGGTCGCAATCTGAATTTGTCCGCTCCGCGTTGGGTTTCGACGATCGAAGCATCGCGATTCGCAGATGGACGAGTCTATGTCTGTCTCGATGGGCATCGCTCCAACGATGATGATCCTCACGTTTTTATGTCCGAAGACTACGGCAAGACTTGGAAGTCGATTCGATCGAATCTACCGTGGGGATCGACTCGATGCTTGCGTGAAAGCCCGTTCAATGAGAATGTTCTGCTCGTTGGTACCGAATTCGCAGTCTATGCGAGCGCTAACCGAGGTGATTACTGGAACAAAGTCAACTCGAATCTGCCAACGGTGGCGGTGTTTGATTTCGCATTCCATCCCAACAATGGTGAAGTGGTCGCTGCGACCCATGGTCGAAGTCTCTGGATTGCAGACATCACTCCGGTGCATCAACTCTCGGCAACACAACTGACCGAGTCTCCGTATCTGTACAAGCCGACGACCGCTATCCGATGGAAGCGAGAAGCGACCCGAGGCACAACCAATCGACGGTATATCGGTGAGAACCCACCCGCGGGTGCGAGCTTGTTCTATTCGCTACCCAAGAAAGCCGAACAGGTCAGCGTAAAGATTCAGGATGTTAACGGAACAGTCCTGCGGGAACTGCGAGGCAACGTCGATGCGGGATTGCACCGAGTTGGATGGGACTTTATCGCAACCGCACCACCACCCAATCGCGGTGGCGGACAGGGGACGGGAGAACGGAGTGCCCCTCGTGCGGGTGGCCGCAGTGATCGGCCAGCGGGTGATCGGTCAGCGGGTGATCGGTCAGCGAGGGAGGGTTCTGGAGGTGAAGGATCGGCGGGAGAGACTGGACAAGCATCTTCGAGCGAAAGCGGTTCTGGTTCCTCGGAGTCGAGCGGTGAAGGAAGCGGTGGCGAAGCGGCCGCGCGTCGGCCACGCGGAGGCAGCGGT
>JAGWWZ010000237.1 GCA_018970165.1 Planctomycetota bacterium | reverse complement strand
CCCACCATTCGCCGCACGATGGAGATTTAGCGTTCGGCCTGTTACACTATAACGGTCTGCGTTTTCGAGAAAGATCGGCATGCGTGCAGAACCTTGATACCTTTTCGAAAAAGGATCCGATCGGTTGCTGGGGGAGAAGTCAATTTCCTCTTTCGAATCATCGGAAATCGATTCGCTGATGCAATTTCCTCCCACATGACAGAGCCGCGAGATTGTAAATGCTTTCGTTCCATGGCGGACCGACAAGATTATGCGATGGTGTATCCCGCCGTGAATGGATGCGGATCGGTGGACTCAGTGCATTTGGGCTGAGCATGGCACAGCCCTCGGCAACTGCCTTTACGGTGCCATCGACCCTGCCGAACGGGTTGGCATCCTCGTTTGCTCGCGCTAAGAACTGCATCGTGCTGTTTCTGCTGGGGGGGCCACCACAGCACGAGACCTGGGACCCCAAGCCCGATGCTCCCGCAGAAGTGCGAGGGGAGCTGGGGAGTATTCCTACAGCGACTGACGGCTTGCGCGTCGGGGAATTGATGCCGTTGACCGCTAAACTGACCGACAAAATCGCTGTGCTTCGAGCTCTTGCGACAGACGACAACGCACACTCTTCGAGCGGTTATTGGATGCTGACAGGTTATCCGCACTCTCCCAAAAATAATGAGAACGCGTTACCTGGGGCTCCGAACGATTGGCCTTGTATCGCCTCGGTGGTTCGGCACTTGCGAGGGGATCGAGGCACGTTGCCAGGAGCGATTCAGTTGCCCGAGGAAATTTGGAATACAGGTCGCATACCTTGGCCGGGTCAAGATGCTGGCTGGCTCGGTAGCCACGCAGATCCTTGGCTGGTGACCTGCGATCCCAACAAGTCGGATTTTCGAGTACCCGATATCGCTCTTCCCGTGGATGTTTCTCCCGAGAGACTCTCCGATCGTCGCCGATTCCTATCCAGTCTCAACGCGAAACTCGATGGGCTGCGTGAACATCCGACCTCGCAACGCTGGGCGCACTGGCAATCGAAAGCAATGGATCTGATTCGAACACCCGATGCCCAGCGCGCCTTTGCGATCGATCAGGAGTCGGACAAGATGCGTGACCGCTACGGTCGCAATCGCTTCGGACAGAGTGTTTTGCTGGCGAGACGATTGATCGAGTCAGGAGTTTCACTGGTTCAAGTGAATTGGACTCGCTGGGAAACCGATGAGAATGTAGCTCCCGCGTGGGACTCTCATGCCAAGCATACAGAACGGCTCAAAAAAGCGTTGATGCCCCCGATGGACCAGGCATACTCGGCGCTTCTCGAGGATCTCGACCAACGCGGTTTGTTGGACGAAACACTGGTCGTTTGGGTAGGCGAGTTCGGGAGAACTCCCCGTTTCAATGCGAGCGGTGGCCGTGATCATTGGGGCCATGTCTTCAGCGGCGCTCTGGCAGGCGGGGGCGTACGAGGGGGCGTTGTCCATGGAGCATCCGATCGACAAGGGGCTTATCCGATCGAGGGGCGAGTCGAACCTCAAGATCTTTCAGCCACCCTTTTTCATTGCCTGGGATACAAACCTGCCACAGAGATCCATGATCGTCTCGGTCGACCGCTAGCCATCTCCAAGGGTTCGCCGATCGAAGCGATCCTCTGAAAACAAGAATCGGTATCGGACCAAGGCACCGGCCGTCCCAACCCATCGGTCGATCGATGAACGGAACGAGGCGATTGAGCACTCAAGGGATTTATTTGGGTAGGATCAACATCCCAGCATATCCGACGACTCGATTGGGATCTCCCCCCTGGTCCGCGCTGTTCGAGTACCCCACCTTCTCGACTCGGAACGGTTTTTCCAGTGCGATCAACGTTTGCATCACCACCGCTGCAGGTACGAGCCCGCACATGCTGATGGAATTCTTTCGACAGACATCGATCAGGTGTTTCGGATCTCCGTTCATCATTGCCTCGATCGCGAGATGATCGCGGCGTCGATTTTCCGCTTCGGGTTGGTAGTGATTGAGGTCGCTCGAAATGACCAAAAGAGGCAACTCCGCCTGTTGCTTAAGGACGGCTGCGAGTTGCTGACTAGCTCGCTCGATTTCCTCCCAATTCGCACCACGGAAAACAATTCCTGTAATCTTCGGTCGTCGGTTGGCTGGAAGTATCGATTCCAAAACAGGGAGTTGAATCTCCAGTCCGTGTTCGGATGCATGTGCACCGGCATCCATCTCCATCCCTTCCACTTCATCTGCAATCGCTTTCGCCAGCTCGACATTGGCTGGCCAGTCCGCGGACTCGGGTAACTTCCAAGCCTTGGACGGAGAGACAGCCCAATCGCATCCATAGGGCGTGTGTTTCGGGCCTAATATGAGGATGTTTTCGGGGAATTCAATCCGGCTCCAGACCTCCAGAGCAGTACGACCGCTAAAGCGCAGTCCCGCATGCGGAGTCATGATCGCGAGAGGCTTTATTTTGGGACCTTCCCAACGATGCTCCGCGAATTCCGCAAAGAGTCTTTCTCGTTCTTCTTTCTTCGCTGGATAGAAAGAGCCCGCCACGGCGGGTGGACGCTCTACGTCGCTTTCGAGAGCGACCGTTCCATTGGAAGCGATCAGAGAACTCGCGGTCGAGACACAACTCATAGAGAAAATGGCGACCGGATTTCTTCTCATTCGAATGGGATTGGCGGCTTGCTGTATCAGCTCATGCACGGATTTGTTCGCTTCGAATGCTACAGCACAACGTTCGCCACAGAGGGCGATAATCGCTCGATGCGATGGGTTGACCTCCGATACGTCGCACTGCCGATAGGTTTCGGTCAACGAGTCTCCATCCCAATCCTCCTGAACCACGACTCCATGATGGATTGGATCGTAGAGCACCGTGAGTTCTAACTCGACTTTCGTTTCCTCGGCGAAACGAGCATTCACCAACGCTTGGGCTGCATTCTTGCAGAGATCAAAAACACTTGTTTGGAGTGGAATGCCCGGTCGAATCGACGTTTGAATCCAGTTCGCGAGCATCCGATTGTTCTTGGTGTCCCTGAGGGTCAAAACGACACCATGTACCGTCCCGTTCATGGCATCCAAAGCGACGTAGCTAGGAGTGCTTCCTCGCGTGAAGGCAACGACATTGTCGGTTGCAACTTGCTTGAGCCGCATCAGTTGTGCCATCGTCCCGGGCGGGAGTCGGACCGGGAGGTCCGATGGCAGTGAATCCGATTCAATTTTCCCTTCGACAACCACTCCTTCAAAGATTTCCAACTGGGTACTGGAGTCCTGCCATGCATTTTCTGGAAGACCTGCTTTGCGGCAAACGGCTTCAAGGAATTGCATATTATCCCAACCCTGTTCGCTCGGAACGCTCGGCAACAAAAGGCCTGCTTGATTGCCTCGAGCCACGCGCAGCCCGTGCTTCCCAATTTGAATGTGCTCGAACCGCTTCTCTGCGGGAACCTGGAGCACGGCGGGTGAGGCTAGAACGGAAACATCGAGAGAAAGATGGGGTAGTTCCGTTGGAGAAATCGCGGCCATTCGATGATCTTCCTTTGCGGTGCGCTGAGCCGACTGCAGAATGGCCTCACGTAATGTCGTCGGTCTTCCCAAAAATCCGCAACACCCGCGTAGCTGCATACCTCGGGATAAAGTCGTAAACAAACCAAACACATACTGATCGCCGAGTTCCCCGAGCACCTCATCCCAACTGGAGGTCAAGGGACGTCCTATGACGGCGGAAATGACCGTCAGTTGTGCTGCCTTTTGAATGGCATGCTTCTGCTCGGATGTCAACGTATCGAGTTGAAGCATCGGGAGCTTGACAGGAGCAGTAACGGCCATAGTTTCCTCCGTGGTTTGGCGAGAAGATTGGAAGGGCTGATCGGGCGTTGGATGTCGTTTTTCGGTAGCGGGTTCCACCACAGGCAAAGATAACCGACGGTTTGGGGATGCGGCGTTCGCAACGCGGAAAGATTCGAGGTTTACAGGCAATCGTTTGCGTCCCCATGCCCCTGGGCTCACGTCAAATCTTCCGGATTGCTCCGCACCGCATTTTCGACAAAGATTACCCGACAGGTTGTAGCTACCTAAGTCATACCAATCGCGTTCGATGAGCAACGATTTGCACTGGTAGCAATACGTAGAGGCATGTTTTTTATCGTGGACATTGCCTACGTAGGCATACCGAATGCCCGCCTCAGTTGCGATTTGATGGGCTGCCAGGAGTGTCTCGTGTGGCGTCCGAGGACGCTCCAACATCCTAAAATCAGGATGAAACGCTGAAAAATGAACAGGGACGTCATCTCCCAACTCCCTGAGAATCCAATCGCACATACTCTTGAGTTCATCGTGGCTGTCGTTCAAGGATGGGATGATCAGGTTGGTAATCTCAAACCAAACATCGGTTTCGTGCTTCAGATACCGTAGTGTGTCGAGGACTGGATCGAGATGCGAGTAGGTAATCCTACGATAGAAATCCTCTGTAAAGGCTTTGAGATCGACGTTCGCTGCATCCATCTGGGCGTAGAATTCCCGGCGAGCCTGTGGCATGATATAGCCCGCTGTGACAGCGACGGTCGCGATCCCTAATTCGTGGCATGCCGCGGCGGTATCGATGGCGTATTCGGCCCAGATCACCGGATCGTTGTAGGTAAAGGCAACACTTTTGCACCCGAGTTCTTTTGCCGCTCTCGCGATTGTTGCTGGCTCTGCAATTTCACTGAGCTTGGCAACCTCTCGCGATTTGGAAATATCCCAATTTTGACAAAACTGGCACCCCAAATTACAACCGGCGGTGCCAAAAGACAAAACGCTACTTCCCGGGTAGAAGTGATTTAGCGGTTTCTTTTCGATCGGATCGATACAGAACCCAGTACTGCGCCCGTAGGTGTCGAGCATCAATTGATTGTTTTCGATTTTTCGAACGAAGCAGAAACCGCGATCCCCTTCCTTCATTCGACATTGCCTTGGGCAGAGATCGCAGACGATCCTCATCGTCTCATCGGAGACGGCACCCTCACTGCTAGGGCTATCGATATGCCACCACTTTCCGAGCTTCATGCGATAAACTCCATCCGTAGGCTGGTCGGACACTCAAGATAGGACTCCCGCCTTCCAAAGCGTTCCGACCTCATTTTCCACTTCGATTATTCAACAAACCATTCTATGGCAATTAAACATCGCAAAAGAATAGGCATTATTGCGTTGCTTCATGAATCCAACACATTCCTCGATCAGCCGACCGAGTTAGAGCATTTTTTGCAGAATATTCTTTGTACGGGTCCGCAGGTTCTCGAGGTGTTTCGCGGAGCGCATCACGAAGTGGGAGGATTTATCGAACGACTCGATCAGGAACCAAGTGTCG
>JAGWWZ010000236.1 GCA_018970165.1 Planctomycetota bacterium | reverse complement strand
TCGGCATTCGTGCGAATGGTGACAAGGAAGCCGCATCGTCGGTCAGTCGACTCTTTACCGACCGTGTTCTGATGGAGGTCCCGATCGTCGCGATCGGGGAGGGGGCGGAAACCGGATGTCTGTTGGAAAGGAATGATTGCTCGGATCGAAACTATTACCTGTACAAGAGACTACCATCTGTATCGGTTGACGCTGAATAGTTGGATACCGGGACGTGTATTCGTCTATCCCCGCGATAATCAGGAGTGCGAATAGGGGCATCAGTGTTGTACAATATCGTCAGGAAAGGAACCCTGACGGTATGGTCGCTGTTGAACAGTATCTCAAACCCGAACTCGCATCGCAGATCAAGCGGTTGGATCTGCGTGCCCAGATGATCGTGAAAGGATTCCTGCAAGGGATCCACGCCAGCCCCTACCAGGGGTTCTCGGTCGAGTTTAGCGAGCATCGGCGCTATTCGCACGGCGATGATCCGAAGGACATCGACTGGCTCGCGTACGCAAAAACAGATCGCTACTACATCAAAAAGTTCGAGGCGGAAACCAATATCACGGGCTATCTGGTTTTGGACACCAGTCAATCGATGGCCTACACCTACCGTCAGCAACTGACCAAGCTCGAATACTGCATTTGTTTGGCGGCAGCCTTGACGTATCTGATGCTCATGCAGCAGGATCCGATCGGGTTGGTCACTTTCGATCGCAAGATCCGAGCCAGCCTGTTTCCTCGATCGCGGCGTAGCCAATTCGCGGCGATTTTAAGCCAGTTGACCAAACTCAAGCCGGGGGGTGAAACCGAACTGCAGGGGCCGATGCGACAGTTGCTCGCGATGTTGCGTCATCGTTCGCTAATTATGCTCATGAGCGATCTGCTGTCGGATGTCGATCCCACGCTCGATGCGATTCGGATGCTCAAGCACGCGGGGCACGATGTCATCGTATTTCATGTGCTCGACGAGGCTGAGGTTTCATTCCCCTTTTCCGGCTTGGTGCAACTCAATGACCCGGAGTCTCGGCAATCGGTGAACGTGAATGCCGACGACATCGGCTATGAGTATCGCGAGAACATTCGCAACTATCGCGAATCCTTGAAGCGGGGGTGTAGCCAAGCTCGGATCGATTACGTGGCCTTGGATACCAGCATGCCGTACGACAAGGCGTTGACAGAGTATCTGTTGAGCCGGCGTCATCGCTTCTAAGTTGCAGAAACGGCTACGACGATGACTTTTTTGCACATATCACTCTTGCTCGGTTCGATCGCGGTCTCCGCCCCGATACTGCTGCATTTGCTCGGACGGCGTCAGCCCAAGCCGATTGCGTTTCCTGCGATCCGGTTTGTGAGACAAACCGCGGTCACAGCTCAGCGAGGCTGGAGCATCAAGCGCTGGTTGCTTCTCGCGCTGCGGATATTCCTCGTATTGATCTTGGCAATTGCTCTCGCATCGCCTCGTGTCCCGAGCGGTCAATACGCGAATTATTTGGCGGGCGGTTTGTTTGGTGTCTTTGCAGCCCTCGCCACTGCGATCGCGTTCACCGCATGGGGCGGGCGCAAGGCTCCCTGGATGATCGGTGTTCCAGCGGTGCTCGCACTGGCCCTTTGGGCGTTTTCGGGTGTCTTTGTCGTGTCCGCGATTCGCAACAGCGATTCGATACCGATCGGAAATTCCGATGGACCAGTCTGTGCGGCGATCATCGTGGATACATCTCCTACAATGGCATACAAGTACCACAATGCGACACGCTTGGAGAAGGCCAAGGAAATGGCGTCTTGGCTGATCGATCGATTGCCGGTCCCTAGCCAGATCGCCATCCTCGGCAATGACTCAGGTGCTCGACTCAATCCCGATCGTTTATCGACCGAGCGACAGTTGGAGCGTGTTTCGGTCGATGGCAAGGCAACGGATTTGGTCGATCGCATTCGGACCGCGATCGACTTGGTCCGCAAAAGCGAGTTGGAACGGCGCGAAATCTATGTATTGACCGACCTGCGCGATGGAGCATGGCGGAATAGCGTGAACTCTGAATTGCCGGCTCTGCTAGAGAGCAAAGATTCCGATGGAAACCCCCGCCCAAAGATTCTGTTGCAACTGATCGATGTCAGCGCACCCGATGAGGAACTTAAGAATTGGACGTTGACCAACGCCAAACTGAGTCAGGAATCTTCTGTACCGGGTGGGCGGGTGACGATTTCTGCGGAAGTACGAGGCACGCGAGGCATCCAAGACGACCAACTGATGTGCGAATTGGTTGTCGAACCGATCGATCGTCGATTGCCGATGGTTCGAGATGGAAAAGTTATCGTGCCTGAGGGGAGGGTGCTGAACCGGCAACTGGTTCAGGTGCCTGACGGTGGGAGTGTTCCTGTTCAGATGACGATCCAGGACTTGGCGGAGGGGACCAACCATGCGATCTTGCGATTATCCCGGCCCGATCCTTTGGAACTCGATAACATTCTGTATATCACCATCGAGGCCAGGACCCAGGGGGCTACTGCGGTCTTTTCAGATGATCAACGCGATGGTCAATTGGTGTCTCTTCTTCTAGATCCTTCCCTCGCTTCGCCACCTGATGCATCCGAGCAAACGAACTTGGGTTCCAATCAAGCGTCTGGCGAAGCGAACCGCAACAAAAAAGAAGATAGTGAATCTCGTGTCGTAGCACCTGGACCGTCCGTCGATCCGTATGCGAGACTGGGAGCGTTTGATTTGGGGCGAGTTTCTACGACCGTGCTCTACAACCCACGGTCGATCTCGACGGATGATGCCGAGCGGTTATTGGAGTGGGTTCGTGGTGGTGGCGGACTGTTGGTGGTTCTCGGACCTTCTTTGCAGGATCCGCAAAACAAGGCAGACAATGGCTTGTCGCTCCTGATACCTGGGGAAGTCAAGCGACAAACGAGACGTGCGATGGATGATCGTTCGATCTTCTTGAATCCCATGATCGACAATCATCCGATCTGGTCGATCTTTGAACGGCCGATCCGCGAAATCCCATGGGTCAACTATCCGGTATTTCGTCATTGGGATATCGAAAATCTGCCACCGACAGCGTCCGAGATCGCAAAGCTGACTGGTAGCGAGATGCCCGGAATGGTCGAACGCATTGAGGGGCAAGGACGCATCATCGTGATGACGTTCCCCTATCCGGAACCCGAGGCGACCGCTCAGAGCGAACCGTGGAGCGAGCTGTTCACGACAAGCGCTGACGCGTGGCCCGGCTTTGCGATGTTCGTGGGGACTGCTAGATACCTGGCAACACACAACAAGCATCCGGTCAATTACACGATCGACTCGGTCGCGCTGCTCGATAACAACGCGAGTCAGTATCCGAAAGTTTATGAGCTCTTCAATCCACTGGGCGAGGCGGTGCGAGTCGAGGCCGCTGAGGAGTTGGTATCCTTTCCCTTCACTCGTCAACCGGGACAATATCGATTGAAAGGTCTGCGGCCTCGCGGTCCAGTAGTGCGAGGCTTCAGTGTCAATATCGACCGATCCGAAATTTCGCTCGAGCGCGTGACGGAAGCGACATTGACAGAAGCTTTGGGCCCCTCGAACTTCGGAGTTGCGAAGGACAAAGAGGATGTGCAGACATCGATCGGAGAAGGACGCTACGGACGAGATCTGGCTCCGTTCCTGTTGGTGGTGATCGCGATGATGCTGATGGCCGAGCAAACAATGGCTAGCCGTTTTTACGCCTCGACCACGAGGAGTCGAGCATGATCGATTTTACTCTCGATCCGGTCTTTGGTAGCTACGGTTTGGTGGCTCTGGTAGGAATCGCATTTGCATTTCTTTTGTTCGCAGTAAGGGATACATCCGGAGCGAGTCGATATCAGCGGGCGTTTCTGTGGTTGTTGCGCTTTGCACTGTGCTTGGTGTTGCTTTTCGCTTTGTTGCGTCCAGGATTGACCTTTACCAAGCAACAGGAACCTCGCGGGAGTGTTGCCGTCATGCTCGACGCATCTTCGAGTATGCAACTGGCATCCGGCGAAGCTAAGCAAACGCGTTGGCAAGTTCAAAAGGGTGTATGGGATGCACTATGGCAAGCCCGTTCGCAGCTTGGCAAAGAAACGGTCCTGGTTCCTTTCTTGTACGATTCGAAGATTCAACGGCTTGGCGAGTTTAGCAGCGATGCGGCCACTGAATCGCCCACGCTTCCCATGCAACCCTCGGGAAGTGCGACCGACATCGGCGGCACCTTGAACCAAGTCGCGTCCGAGAGTTTTCAGTCTCCATTGACCGCAGTGGTTTGGATGGGTGATGGATCGCAAACGCAGACCCCTGCGTTGATTGATCCGCAACAGGTCGCACGTCAATTCGGACGATTGGATATTCCGATGTACCTGATTGGGATCGGCCCGCGTGGAGATAGCGAAAATGCACGCGATATCGCTGTGGAAGGCGTTCCCGAGCAACTCGATGTTTTCACCAAAAACCAGATCTACGTGCGTGGCATGGTCAAATGCCGAGGTGTTGCCAATCGAGATGTTCAACTGGTTCTGTGGATGGTGGATCGCGATGGTGTCGCTCGTATCGCAGAGAGGACGACCGTGCGTCCAAACAAACCCGAGCAATCGATGCCCTTCCAGATTCCGCTACTCGCACCGGATGCTGGCTCATACGAACTAGTCGTTCGAGCAGAACCCGTTGAAGGGGAAGTTGTTCAACAAAACAACGAAGCGATCGCCTATCTAAATGTCCGAGGTGGCGGTGCTCGTATCCTTTATATCGAGGGGGAGCCCCGAACGGAGGCGAAGTTCATCGCCAATTCGTTAATGGAATCACAGGACTTTCAGGTCGATCGCTTGTGGATCGCCAGAGAGCCGATTCAAAAATGGCCGGTCGATTTATCTCGACGATTATCCAAAGGGGTTTACGACTGTTTTATCATCGGTGATCTGGATAGCGATGCGATCGGTAACGCGGGAGCGAAACTGATCGCGGACCAAGTCGCCCAAGGATCGGGACTGATTACTTTGGGTGGGTATCGAGCATACAACGCTGGAGGATGGGATCGAACAACCTTGGCGGAAGTTCTTCCTGTCCAGATGATCGCTGGCCCTCGTCAATCCAACAGTGATGCGATCGAGTTGCGCAACCACTACCCCGGTCCGATTCGAGTCATTCCGCGCGCAGCCGACAAACTATTACAAATAGGTGCGCCGGGGGCTGACCTGGCCAGCCTATGGGGAGAGTTGAAGCCACTTCTCGGAGCCAATCGTTGGGAAGGAGCCAAGAACGTACCAGGTGTCAAAATTCTTGCTCAAGGAGACGGCGGCCAGCCCTTGATCGTGACCGGTACCGCGCAGAAAGGAAGAGTGGTTAGCCTGGCGTTCGACTCCTCCTATCAATGGCTTCGGCA